>DATFOS010000166.1:0-11842 GCA_035265325.1 Acidimicrobiales bacterium
GAGCGCCTGCGGGTCGTCCTGCACGTGCTCTACCTGGTGTTCAACGAGGGCTACACCGCGACGGCGGGCACCAACCTCGTGCGGGACGAGCTGACGGCCGAGGCCATTCGGCTCACACGGCTGCTGTTACGCCTGGTGCCCGACGACGGCGAGGTTGCCGGGCTCCTCGCCCTGATGCTGCTGACCGAAGCCCGGCGGGTCGCCCGCACCGCGGTCGACGGCTCCCTCGTGCCGCTCCGCGAACAGGACCGCTCGTCGTGGGATGCCGACGCCATCGCGGAAGGCGTCGCCCTGGTGACCGGGGCCCTGGGGTCCAAGCCGCTCGGCCCGTACCAGCTGCAGGCAGCCATCGCCGCCGTCCACGACGAGGCGCCCACCGCTGCCGACACCGACTGGCCCCAGATCCTCGCCCTGTACCGGGTGCTCGAGCGGCTCGACCCGAGCCCGGTCGTCACGCTCAACAAGGCGGTGGCGCTCGCCATGGTGGACGGGCCCGCGGCCGGCTTGGCGGTGGTCCAGTCGCTCGCCGGCGACGCACGCGTCGACCGCACCCACCACCTCCACTCGGTGCGCGGGCACCTCCTGGAGCTGGCCGGTGATCACGACGAGGCACGGAAGGCCTATCGAGCCGCAGCTCGGCGGGCGAAGAGCCTGCCCGAGCAACGTCACCTGCTCGCCCGCGCCGCCCGCCTGCGCTGACCGACTAGCCGTGGCCCACGACGCCCGGCAGCATCCCGATGGGACTCAGCCCAAGGGATGGACGTCGGCTTGTGGTGGCGGTCGATCGTTGGTGAGGACGTCGCGCTTCGGTGTTCGCCGCAGGCCTTACGACCCAGTCCCAACGCTCCGGCTCGACCCCGGTCGGGCCGGTCCGAGCGGGTCGTCGGGCGGCCGAGGCCGCGCTGGCGGAATGACAGGGGCAGTGGAGCTGGGGGGAATCGAACCCCCGTCCGCCGAGCGGTTGCCCATCGCGCTACGACCATTCCCGAGAACTACGGCGTGTCGGCTGCCGCACCGCCGGGTCGGCTGGCCCGAGGGCCTCCGCCGGGTCTTTCCCCGGTGCCAGCGGTCTTTCCTCGCCGTCAGCGGTCTTTCCCGCCGTCAACCATCGCTTCTGTTACCGGGCTGCGGTGGTCAGGCCCTGCGTGCCCTCACGGGTCGCGGGTGCTCTCGTTGCGCCTGGAGATCAGGCGGCGAGGGCGTACTGCTCATCGGCAGTTGTGTTTGTGCCCCGTTTAGGGAGTCTGAGCAACTCCGGTCGCACAATGTGACTTCCGGTCTCGACGTCGAAACCGATCAGCCCCGTGTGATGTCGGCCCGTCGAGCGGGCCGGCCCCTTGTCAAACAGCGTGTGGAGCATACCGGCATCGGTTGCCAGCCGGGCCCGTGCGCTGCGAGTCTCGCGGGTGATGGACGAGAGAGCGGTGGGCGCGCCCCGTGCGGAGGTGGCGGCGCCCTCAGCGTTCCTGCACGGCCGTCACCGAGGGTGGAGACGACGAGCGCGGCGGTCCAAACAGGGGCCGGCGTCGAGGGGGCATTCCCGTGAGCGAGGCTGACAGTAGGGAAGGGGACGTCCCGAGTTGGGACGCCCGGGTCGGGCAGGAGCTGAGCCGCGTCCGCGCGGCGGGCCGCTGGCGCTCGCCACGCGACCTCGACACCTCCGGCTCGATGACGGGGCGGCTTGGGGACGACGGACGCGAGGTCGTCTCGTTCGCCTCCAACGACTACCTGGGGCTGACCCATCACCCGGCCGTCGTGGCCGCCGCCGCCGAAGCGACCCGCCGGTGGGGGACCGGAACGGGCGCCTCGCGGCTGGTGGTCGGCTCGCGGCCGTTGCATGCCGAGCTCGAGCGCGAGCTGGCGGACTGGAAGGGGACCGAGGACGCCGTCCTCTTCCCCACCGGCTACCACGCGAACCTCGGCGTCCTGACGACGTTCGGAACGGCGGGCGTGACGGTCCTGTCCGACGAACTCAACCACGCCTCGATCGTCGACGGCTGTCGGCTGGCCCGGGCCGACGTGCGCATCGTCCGCCACGACGACCTCGACCAGGTCGACGCCGAGCTGGCGGACCTGCGGGGGCCGGCGATGGTGGTGTCCGACTCGGCCTTCTCGATGGACGGCGACGTCGCCGACCTCGACGGCCTCCTCACCGTGTGCTCGTGGTACGGCGCCCTGCTGGTGATCGACGAGGCCCACGCCGTCCTCGGGCCCGACGTGCCGATGCGGGCAGCGGCCGCCGCCGAGCGCCGGCCGCACGACGTCCCGCTGCTGCGGGTCGGCACGCTGTCGAAGACGTTCGGGTCGCTGGGCGGCTTCGTGGCCGGCCCCCGCGCGTACGTCGACCTGCTGCGCAACCGCGCCCGCTCCTTCATCTACACGACGGCCTCGTCGCCGGCCGACACGGCGGCCGCCCTGGCGGCGCTGCGTGTGGTGCGCTCGGCCGAGGGGGCCGGGCTGGTCGCCAAGCTGCGCCACCACGTCGACCGGCTGCGTCCGGGGCACCCGACGCCGATCGTGCCGATCGTCCTCGGCGACGAGGCCGCCGCCCTGGCGGCGTCCGATCGCCTGCTCGAGCGGGGGCTGCTGGTGCCGGCCATCCGGCCGCCGACCGTCCCGCCGGGGACCTCGCGCCTGCGGGTGGCGCTGTCCGCCGCCCACACCGACGAGCAGGTCGACCGGCTGGTCGTCGCCCTGGACGAGCTGCGATCGGCGCCGGCCGGGATCCGTGCCGGCGGTGGCGCCGTCGCCGGCGTGGGGTCCCGCGGGGCGGGCGCGCCGTCCGCCGTGGGGACCGCCGTCGCCGGGCGGGTCGCCCGCCCAGCCGCGTCGGGCGGGCGCATCGCCGCCCCCGGCCGGCCGCCGGCGCGGACGACCCCGCAGGGCTCCTCCGGCCCGGGCGGGGGCGGGCCGGGACGCGACGCCGATCGCGGCGCGGCCCCCACGGCACCGGTGGCACCGGCGGTACCGGCCCTCACGACCGACGGACGGGTGGTCCGCCTCGCCGCCACCTCGCCGCACGGCAACGGCAACGGCCATGGGCCCGCCGACGACGGGGACGGCGCGGGGGACGCCGCCGGGCCCGCCGACCTCGGCAACGACGTCGCCGGGCACAACGGCGTCGCCCCCGTCCCCGGCGGGGACCACGCAGGACCGGGGGGCGGTGCCGGGGCGACCTGAGCGCCTCGTCCTCGTCGTCGGCACGCGGACCGAGGTCGGCAAGACGTGGGTCACGTGCCGGCTCGTCCAGGCGCTGCGGCGACGCGGCCTGATCGTCGCGGCCCGCAAGCCCGTCCAGTCCTACGGGACCGACGGCGCGATCGGCGCCACCGACGCCGAGCTGCTGTCCGACGCGACGGGGGAGCGGGCGGGCATCATCTGCCCGCTCCACCGCTGGTACCCGCTGGCCATGGCGCCGCCGATGGCGGCCGAGGCGCTCGGCCGCCCGTCCTGGTCGATCGCCGACCTGGCCGCCGAGACGTCCTGGCGGACGCCGGTGGGCGTCGGGCTCGTCGAGGCGGTGGGCGGCGTGCGGTCGCCGATGGCCGCCGACGGCGACGCCACCGACCTCGCCGCCGCCCTGCACCCGGAGCACGTCGTGCTCGTGGCCGACGCCGGGTTGGGGACGATCAACGCCGTCCGCCTCTCGGCCGCCCCACTCGGGCGCTGGCCGCTGACGGTCCTGCTCAATCGCTACGACGCCGTCGACGAGCTGCACCGGCGCAACTGGGCCTGGCTGGCCGAGCGGGACGGCTTCCACGTGGTCGCCGACCCGGCCGACCTGGTCGCCCCCATCGTCGGGTGGCCGACATAGGGGGGCGCGGGGGGCCGGGGGAGGGCGGCCTAGCGGCGGCGGGCGGCGGCCATGGCGCGATCGGCCTCGCGCTGGGCGTCGCGCTCGGCCATGACCTGGCGCTTGTCGTAGTCCTTGCGGCCGCGGGCCAGGGCCAGCTCGACCTTGGCCTTCCCCTCCCGGAAGTACAGGGACAGGGGCACGAGCGTGAGCCGCTGCTCGTCGACCCGGCTGCGCAGGTGCTCGATCTCGCCGGCGTGGAGCAGCAGCTTGCGGCGCCGGTCGGGGTCGTGCCCGCTGTGGGTCTGGGCGTTGGCGTAGGGCGGCACGTGCATGCCGTGGACCCAGACCTCGCCGCCGCTGACTTGGGCGAACGCCTCGCCGATCTGCACCTGCGCCTCGCGCAGCGACTTCACCTCGCTGCCGCGCAGGACGATGCCGGCCTCGACGGTCTCGAGGATGTCGTAGTTGCGCCGCGCCTTGCGGTTGCTGGCGATCAGCCTGCGGCCGTCGTTGTTGGCGTTCTTCGATGCCTTCGCCATGGGGGACATGAAGGGTACCGCCAGTACCGTCCCGCCCGTGCTGTCGTTTCCCCGTGACGTCTGGCTGGCCATGCTCGGCCACGCCCAGGACGGGCTGCCCGACGAGGCCTGCGGCCTGCTCGCCGGCGACCCGGCGACCGGGGAGGCCTCGGTGTTCTACCCCTGCCGCAACGCGGCGTCGTCGTCGCGGGTCTACGAGGTGGACCCCCGCGACCACCTGCGGGCCGACCGCGACGCCGAGGGCCGCGGGCTCGAGATCCTCGGCGTCGTGCACAGCCACACGCACACCGAGGCGTACCCCTCGCCGACCGACGTCCGCCAGGCGCCGGACCCGGGCTGGCACTACGTGATCGTGTCGCTGAAGCGGCCCGAGGCGTCCCTCCGGTCCTACCGGATCGTCGACGGCGAGGTCGCCGAAGAGGACGTCGCGCTCGTCGCCCGGTAGATTGTCGAGGACATCACTCGGGAATTCGTCGGGCCCGACCGACTAACGACGCCGACGGCCGGGCCCTCGCCGGCTCGGCAGCGAGGTTGACCACGTGGCTGTGCACTCGTCCGTCCTCGACCTGATCGGCAACACGCCGGTCGTCGACGTGAGCGCCCTGAGCCCCACGCCGGGCGTGCGCATCGTCGCCAAGCTGGAGGGCAGCAACCCGGGTGGGTCCATCAAGGACCGGGTCGCGCTCAACATGGTGCGCGAGGCCGAGGCCGACGGCACGCTGACGCCCGGCCGGACGATCATCGAGCCGTCGTCCGGCAACACGGGCATCGCCCTCGCCATGATCGCCCGCACCCGCGGGTACCCGATCAAGATCGTGCTGCCCGAGAACGTGTCGGTGGAGCGCCGGCAGGCCCTCGAGGTCTGGGGCGCCGAGATCATCCTGTCGCCGGGCGCCGAGGGGTCGAACGGGGCGGTTCGCCGGGCACAGGCGATGGCCGACGAGCACCCCGAGTGGGCGTTCCTCTACCAGTACGCCAACGAGGCCAACCCGCGGGCGCACTACGAGGGGACCGGTCCCGAGATCCTGGCGGACGTGCCCGACATCACCCACTTCGTGGCCGGCCTGGGCACGACGGGGACGCTGATGGGGGTCGGGCGCTTCCTCAAGGAGCGGAGGCCCGAGGTCAAGATCATCGCCATCGAGCCGCCGTTGGGGGAGCGGGTGGAGGGCCTCCGGAACCTCGACGAGGGCTACATCCCGCCCGTGTATGACAAGTGGGGCGGCCAGGACCTGCTCGACCGCAAGCGGATCGTCCGCCCCCGCGAGTCGATCATCTGGACCCGTCGCCTCGGTGAGCTGGGCATCTTCGCCGGCATCTCGGGCGGGGCGGCCGTCGCCGGCGCGGTCAAGGTCGCGGGCGAGATCGAGACGGGGACGATTGTCGTGATTCTCGCCGACGCAGGGTGGAAGTACCTGAGTACCGGGGCATGGACAGGGGACCTCGACGAGGTCACCGCCCTGGCCGAGAAGATCATCGTCTTCTAGGACACTCGAGGAGAGGGACCCCCATCATGAGCCTGCGAAGCATGCTGCGTCGTACAGAGCGCAAGACGGAGCGGGCCGTCGGCAAGGCCGAGTCGAAGACCAAGGGCGGGGGCCGTCGCGGCAAGCGCGCCACCCGCCGGGGCATCCGCCGCGCCAACCGCGCCGTCTGACACCCTCCGCCGCGTCCGTCCCCCGACGCGTACGCACCGCCACGGCGGCCCGGCCCGCGGGTCGGGCCGCCTTCGGCGCGCCCGGGGCCGACGCGGCCGGGCGTCCGTAGGCTGCCGCTCGTGAAGGTACGCATCGGGATCGGGCTGGGCACCCAGACGCTGGCGGGCGAGCCCGAGCGCTTCCTGCCGTTCGTCGACGCCCTCGAGGCCCACGGCTTCGATTCGCTGTGGCTGTCCGAGCGGCTCACCGGCCCGGCTCCCGACCCGCTCGTGGCGCTGGCCGTGGCGGCCGGACGCACCCGCAAGCTGAAGCTCGGGACCAGCGTGCTGGTCCTCCCCGGCCGCAACCCGGTCGTGCTGGCCAAGGAGCTGGCCAGCCTCGACCAGCTGTCCGGCGGGCGCCTGCTGCCGGCCGTCGGCATCGGCGCCCCGGTCCCGGCCGAGCACCGGGCGTTCGGCGTCGACCGGCGGGAACGGGCCGGGCTGTTCGACGAGGCCATCGGGCTGATCCGGCGGCTCTGGAGCGAGGACGACGTCCACCACGACGGCCCCTACTTCCACGTCGACGGGGTGACGCTGCGGCCCCGTCCCCGACAGGACCCGATCGACGTGTGGCTCGGCGGCGGCTCCCCGTCCGAGTTGCGGCGGACCGGCCGATCCGGCGACGGCTGGCTGCCGTCGTTCACCACCCCGGCGCTGGCCGCCGAGGGCTGGAAGGTGGTCACGGCCACCGCGGCCGAGCATGGCCGGACGATCGACCCCGAGCACTTCGGCGTGCTGGTCCCGTACGCCCGGTCCACCGTGCCCGAGCGCCTGGCCGCGTTGCTGGCCCGGCGCGGGCGAGACCCCGTCGCGACGCCGGAGGAGGTCGTCCCCGTCGGCCTGCCCGCGCTGGCCCGCCTGCTGGAGGGCTTCGTAGCCGTCGGCGCCTCCAAGTTCGTGGTCCTGCCGGTCGACGAGCCGGAGGACTGGGACGCCGAGTTGGCCGAGCTGGCCGCCGTCCTCAAGCCGCTGGAGACCTGAGCCCGGTCCGCCCCCCTACGTGGTCGCGTCACCTCGCTAGACTGACCCGTCGGTCAAGAAAACGGTTGCCCCGCGGAAGAACTTCTTGCATCATGTCTGCAAGAACTGTGGGCGGACGAGGGGTGTGGGGATCGACGTGACGACGACCGACCAGGTCACCTTCACCGAAGGCGAGCTGCTCGCCACCGACGACTACGTCGAGCCGCTGGTGGTGGGCGGGGTCGAGTGCCACGGGGGCTTCACCGACGAGGGCACCTACGTGTCGCCCCGCACCCGCAACCGCATGCCGGCGATCGCCGCCTGGCAGGCCAAGCACCGGCGTGACTTCGGCACCGAACTGCTGGAGGCCCCCCTCGACACCTGGCCCGAGCACTACCCGAGCGTCGACCAGGCGCGGTTCCTCGTGGCGTCCGGGGTGCCCGAGCCGATCATCAGCACGCTGACCCGCATCGGCACCGTCGAGGGCTTCGGGGGGATGATCCGCCACGCCCCGGTCCCCGACGTGCAGGGCCTGGTCGACGAGGACATCGCCGGCACCGCGCTCGCTCACCTCGACCAGGGGCTGTTCGAGGCCCACGCCCGCGACGAGGCCGGCTTCGAGGGCCAGGCCGGCCACAAGCACATGTGGTTCGCCGCCCGCGACGTGGCGTTCGAGGACCCCGTCACCGAGGACGAGACCCAGCTCATGCTCGAGCGGATGGGCATCGTCCCGCCGGGCGCCGGTGGCAAGGTCGACCCCGCCGCCATCCGGGCGGCGGCGGCCGCGGTCCGGTTGTGGCCAGACGACGTGTCCCTCGACCTGGAGATGCTGGTCACCCGCATGACCCGGCTGGTCATGATCGAGGTGTCGGCGTTCCACACGTTCGCCTGGGCGGAGGAGCTGCTGGCCGACACCGACCTGCTGGCCGGCGACGGCGAGGCGGCCCGGCTGGTCTCGTACATCCGGGCCGACGAGACGCCCCACGTCGGATACCTACGGACGGCGCTGTCCGAGCTGCGCGACCGCACGATCGTGGGGTCGAGCGGCCGGAAGTACGCCGGGTCCGACCTGGTCGGGCAGGTGTGGGACGCGGCGCTGATCGCCTCCACCACCACGAACCGCGCGCTGATGCTCGAGACGACGTGGCGCGAGGTCCGCCACCCGGTGGGCGAGCGGCCGGGTGCCGCCGACCTGCTGGCGCGCTTCGACGAACTGGGCACGGTCCACCGGTCCGCCGACGGCGCCTGGGTCGAGGCCGCCGCCTGAGTCCGCCGCCTCGGCCCTGTGCCCGGCCGCACTCCCCGACGGCCGGGCACGACGGGGCCGTGGCCGGGCGGGAGCCGCCCGCGCCGCCGCGCGGCTCAGGCCATGAACGTGAGGCCGGAGCGGGCCAGCTCGACCGTCCCGCCGTAGGCCTCGGCGGCGGCGAGGCGCTGGCCCTCGTCCTCCAGCAGCGGGGACACGTGGGTGATGACCAGGCGTCCGGCGCCCAGCCGGCGGGCGAGGCCCGCGGCCTGCCGGGCGGACAGGTGGACGCCGCCCTCCTCGTCCGGCCGGAACGTCGCCTCGCACACGAACAGGTCGACACCGTCGCCGAAGCCGGAGGGGTCCCACCCGGGGCCGGTGTCCGCCGAGTAAATGACCGAGCGGCCGCCCGACTCGGCCCGCACCGCCAGCGTCTCGACCGGGTGGTCGGTGCGCGAGAAGCCGAGGGCGATGTCGCCCACCGTCAGCGCGTCGCCGGCGGCGATCGGCGAGAGGACGAACGTGGGCTCGACCTCGCCGATCAGTTCACGGGCGGCGGCGAGCACCCCGGCGGGCCCGTGGACGGTCAGGCCCTCGATGTCGAGCACGTAGCGCAGGGCGTTGCGGAGGATAGGCAGGTCGAGCCAGTGGTCCGGGTGCTCGTGGGACAGCACCACGGCGTCGACGTCACCCAGCTCGACGTGACGCTGGAGGTTGGCGAGGGTGCCGGCCCCCAGGTCCACGACGACGGTCGTGGTGTCGGACCGCAGCAGGTAGCCGCTGCACGCCTCGTCCGGGCCGGCGTAGGTGCCCGAGCAGCCGAGCACGGTGACGGACAGGCTCACGCCGGCCACTGCACCGGCTCGGCGGCGGCCAGCTCGGGCCCGAGCAGCTTCCCGCCCAGCTCGCTGAACCAATGCACGTCGCCGGAGGACAGCCACCGGTGCCAGGCCGGCGGCCCGTCGCCCCGCACCCGCGCCAGCCCGGTGTCGAGCAGCAGCCGGCGCACCTCGAACCCGGTCTCGTCAGCGGACGACACGAGGACCACCTCGCGCCCCATCACGTCGGCGATCGTGCGGGCCAGGAAGGGGTAGTGCGTGCACCCCAGCAGGAGCGTGTCGACCTTCGCCTCCCGCACCGGGGCCAGCAGCCGCTCCGCCAGCACGTGGACCTGGTCACTGGCGAACTCACCCTTCTCCACGAACTCGACGAACCCCGGGCAGGCGGCACATGTCAGCTCGACCTCGCCCTCCATCCCGAGCCCGGCGACGACCCGCTGATACGAGCCCGAGGCCACCGTGCCGACCGTGCCGATGACGCCGATCCGCCCGGACCGCGTGGCGGCGACGAGTGAGCGGGTGCCCGGCTCGATCACCCCGACCACGGGGACCCCGAACGTCTCTTCCAGCTCGCCCAGCGGGGCGGCGGACGCCGCCGTGTTGCAGGCCACGACCACGAGCTTGACCCCGTGCTCGCGCACCAGCAGCTCGGTGATCTGGTGGGCGAAGCGGCGGACCTCGTCGAGCGGCCGCGGCCCGTACGGGTAGCGGCCGGTATCGCCGACGTAGACGAGGTGCTCGTCGGGCATCAGGTCGATGACGGCGCGCGCCACGGTCAGCCCCCCGAACCCCGAGTCGAACATGCCGATCGGCCGCTCGTCCATGCGCCGCCAGGCTAGGGCGCCGGGGGTGATCGGCCGGGCCGCCCGCCGGGGGCCCGTCCGTCGATGTCACACCGTCCGAGTACGGTGCCTGGGCGTATGAGAGCCGACGGACGTGCCCCGGACCAGCTCAGGCCCATCGCCTTCGAGCGTGACTTCACCCGCATGGCCGCCGGCTCGTGCCTGGTGTCCTTCGGGGAGACGCGGGTGCTGTGCACCGCCTCCCTCGACGAGGACGTCCCCCGGTGGATGCGCCACCGCGGCACCGGCTGGGTGACGGCCGAGTACTCGATGCTGCCGGGCTCCTCGCCGGAACGCATCCGCCGCGAGGTGAAGGACGGCAAGCCGTCGGGCCGCACGCAGGAGATCCAGCGCTTGATCGGCCGGGCGCTGCGCACGGTCTGCGACATGAAGCTGCTGGGCGAGCGGCAGGTGCTGGTCGACTGCGACGTCCTCCAGGCCGACGGCGGCACGCGCACGGCCTCGATCTGCGGCGCCTACGTGGCCCTGCACGACGCCCTCACCCGGCTCGTGGACCAGGGCGTCCTGGCCCGCCATCCGCTTACTGCCCGCTGCGCCGCCGTGTCGGTCGGCGTGGTGAACGGCACGCCGGTCCTCGACCTACCCTACGTGGAGGACAGCCGGGCCCAGGTCGACATGAACGTGGTGATGACCTCCGGCGGTGCCTTCGTCGAGGTGCAGGGCACGGCCGAGGGCCAGGCGTTCACCCGGCCCGAGCTCGACGCCATGTTGGGCCTCGCCGAGAAGGGCATCGCCGAGCTGCTCGACATGCAGGCCACGCTCCTCGCCACGCCGCCGGCACCGCGGACGGTCACGGGCCGCCAGTGACCCGCCCGCGCAAGCTGCTGTTCGCCACCGGCAACGAGCACAAGGTCGAGGAGGTCCGGGCGATCCTCGGGCCAGACTGGGTGGTCGAGGCCCGGCCGACCGACGCCGAGGAGACGGCCGAGACGTTCGAGGGCAACGCCCTCATCAAGGCCCGGGCGCTGTGCGCCGAGACCGGCGAGGCCTCCGTGGCCGACGACTCCGGCATCGAGGTGGACGGCCTGGGCAAGGAGCCCGGCGTGCGCTCGGCGCGCTGGACCGACGAGGCCGACTGGGTGCCGAAGGTCCTGCGCAGCCTGGCCGCCGTGCCCGACGCGCCCCGCACGTGCCGGTACGTCGCCGCCGTCGCCCTGGTCCGCCCGGACGGGACCGAGGTCGTCGTCCAGGGGACCGTCGAGGGCGTGGTCGCGCCCGCCCCTCGTGGGGACGCCGGGTTCGGGTACGACCCGATCGTGATCCCCGACGACGGCGACGGGCGGACGTTCGGCGAGATGACCGAGGACGAGAAGCACGCCATCAGCCACCGCGCCCGGGCGTTCCGGGCGATCGTCCCGCACCTGGCCTAGAGGCCGTCTTCGACCCGGCTACAGGGTCAGGCGGTAGAAGCGGAAGAACCCGTCCTCGATGGGCGGGCACTTCGGCCCCGCCGAAGCCGGCCCGGCGGGCGTAGCGGGCCAGGATCGCTGTCGTCGTCCGTCAGCTCGTCGGCGTGGGCCGGCGGGAGGGTGTAGCGGCGCTCGGTAGCGGCGGCGTCGGCCCGGCCAACGGTGACGTACCCGGCCACGGCCTGGTGCTCGAGCCACTCGCTGGCGTAGCGCTCGTGGCTGCCGGTGGCCTCGGCCAGCTCGGTCGAGGCCATCGCGCCGCCGGCCGCCAGCGCCCGGTACCAACGCAGGCGGCCGCCGAGGTACATGGCCTGCACCTCCTGCGTGGCCAGCACGGCCCTGAACACCCTCTCGGCGAACTCGTCCACGCTTGCGGCGGGCCGCGGCAGGCCGTCGTCCGCTGCTCCGTCGGCCGAACGGGCTCCAGGGCGACTCCCGGCCTTCAGATGCGACGCCGCTCCTCCTCGGGCGGCATCCTCGTGACGTGCGTG
>DATFOS010000167.1:0-2187 GCA_035265325.1 Acidimicrobiales bacterium
CCCGTCGGGGACCGTGAACGCGATGACGTGGATACCGAGCTTCACGTGCGCTTCTCCTGCACCGGGGGACGCCCGGCACCGTCGCCAGGCCCACCGACCGTACGAGTTAGAGCGCGCTCGAAGTCAAGCCCACCAGCGACAAACGCGTGCTGGCCGGTCACACTCGGCCTTCCGGCCACGCCGGCTCATGTACCAACGGAGTGCGCCCGTCAGGCGTGCTCGCCCGGGGGGAGGCGGAGCGAGTAGCCCACGCCGCGCACCGTGTGGATCAGCGGCGGGCCGTCGACATCGACCTTCTGGCGCAGGTAGCTGATGTAGGTCTCCAGCACGCTTGCGTTGCCGGCGAAGTCGTAGTCCCACACCGCCTGCAGGATCTGCTCGCGGGTGAGCACGCGCCGAGAGTTCTGCAGGAGGTAGCGCAGCAGCTTGTACTCGGTCGGCGTCAGCTCGACGAGCCGGCCGTTGCGCCACACGTCACGGGTGTCCTCGTCCAGCTCGAGGTCGGCGTAGCTCAGCTTCTTGTCGCCCGGCCCCGCCCCCGACGACCGCCGCAGCACGGCCTTCACCCGCTCGATCAGCTCCTCGATCGAGAACGGCTTGGTCACGTAGTCGTCGCTGCCGAGGCGCAGCCCCTCGACCTTGTCCTGCGTCGTGTCCTTGGCCGTGAGGAAGATGATCGGTACGTGGGTGGCGGCCCCTTCGGCCCGGCGGAGGCGGCGGGCGACCTCGAAGCCGTCGAGGTCCGGCAGCATCACGTCGAGGACCACCAGGTCGGGCCGGCGGGCCTCGATCGCGGTCAGCGCACCGCGCCCGGACGCCTGGCGCTCCACCTCGAAGCCGTTGTAGCCGAGGCCCATGGCCAGGAGTTCGGTGATGTGCTCCTCGTCGTCGACCACGAGGACCAGGGGCTGTCGTTGTGCCACGGCGGCCACCGTACCGACGCGATCCTCCACGTCCGGGGCTGCCGGCCGGGTTCTGAGCGTCCTCCCAGGAACCGCCGAGCCACCGCGGAGCCGCCGGCCGGATCGTCCGCTCCATGCCGGACACCGACGCCCCGTGCTCGTCGTCGACCCTGCCGGTGCCCTGACGCGGCAGCATCGGGGGCGCATGACCCTGCGGACGCGGCTGGTCGCCGCCCTCGTCCTCCTCACCACGGCGGGTCTCGTCGTCTTCGGTGTCGTCACCTACCGGGCCTACGCCACGTCCCAGTACGACCGGCTCGACGACCGGCTCCGCACCGCGGTCCCCGTGGCGGCCCAGCAGCTCTACCGGGCCTGTGACTGCGTCGGGTTCGGCCCGTTCGGAGGCGGCAACGGTTTCTTCGGCGCCGGCGACGAGGGCGACGGCGAGGGCCAGGCCGACGAGGACGGTGGCGCCTTCGGCGGCCCGGGCCGCCCCGGGATCGACGGGCAGCGGGGCGGGCCGGCGCCGGTGGAGCTGTCCTCCGTGACCTACGCCCAGCTGCAGCCGGCCGACGGCAGCGACCCGACGACGATCACGCTGGGCACGGTCGACGACCCGCCCGACCTGCCCGACGACCTGGGCGCCCGGCAGCGGGACGGCCGCCCGTTCACCGTCGGCTCGGTCACCGGCGACACGGAGTGGCGGGCGTTGGCCACCGCGGCCCGCCACGACCTCGACGCCACGGTCGTCGTCGCCACGCCCACCACCGAGGTCGAGCGGTCGCTGGACCGGCTCGTCCTCATCGAGGCGGCCGCGGTGGCCGGCCTGCTCGTGGCGCTCGCCGCCGGCTCGTGGCTCATCCTGCGCCGGGGCCTGAGCCCGCTCGAGCGCATGGCGGCGACGGCCCGGTCCATCAGCGCCGGCAACCTCCACGAGCGGGTCGACACGCCCGACACCGACCGCCGCACCGAGGTGGGCGCGCTGGGTTCGGCGTTCAACACGATGCTCGACGACCTCGAGGCGGCCTTCGCCGAGCGGGACGCCACCGAGCGCCGGCTCCGCCAGTTCCTCGCCGACGCCAGCCACGAGCTGCGGACGCCGCTGACCTCGATCCACGGGTTCGCGGAGCTGTTCCGCCTGGGGCCGGACGCCAAGGTGGACGTACCGGTGATCCTGCGGCGGATCGAGGAGGAGTCCGACCGCATGAAGGACCTGGTCGAGGACCTCCTCCTCCTCGCCCGCCTCGACCAGACCCGGCCGGCGGGGCGGGAGGCCGTCGACCTG
>DATFOS010000168.1:0-11661 GCA_035265325.1 Acidimicrobiales bacterium
GCCTGCAACACGGCCAGTTCGTCGGGAGCGATGTTGCCGTCGGCTTCGGACGCGACGAGCGCCACGAAGGTGTATCGGTCCAGTTCGGTCTCCAGTGCCATTTCGACGCCCCGCCCCGCCGCGCCCGTCACCGATGGCCGGAACGACATGGAGGTGCGTCAGCGATTGGTGGTCATCGACCCGTAGGGACAACCAGGCATCACTCTACCGGGCCGGGGAAGCGAGGCGGTCGCTTCTCCACATGCGAAGCCAAGCCTTCCCGGGCCTCGGGGCCGCCGAACCCCAGGAATTCGTAGGCCAGCGAGGCGTCGAGGACCGCGGTCTGCGCCCGGTACCAGTGGTTGAGGGCCTGCTTGGTCCAGCGGATGGCGGTCTGGGCGCCCCCCGCCAGCTGGGTGGCGACGGCCATGGCCCGGGCCTGCACCTCGTCGTCGTCCACGCACAGCGACACGAGCCCGATCCGCTCGGCCTCCTCGCCCGTCAGGGGGTCGCAGGTGAGCAGGTAGTACTTCGCCTTGGCCATGCCGCACAGCAGCGGCCAGCACAGCGCGGCGTGGTCGCCGGCCGCCACGCCGAGGCGGGTGTGGCCGTCGATGATCGTGGCGGTCCGGGCCACGACCGAGACGTCGGCGAGGATGCCGGCGACGAGCCCGGCCCCCACGGCCGGCCCGTGGATGGCCGAGACGATCGGCTTGGAGCAGTCGATCACGTTGACCACGAGGTCCCGCGCCTCGCGCATGACCCGGAGGCGGACCGCGGGGTCGGCGACCATGGCCCCGAGCAGGTCGAAGCTGCCGCCGGCGGAGAACCCCCGGCCGGCGCCCCGGATGAGTGCGACCCGGGCGTCCGGGTCCCGGTCGATCGTCCGCCACACGTCGGCCAGCTCACGGTGGGCTTCCGGCCCCACGGCGTTGAGCCCCGGCCCGTCGAGCGTGATGCGCAGCACCCCCTCGGCGGGGCGGTCGACGCTCAGGTGGGGGAAGTCGTCATAGGTCTCCGGCACCGGCCGATCATCGCTCGCCCGGCGTCGCCACCGCGCTCGTCTCGGGAGCCCGCTCCGATGTGATAGGCATGCTTACTAGTTCTTGGGAACTCAGCTGCCTGGAGGGTGTCCGTGGTCCGTCCCCATGTCCTTGCGTCCGCCGCTGTCGCCGTGGCGTTGACCGTGGCGCTCGGCGCCTGTGGTGATGACGACGACGACGGTTCCGACGTCCGCAACATCGGCGAGGAGTGCGGCTCCGCCGCCTCCGCCAGCGGCGGCTCGGCCAGCGCCAGCGGCGCCTCGGCCAGCGCCAGCGCCGGGTCGGGCAGCGGGGCCTGCGCCTCCGGGGCGTCCGGCAGCGGCAGCGGGTCCGGCAGCGGCAGCGGGTCCGGCAGCGAGAGCGGGAGCGGGTCCGGCATCTCGGACGACGTCGAGGCGCCGGAGACCGACAACCCTCTCGTCGAGGACGCCCTGGTCGACTACAAGGCCTACGTCCTCGCGCAGGTCGACGAGACGATCGCCGCGACGACGACGTTCACCGACGCCGTGCGGGCCGGCGACCTCGAGGCCGCCCAGGCGGCGTACGCCCCCTCCCGCCAGGGTTGGGAGCGCATCGAGCCCATCGCCGGCCTGGTCGAGGAGCTTGACGGCGCCGTGGACGCCCGGGTCGACGACTTCGAGGGTCCCGACGATCCCGCCTTCACCGGCTGGCACCGGCTCGAGTACATCCTCTGGGAGGAGGGCACGACCGACGGCGGCGCCGAGTTCGCCGACGGCCTCGACGAGGACCTGCAGACGCTGCGGACCGAGCTGACCGACATGGAGATCCCGCCGGCGGCGCTGGCCGTGGGCTCCTCCGAGCTCATCGAGGAGGTCTCCACCGGCAAGATCACCGGTGAGGAAGACCGCTACTCCCATACCGACCTGTGGGACTTCGCCGCCAACGTCGAGGGGTCCCGCGAGGGCTTCGGCCTGCTGACGCCCGCCCTCGAGGAGGAGGACCCCGAGCTGGTCGAGACGATCACCGGGCTGTTCGACGAGCTGGAGGGCCAGCTGGCCGAGTACGAGGACGGCAGCGGCTACGTCTCCTACGAGGAGCTCACCGACGAGGACCGCACGGCGATGAGCGCCACGCTCGGCGAGCTGTCCGAGAACCTCGCCACCATGGCGGGCGTGCTCGGTCTCGAGTAGGAGACGGGCCGGGATGGGGATCGGTCGACGCAGGTTCGTCCTCGGCGGCCTCGCCGGGACCGCCGCGGTGGCGGCCGGCTGCGGCGACGGTGACGAGGACACGCTGGGCGCGCCCGGCCAGCAGGCGGGCGAGGGTGACGCCCACGGCTTCGGCCGGGCCACCGAGTACCTCGACTTCCGGGGCCTGCACCAGACGGGGATCACGCATCCCGCCAACGAGCAGGGCATGCTCGCCGCCTTCACCGTGACGGCCGCCGACCGGGACGAGCTGGCCGGGATGTTCGAGGCCCTCAGCGCCGAGATCGACCGCCTCATGTCCGGGCGGCCGTACGAGGAGCGCGAGCCCGCCTACCCCGCCCTCTACACCGGGACGGTCGGCAACCCGCCGCCGCCCGCCGACCTGTCCGTCGTCGTGTCGGTCGGGGCCTCGCTGTTCGACGACCGCTTCGGCCTCGCCGACCTCCGGCCCCGCTCGCTCGAGCGTATGCCGTTCCTGGCCAACGACCGCCTCGACCCCGAGCGCAGTCACGGCGACCTGCTCCTGACCATCACGAGCGCCCACGAGGACGTCAACCTCTTCGCCCTCCGCCAGCTCATGCGCGTCACCCGGGGCACGCTGGCGCTGCACTGGATGCTCGACGGCTACAACCGGCGGACCCAGGCCGAGCGCGGCGAGGCCGGCAACCGCAACCTCATGGGCTTCGTCGACGGCACGGCCAACCTCGACGCCGCTGACGCGGGGACGATGGACCGCTACGTGTGGGTCCAGGACGACGACGACGAGCCGGCCTGGGCCGTCGCTGGCAGCTACCACGTGGTCCGGGTCATCCGGATGCTGGTCGAGTTCTGGGACCGCACGCGCCTGTCCGAGCAGGAGCGGCTCATCGGCCGCCGCAAGGACAACGGCGCCCCGCTCGACGGCGACGCGGAGGCGGACATCCCCGACTACGCCGCCGACCCGGACGGCGACCTCACCGCGCTCGACGCCCACATCCGCCTGGCCAACCCCCGCACGCCCGAGACCGAGGACGACCTCATCTTCCGGGCCGGGCTCAACTTCTCCCGCGGCTTCGACGCGGCGGGCCAGCTCGACCAGGGGCTGGCGTTCGTGTCGTACCAGCGGCGGCTCCAGCAGTTCCTCAACACGCAGGAGCGCCTGGCCGGCGAGCCCCTGGAGGAGTACCTCCTCCCCGTGGGCGGCGGGTTCTTCTTCGCCCTGCCCGGGGTCGCCCGCGAGGGCGGATACCTGGGCGAGGGGTTGTTCGCCTGACGGCGACCGTTCCTGGCCGCGGCCCCGTGAGGGCCACATCTGGCCGTTTCGCCCCGGGGCCATCCGGGGTTTTGTTGGGGTCATGAACGCCGGCCACGATCTCGTCACCACCGGCATCGACGCCGCCTGCGCCTCCGTGGCGGGGAAGCGTCCCGACAACCAGGACCGCTGCGCCGTACGTCCCGGGCTCGGCGTCGTCAGCGACGGGGTCGGCGGCCACGCCGGCGGGGCCCGGGCGGCCGAGTTGACCGTCGCCGCCGTGCTCGAGGCCCTGGCCGGCGGCCCCGAGGGAGGCGGGGTCGACCCGTCCGCCGTCGGCGACACCCTGCTGGCCCAGGCGATCGGCCGGGCCAACGGCGTGGTGCGCGGCGGGCGCCGGCGCGACCCGTCCGTGGCGGCCATGGGTGCGACCGTCATCGTGGCCGCCGCCACCCGCCTCGACGCCGCCGCCGGCCGCAGCCGCTGGCTCGTGGCCCACGTGGGCGACTCGCCCGGCTGGCTGGTGTCGGCCGGCAGGGGCACCCGGCTCACCCACGACCACACGCTGGCGGCGGAACTCCTCCGGGCCGGGAGCCTCACCCCGGCGGACGCCGACCGCCACCCCGGCCGGCACGTGCTGTCCCGCTCGATCGGCGGCGAGCAGCACGTGCGGCCGGACGTCGCCGCCGTGGAGCTCGGCCCCGGTGACCAGCTGGTGCTCGCCTCGGACGGCGTGGCCGACGTGCTCGACGGGGCCGGCGTCGCCTCCGCCGTCTCCCGGGCCGCCACGGCCGAGGAGGCGGCGCAGGCGCTCGTCGTCGCCGCCCTGGCGGCCGGCACGACGGACAACGTCACCACGGTCGTGCTCCGCCAGGTGGCATCCTCGTCCGCATGACGCTTCGGGTCCGGGTGCACCCGGCGCCGTGGACCTCGTCCTACGAGCGGGACCACGTCGTGCGGGTCGGCCGGGGCCGGGCGCAGGACGTCCGTGTCGGCCACGAGCAGGTCCAGGGCCGCTGGACGGTGTCCAAGCACCACGCCGAGATCCGCTGGGACGGCACCCGGTGGTCGACGCTCAACGTGAGCGACAAGCCGGGCCTGCTCAGCGTGTACGAGCCCGGCTACGAGGAGGTCCCGCTCGAACCGGGGCGCCCGTGGGTGCCCGTGCGGCACCGCTGGAGCTACGCCATCGGCCGGCCGGGCCACCGCTTCCACGTCGTGTGCGTCACCGACGACCACAAGGGGCCGGCCGTCGCCGGCCTCGGCGAGCTGGAGGGGCTGGCCCTGCCGGGCCTCGACACCGAGGACGGATACGTCGAGGACGAGCCCACGGCGGGCTTCGACGGCTTCGTGGCCCTCGAGCTGACGGTCCTCGAGCGGGACGTGCTGCTCGCCTACTACTCCGACTTCACGCTCCTGCCCCGCCCCGACACGCTGGAGCCCCGCTCGCACGAGGAGGCGGCTCGCCGGCTCGGCCGGTCCAAGGACTCGGCACGCAAGGCCATCGAGCGGGTCAACGAGAAGGTCAGCCGCGGCACCGACGCCCCGCCGGCCGCCTCCGGACGCAACGTCAGCGCGGAGGTCGGCCGCTGGCTCGCTCGCTCGGGGGCCATCGACCCGGACTGACTACGGGGCCAGGGTGGCGACGAGGATGCAGATGTCGTCGCCGGACTGCTCCGGGGTGAGCTCGGCGAGGACGTGGCGGCAGAGGTCCTCCGCCGTGCCCGTGAAGCCGTCCATGACCTGGACCAGGTGGCCCACGCCGTCGCGGTCCTGGCGCTCCAGCGGCTCGATGAGGCCGTCGGTGTAGAAGAGGACGTGGCTGCCGGCGGGGACGGCCGTCGCCTCGGTGGCCCGCTCGTCCAGCCGGGGGTCGAGGCCGAGCAGCAGGCCCCGCCCAGCGTCGACCACCCTCGGGCGGCCGCCCGGCTCGACCACGATCGGCGGCGGGTGGCCGGCGTTGGCGACCACCAGCTCCTCGCGCTCGGCGTCGACGATGGCGTACACCATCGTGGCCACGTCGCCCTTGCCCAGCGACTCCAGCAGCACGTCGATGCGGGCGACCACGTCGCCGGGGGCGAAGCCGGCGAGGGCATAGGCCAGCACGGCGATCCGCAGCTGGCCCATGGCGGCGGCCGCCCCGACCCCGTGGCCGGTGACGTCGCCGACCACCAGGCCGACGCGGCCGTCGTCCAGGCGGAAGAGGTCGTACCAGTCGCCGCCGGCGTGGCTGGTCGCCTCGCCCGGCAGGTAGCGCACGGCCACGTCGAGCCCCTCGACCGGCGGCACGGCGGCCGGCAGGAGGTCGTGCTGGAGCATGAGCGCGATGGCGCGCTCGCGGGCGGCCATCTCGGTGGCCTCCCAGTAGCCGCGCTGCGCCATCTCGAACGTGGCGAGCGCCTCGCTGAGGAAGCGGAACGTGGCGTCGAGCGTGTCGGGGCCGAGCCGGGTCCCGCCGCGGGTCAGGAGGTCGACGGCCGCCCGGTGCTGCTCGACCAGGGCCAGCAGGGTGGTCCCCTCGGCGACGGCCTGGCGGCCGAGGGCGTAGGCGGCCTCGAGGTCGAGCTCGCCGCCGCCCGCCACGTACCGCTCGAGGGCGGCGGCGTAGGCGGCGACGGGGTCGGGGACGGGCGCGGCGCTCACCAGGCGACCCGCGCCGGCCGGGCGGCGAGGTAGCGGGCGGCCAGCACCAGGGCGTCGTCGCGGGGCAGGGCGTGCTCGTCGAGCAACCGCCGGGCGAGGACGTCGGGCCGCAGCGGCGAACGCGCCGCCTCGGCCAGGTCGGCCCGGACCCCGTCGGTGGCCACGACGATGCTGTCGCCGTGCGCCAGGCGCACCGGCCGCGTCTCCGGCAGGACCGGCATCTGTGCCCCCAGCACCCCGCCCGCCATGAACACCCCGTGGACCGGCGGGCGGGCGGCCCCGTCGGCCCGGACGACCACCGCGTCCACGTTCCCCACGCCAAGCCAGTCGAGCAGCCCGGTGCCCACGTCGACCACCAGGACCGTGGCCGCGGCGCCCCGGGAGTCGGCCAGGCGGCGGTGCATCTGCGCCAGCAGGACGGCCGGCGTCCCCTCGGGGTGGTCCTCGACCACGCCCACGGCCAGCCTGGCGGCGTGGGCCGCCTCGGGCCCGTGGCCCAGCCCGTCGACCACGGCCAGCACGTGGCGCCCGGCCCGCTCGACCCCGACGGCGACGTCGCCGCACACGGACTCGCCGGGGACCGCCCGTACGGCCACGGCCCAGTCCAGCGAGGCGCCCGTGGCACCGTCGGCGGCGTCACGCAACGAGACCCACCCACTTGCGCATGATCACCTTGGTGCCGTGCCCGGGCTGGGACTCGACGCTGAAGTCGTCCATGATCCTCCGGGCGCCCGGCAGGCCGAGGCCCAGGCCGGCGCCGGTGGAGAAGCCGTCCTCCAGGGCCTGGTCGACGTCGACGATGCCGGGGCCCTGGTCGGAGGCCACGATCATGACGCCGCGGCGGCCCGGCTCCTCGACGATCGACATGGCGATCTGGCCGTCGCCGGCGTGGGTGACGATGTTGCGGGCGATCTCGGAGATGGCGGTCGCCACCAGCGTCAGGTCGGTCGCCGTCACGCCCGCCCGCGCCGCCAGGGCCCGACCCTCCTGGCGCGCCAGGATGATGTCGGTGTCGCTGGCGATCGGCAGCTCGACCTGGCCGGTGTGACCCGCGCTCACGAGCGTCATCCCCCGAGGTGGCCGACGTGGCCGTCGAGGAAGGCGAGGCCTTCCTCGAGGTCGAGGGCGGTCGAGACGTGCTCCATCGAGATGCCGAGCTGGACCATGGCGAACGCCACCTCGGGCTGGATGCCCACGAGGACGGTGTGGGCGCCGCGGAGGCGGGTCATGTGCGCGGTCGTGCGCAGCGTGCGGGCCGCGAAGGAGTCGAGGACGTCGAGGGCCGTGACGTCGACGATGATGCCCCGGGCGCGGTAGCGCGAGACCTCCTCCATGAGGTCGCTCTGCAGGCCCTCGGCCTCGCGGTCGGACATCGCCGCCTGGATGGTGGCGATGAGGTAGCCCCGCTGGCGGAGGATGGGGACGCGGGCCAAGGCGGTCGCCTCAGCGGCTGTCGACGGCGGGCTCGCCCACGAGCCCCTGGCTGACCTCGTAGCCGAGCAGCCGCTCGGCGTGCTCGATGCCCCCCTGCAGGTCGCCGACGGCGTTCATCTTCGACAGGTCGACGCCGATCGTGACCAGGGTGAGGGCGATCTCGGGCGACAGGCCGGTGATGATCACGCTCGCGCCCATCAGGCGGGAGGCCTCGACGGTCTGCACCAGGTGGTTGGCCACCGTCGAATCGATCTCGGGGACGCCCGTGATGTCGATGACGACGACCTTGGCCCGGTGGGTGCGGATGCCCCGGAGGAGCTGCTCGGCCACCTGGCGGGCCCGCTGGCTGTCGAGCACGCCGATGATCGGGAGGATGACCAGGCGCTCGCGCACCTGGAGCACCGGCGTGGACAGCTCACGGATCGCCTCCTGCTGCTGGCGGATGACGCGCTCGCGCTCCTGCACGAACGAGACGCCCACCGTGTTGGCGATGCGGTTGGCGGCGGGCTCGTAGGCGTCGAGGACCCGGTTCAGCAGCTCGAAGTCGTCCTGGTACTTCTCGAACAGCGAGCGGGCGAGGACGTCGCGCAGCAGCAGGACGATGCCGAGGACCTCCTCGGTCTCGACGCCCCGCGGGATGATCCGCTCGGACAGGTCGCGGGCGTAGGCCTGGAGGGCCTCGACGCTGCCGGTCTCGAGCACCTCGACGTAGTTGTCGTAGACCGACGTGGCCTCGGAGAACACCTCCTCCGGCGTCATGGCCGTGAGGAGGCTGGCGTTGGTGATGCGCCGAGCCCACTCCTCGCGCAGCTGCGTCCTCTTCTCGCGCAGGTGGGCCACCAGCTCGGGCAGGAGCTCGCCGGCGGCGGCGGCGCTGGTCTCCTGCAGCGAGAACGCGGCTCGGGTGGAAGGCTCGCTCACGCCGGGCGACTGTACGCGGTCCGCCGGCAGCGGGCTGTCACACACCCGCCGCCCGTAGACTCGCCCGAATGCCTGGGCCCGACGCCGTGCTGTGGGACCTCGACGGGACCCTGGTCGACACCGAGCCGTACTGGATGGACGCCGAGTCCGAGCTGGCCGTGGCCCACGGCGTCGAGTGGACCCACGAGCACGCCATGACGCTCGTCGGCCTCGCCCTGCTCGACGCCGGCGGCGTCCTGCAGCGGGCCGGCGTGGCCATGGAGCCCGCCGCCATCGTCGACCGGATGGTCCGCCGGGTGGTCGAACGGCTGGCGGTCGAGGTGCCGTGGCGGCCGGGCGCCCGCGAGCTACTGGCCGCCCTGGCCGACGCCGGCGTCCCCTGCGCCCTCGTGACGATGTCGTACACGGTGATCGCCGACGCGGTCGTGGCGGGGACGCCGCCGGGCGCGTTCCGGGCGGTGGTGACCGGCGACGCCGTCCGCCACGGCAAGCCGCACCCCGAGCCCTACCTGACGGCGGCGCGTCGCCTCGGCGTGGCGCCGGGGCGCTGCGTGGCGATCGAGGACTCGCAGGTGGGCCTGGCGTCGGCCGAGGCGGCCGGCACCCGGGCGCTGGCGGTGCCGCACATGGTCCCGATCCCGCCGGGGCCCGGCCGCAGCCGCGTCCCGACGCTCGAGGGCGTCACGCTCGCCGACCTGGCCCACATCGGCGCCGGCGAGGTCGTCGACCGCCTCCCCGATCGAGTCGGCTGATCGTCGGCGACGAGGACCGCGAGCGCACCGCGTCCCGAACGCGCGGGCGGTCGTCGGCCGGCCGTGACGCGAGCGTCCGACCTAGGAGCCGCCGGGGCCGTGCGTTGCGATCACGGCCTCGGCGAGCGCCGGGTCGGCCGCCACCGCATGGAGGACGTAGCGGGCGGCGCCGTGGGCGACCGCCTCCACGTCGCCCGGCAGCATGCCGGTGACGTGCATCAGAACGGTGTTGTTGACCACGCCCGAGTTGCCGACGGCCATGAGCTGCGGCGACTCGTCGGGCCGCACCAGCCCGGCCGCCTGCGCCTCGCGCAGGACCCGGGCGGCGTCGTCGGCGTGCGCCTGGACCGACTCGGCCACGGCGCTGGCGAGCACCGGCACACCCACCACGCTGTTGAGCAGCCCGTAGAGCCGGTGGTGCTCCGCGATGAAGCGGATGGCCACGGCCGTGCCGACGTAGATGCCGGCGAGCGGGTCGAGGCCCTCGATGGCGGCGACCTGGGCCGACCGGAGGCGCCGGCGCAGGTCGAGGATGACCGCGTGGACCAGCGCTTCCTTGCTCTCGAAGTACCAGTAGACGAGGCCCTTCGCCACGCCGGCGTGGCGGGCGATGTCGGCCATGCGCGTCTTGGCGAAGCCCTGCTCGGCGAACAGCTCCTCGGCGTGGCGCAGGAGCATGGCCTTGCGGTCCTCGCCCTGGGCGCTGTGCCGGCGGGGCTTCGCCGGTGCCTGACCCCCGCTCACGGGTCAGTTGTACTCGCTGTGACCCCGCCAATCACCGGCTATTACGACATGCTGGCCGGCCGGGTCGAGGGCATCTTCGCCGGTGCCGCCGGCGCCCAGCCCGGCAACCCCCTCGACCCGAACCACCCCGGCGCCTCGTGGCTCAACTTCGGTCCGTGGGCGTCGAACAGCGTGCGGGGCGGGCGAGGAGCAGATCCGCCGCGGCTTCCAGGCCTACGTGGCGGCCACGCTCGAGGACGACGCCGCCCGCCGCCAGCAGCTGATGTTCCAGGGCAACACGCTGGTCGCCATCCACGAGCAGGCGGGCGCCGAGCCGTACCTCGATGCCGTGTCGTTCGGGCCCGACAGCATCGCCACCGCCTTCGTCGACCCCACCGTGGCGGGCCGCGAGTTCGACGTCGACCGCGACCTGCCGTTCCTCGCCAACGGCAACAACCTGGTCGACGACGCCCCCATCCTCGACCTCGACCCGACGCGCCTGACCCACGACGACCTGTCGGGCAACGGGGTGACGTTCGCCTCCGGCGGCACGCGGGGCGGGCCCAGCGTCGTCCTCGCCGACATCGGCGGCTGGGAGGAGCGCCAGCCGGGCCTCGCCCTCTCGTCCCACGAGTGGTACGAGCAGGAGGGCCAGGCCGTCGAATACCGCCAGGTCGGCCGCCACGTGGTGGCGGTCCCCGTCCGGGTCGACCCCGACCGGTCCCTAGCGGGGACGGCGGCGGGCAGCTGGGCCGACTACGAGGACCGGATGTGGCACATCCACCGCATGTTCGAGCAGATGCACACCTCGCCGGAGCTCTTCGACACCCGGCCGATCGACGACGAGATCGACAACCGGTACCTGACCGGCGCGGTCCCGCTCGACCTCACCGGGCGGTGACCGCCGCGTGCGACGATGGGCGTGGTCCGTGCCCGTGCTGGGCCCGCTCGCCGTGCTCGCCATCGTGGGCCCCACCGCCCTGGAGGCATCCGTGACCACCGACCAGACGACCGATCGCGAGGCGGCCGTGACCGCCGAGGCTGACGCCCTGTGGGCGGCGGCCGGAATCCCGCCGGACGTGCCGGGCACGCCCGGGCTGCAGTCGGTGCTGCGGCGCGGGGCGAGCGGCTGCGACCAGGTCGCCGACGAGGACCGGCACTGGTTCACCACGCTCCGGTCGGTGGTCGTGAGCGGGCACGTGAGCCAGGAGGTGCTGCTCGACGCCGTCACGCCGTGGCTGGCCGAGCGCGGCTACGTGGTCGAGCGCTACCGCGACGACTTCGGCAACGCCCTGGTCGACGCCGTCGACCTGACCCGCGACTACTGGATGACGCTGACCGTCGACACCGAGGGGTGGGCGAGCCTGCGCCTGCGGCTCAGCCCGTGCACGCGGGGCGACGTCGCCCCGCCCGACCCGGCCGTGTGGCGCCCGGGGGCGTGACCCCCGGGCGCGGCCCCTCCCCGATCCGCGCCCCTCGGGAGACCGTCTTGCTTGCCTTGCTGCACGGCGCGCCCCAGGCTCTGCGCATGAGCGGCCCCGTGCGCACCGAGGACGTCCGGCCCGACCCGCAGCCCGAGGCCGGCGCAGGCCCGGCCGCCCCGATCGAGGTCGTTCCGTCCCACGAGGTCCGGGTGGGCGGCGCCCGCGTGCTGCGCGCGCTCCCCCGCCGGGGCCACCGGACCGTCGGGGCCTGGTGCTTCGCCGACCACCTCGTCCCCTCTGACGCCGGTGGGCCGGCCATCGGGCCGCATCCCCACATCGGGT
>DATFOS010000169.1:0-3890 GCA_035265325.1 Acidimicrobiales bacterium
GCAGGAGGGGGCCGGCCGTGGCGGCGGGCTTGTCTCCCCCGCCGGCCTCGCCGCGGCCGGCGTCGCCGGGCGGTTGGGCGTTGGGGATGAAGTCGGCGATGGCGCCGCTGCTGGCCTGCAGGGCGATCGACCGCGCGTAGGCGTAGACGTCGACCGGCTCGAGCGGCCGCACCCACTCCTCGCCCGCGCACCAACCGGCGATCCCGCCCACGCCGACCTCGTCGAGATGGGCGTTCCAGCCGTCGGTGAACGCAGTGAGGAGCTCGACCACGTCGTCGGACGCGTCGGCCCAGTCGTCGGTCGCCCGGTCCACGATGCCGATGGCCTTCCAGGCAAGATCGGAGTCGACGTTGGCGTCGTCGTCGCCGGCGCCGAACCAGCGGGCCCGCTCGCCCCGGACCTTCACCACCTGGTCGGCCAGGTCGCAGGTGCGATCCTCGCCGCTGGCCCACCCCTGCCCGAACGCCACGTCGGCCAGCGAGTCGCCGGTGATGTGCGGGACTCCCCCGCTGGTGCGGCGGATCGTGGCTTCGTAGGTGTCGCCCGTACCGACCAGCTCGCCGCGCGGGGCGGCATCGTCGCCGTCGTCGTCGCTGCACGCTGCGGACCCCCCGATCAACGCGATCGCGAGCAACGATCCCCCCAGCGCCCGTCGGCGCCGCGCCGGCCAAGCATGATCCCCCATCGTCGGTCCCCTCAGGCACCCGTGGTCGCGGACGCTACCGGGCAGGCGGGGAGGGCCGAGAATCACGTCGGCCGGCGGAAGCGCAACCCCGCACCCGACGCACGACCCGGGCGAAACAGCCGATCAGTCCGTCCGGGGTTCGTGGTCGGTGCCCTGCCCCGGCGTGATGAACAGCGCGTCGCCCGGCTCGTGCACGTCGGCGGTGTGCCAGACCCCCGTGGGGTTGACCACCGCCTGGCCGGGGATGAGGTGGATGCGGCGCTCGGCGCCGTCGCGGCGCTGGATCAGGTCCATCCTGCCGGACAGCAGCACGACGACCTCCTCACCGGCGGGATGGCGCTCCCAGGTGGTCCAGGACTCGGCGCTGCGCCCCATCATGACGAGGCGGCCTTCGCGGCTGTCGTCGGCGAAACGGCGTTCGTAAGCCTCGAGGTACTCGGGCGTCCACTCGAAATCCGGCAGTGGAGTCGCCCGAGCACCGAGGCCGAGGTGGATGTAGGTAGCGGAGAGATCGAACGCCTCGTGCCCCGCCGCGGGTGCGCTGTCGTCGTCCATGGTCATGCCTCCCGGCGTCGGATTGGTCGCGACAACCCTACGGACGGGTCGACAGGCACACTCCCGGACGGCCACGTGTACGAACTGGTTGAGCCGCTCGAACCGCCCGGATAGGCGCCACCGGAATGGACCTACGCTGCCGAGGTGCCTGGGGATGGGATCACCGCCTCGGCTCCCGACGTCTGGGGCCGCCTAGCGGATGAGACCGATACATCGCCCGATGACCGGGCCCGCGACCTGCTCGACCATCTGACGCAGCACGAGAAGCTGCACCTGCTCTCCGGAGACACGCCGGTGGCCCGAGGGCTCGCGGGCATGATTCGCCACTACAACGAGACGCCCTACGTGGCGGGCGAGCTCGGCCGGGTCGGCATCCCGGGCATCCGGTTCACCGACGGCCCCCGCGGGGTGGTCGTCGGCCAAGCCACCGCGTTCCCCGTGCCGACGGCCCGGGGCGCGAGCTTCGACCCCGGCCTCGAAGAACGCATCGGCGACGCCATCGGCGTCGAGGCCCGGGCACTCGGCGCCAACCTGTTCGCCGGGGTGTGCGTCAACGTGCTGCGCCACCCCGCCTGGGGGCGCGCGCAGGAGACCTACGGCGAGGACCCTCACCTGCTCGGCGAGATGGGGGCCGCCCTGGTGCGGGGGTCGCAGCGCCACGTGATGGCCTGCGTCAAGCACTTCGCCTGCAACTCGATGGAGGACAGCCGCTTCAAGGTCGACGTCCGCGTCGATGACGACGACCTGCGCGACATCTACCTGCCCCATTTCCGGCGCATCGTCGACGAGGGCGTGGCCGCCGTGATGACCGCCTACAACCGGGTCAACGGCGACCACTGCGGCCACCACCGCCGCCTGATCACCGGTGTGCTCAAGGACGAGTGGGGCTTCGACGGGTTCGTCATGAGCGACTTCGTGTTGGGGGTGCGCTCGGCGGCCGACGCCATGAACGCCGGTCTCGACCTGGAGATGCCGTTTCGCCTGAGATTCCGGCGTCTCGACCGCCTGGTGCGCTCGGGCCGGGTCCCGGGCGAGCGCGTCGACGACGCCGCCCTGCGCATCGTCCGCCAGCAGCTGCGGTTCGCCCGGCGGACCCGCCGGCCCGACTCGTCGGAGCGCTACGCCCCCGCCCGTGTCGCCGGGGCCGAACACCGGGCGCTCGCCCGGGAGGCGGCCGAGCGGTCGATCGTGCTGCTGCGCAACCGGGTGCTGGGTCGGCTCGCCGAGGCCGAGGCGATGGGCGCGGGCGCGGGGCCCGACGACGACAACGACAGGCGTCCTGCGGCGTCGGCCACCGGCGACGCCCCGTCGGCCGGCGAGTGGCGCCGGGTGCTCCCGCTGGACCCCGAGTCGGTCGAGACCCTGGCGGTGTTCGGCCGGCTGGCCGGCCAACCCGTCACGGGCGACCGCGGCTCCAGCCACGTGCGGGCGCCGTCGGTGGCGACCGTGCTCGACGGCCTGGGCGCCGCCGGCGAGCGGCACGTGATCGACGTCAACCACCACGCGGGCGACGACCTCGACGCCGCACGCCTCGCCGCGGCCGGTGCCGACGCCGCCGTCGTGGTCGCCGGGTACACGCACCGTGACGAGGGCGAGAACCTGCCCGGCCAGGCTGGCGACCGCAAGCAGCTCACCCTCCGGCCCGGCGACGAGGAGCTCATCCGCACGGTGGGGGCGGTCAACCGGCGCACCGCCGTGGTGCTGATCGGCGGCAGCGCCATCGTCACCGAGGCCTGGCGCGAGCAGGTCGGCGCCATCCTCATGGCCTGGTACCCGGGCATGGAGGGCGGGCACGCCGTGGCCCGGGTGCTGTTCGGCGACGTCAACCCGGGCGGCCGGCTGCCCTGCACGTGGCCACGGGGCGCGGAGCAGCTCCCGCCGTTCGACCCGGCGGCCACCACCGTCCGCTACGGCCCACTCCACGGCTACCGGTTGATGCAGGCCAGCGAGCGTTCCCCGGCGTTCCCCTTCGGCTTCGGCCTGTCGTACACCACGTTCGAGCACGGGCGTCTCGTCGGGCGACGCACGTGGGAGGGCGCGATCACCGTCACCGTCCCGGTCTCCAACACCGGCACCCGCCCCGGCGACGAGGTGGTCCAGCTCTACCTCGACGAGCCCCTCGGGTCGGACCCTCGGCCCCTGCGCACGCTGCGCGCCTTTCGCAGGCTGACGGTCGATCCGGCCACGACGGTCAACGTGACGCTGACCGTGCCGCCCGACGCCGCCAAGCGGGCCGAGGCCGCCAACGGCGGGACCCTGCTCGTGCACGTGGGCCGCAGCGCGGACCCCCGCGACCAGCGCAGCGTCGAGCTCTAGTGGGCGCTCGCGCCCACTAATCGGCCCGCGGCCCGGCGGCGGCGTCGGCCTCGGCATCCGCGGCCCGGGCCTCCGCGACCTCCGCCGCCCTCGCCACCTCGGTCGGCGGACCTCGCCGCAGCCGGCCGGGGATCTCCCGGACCGTCACCGGCGAGGCGATGGGGACGCCGTCGCGGGCCGACAGCTCCTTGCACAGCCGGTACGTGAACCAGCCGACGAGCGGGGGCGCGGCGAGCACGGCGACGCGGAATGTCCACAGGATGGCGTTGACCGAGAGCCCGAACGTCGAGGCCAGCACGTCGGCCGCACCGCCGACGAAGCAGATCACGTAGAA
>DATFOS010000170.1:0-12529 GCA_035265325.1 Acidimicrobiales bacterium
CTCGACCCGGGCGGCCCAGGTGGCACGCGCCGCCGCGGTCTCGTCGCGCCGCCCTTCGGCCTCGGCCAGCGCCGACTCGGTGGCCGACCGCTCGGACCGCGCCGCGGCCAGTGCCGCCGCCAGCGCGTCGACCTGCGCCTCGGCCGCGGCTACCTGCTCGCCCGCGTCCGCGGCGTCGGACTCGATGCGCTGCAGCCGGCCCCGGAGGTTCGTCAGGCGGGACCGGGACCGCTGGTCGTCGCCGGCCGAGCGCCCCATCGCCGTGTGCAGGGCGCCCAACTCGCCGCGCACCTCGGCGGTCCGCACCGACGGGGCCGGCACGCCGCCGGCCCACTCGGCCTCGAAGGCGGATCGGGCGTCGGCCAGCCCGGTCTCGGCCTCGACGAGCGCCGCGCCCGCCGGATCGAGTCCCGCCGCCTCGGACTCGACCTCGGCGATGTCCTCCTGCAGGCGGGCGGCGTCGGCCTCCAGCGAGGCGATCACGCCCTGGTCGATGAACGCCGCCCGCTCGCGCTCGATGCCCCGGCGCCGCTCGGCCATCAGCGCCAACTGGCCCCGCGCCTTCTCGCGCAGGGCCTCGTACCGGCCCAGGGCGTCGCCCAGGTCGCTGCCGCCGAGCTGGCCGAGCTTCGCCTCGTCCGCCATCACGGCCACGTCGAGCTCGGACAGGCGCCGCTTGAGCAACGCCTCCTCGTTGCGGGCCTCGGCCCGGGCCGCCGTCGTGTCGCCCAGGCGGCGCTTGAGCGTGGACAGCTCGCGCCCCGTGACGAACACCCGCAGCGCTCGCAGCTCGGCCACCAGGTCGTCGTGGCGGCGGGCGGCGTCGGCCTGCTTCTCGAGCGGGCGCAGCTGGCGGCGGACCTCGCGCACGAGGTCGCCGAGACGCAGCAGGTTGCCCTCGGTGGCGGCCAGCCGGCGCTCGGACCGCTCCTTGCGCTTGCGATGCTTGAGGACGCCGGCCGCCTCCTCGATGACGAGGCGCCGCTCCTCGGGGCGGGCGTTGAGCACGGCGTCGATCTGGCCCTGGCCCACGATGACGTGCTGCTGGCGGCCGACGCCGGTGTCGCTGAACAGGTCCTGCACGTCCAGGAGGCGACAGGCCACGCCGTTGATGGCGTACTCGCTCTCGCCCGAGCGCCACAGCGTGCGGGTGACCGTGACCTCGCTGAACTCGACCGGGATGCGCCCCGAGCCGTTGTCGATCGTGAGGGTCACCTCGGCCCGGCCCAGCGCGCTGCGCTTGTCGGTGCCGGCGAAGATGACGTCCTCCATCTTCCCCGAGCGCACGGCGGAGGGCGCCTGGGCGCCGAGCACCCAGCCGATGGCGTCGACGACGTTGGACTTGCCCGACCCGTTCGGGCCCACGACGACGGTGACGCCGTCCTGCAGCTCGAGCGTCGCCGGCTCGGCGAACGATTTGAAGCCCTTGAGGGTCAGGGCCTTGAGGTACATCGTGGCCAGGCTACGACGCGGGAGGGATCGACCCGGACCACCGACGCGCCAGCCGTCCAGCGCGGGGCGCAGCCCCGCCGGCGCCGCTCGGGGCCCGAGCCCGCGAGGTCGAACCCGACCACCGACGCGCCAGCCGTCCAGCGCGGGGCGCAGCCCCGCCGGGGGCGCTCGGGGGGCGGAGCCCCCCGAGGGAAGTCACACCTGGCAGCTGGGGCACCAATAGGTGACGCGGCCGCTGGACCGCTGCTTCGACACGACGCCGCGGCACCGGCGGCACGGCTCGCCGTCGCGGCCCCACACCTGCAGCTCGGACTGGTAGCCGCCGGGCTTGCCGTTGAGGTCGGTGAACGGCCTGTCGCCGGTCGAGGTGCCGTGGTGCTTCGTCGCCTCGTGCAGGATCTCGACCAGCGAGCGGTACAGCCGGCGGATCTCCATCGTCGACACCGTCGAGACCTCGCGGTCGGGCTTGAGCCCGGCGTCGTGGAGGATCTCGTCGGCGTAGAGGCCCCCCAGGCCGACCACGAACGTCTGGTCGAGCAGCAGGGGCTTCAGCTTCGACGTGCGCCGGGCCACGAGGGAGCGGGCGAACGCCGTCCACGACACGGGGGCGGCGACCGGGTCGAGGCCCAGCTCGGCCAGGGCGGGGACCTCGTCGGCGAGCCGGTCGGGGCTCACCACGAACACCTCGGCCGCCTTGGACGAGTCGGACAGCCGCAGGGCGCCGCCCTGGGTGAACGTGATCGTGACGAGCAGGTCGTCGTCGGCCGGGTCCTTGGGGCCGGACCGCAGGAGGCGGCCGGTCTCCCCGACGTCGATGACCAGCAGGTCGCCACTGTCGAGCGTCTGCACGAGCAGGGACCCGCGCCGGTCGACGGACTTGATCTTGACCCCGTCGAGGCGGGACTCGAACGCCTTCTTGCCGCCGTTGCGCTTGACGGCGTCGGCCACGGCGACCTCGGCCGCCTTGACCCGCCGGCCGACGGCCTCGCGTTCCAGGCCGCGACGAACCGTCTCGATCTCGGGCAACTCAGGCATTCGCGTCGTCGTTCCTCACCTCGGCCACCAGCGTCGTGTACGCGTCGCGGGCGGCAACCTGTTCGGCCTGCTTCTTCGACCGGCCGTCGCCCGTGCCGCGGGCCACGCCGGCAACCGACACCGTCACGTGGAAGCGACGCGCGTGGTCCGGGCCCTCGGCGAGGGTGTCGTAGCGGGGGGCATCGTCGTAGTGGCGGGCGGCCAGCTCCTGGAGCCGGCTCTTGTAGTCCTGTCCTCCCGGCCCACCGGCGTGGGCCTCGGCGACCCGGGCACCGAGCAGGCGCAGCACGAGGTCGTGCGCGGCTTTCATGCCCGCCGAGACGTAGACGGCACCGAGGATCGCCTCGAGTGCGTCGGCCAGGATGGACGGCTTCTCGCGACCCCCCGACTGCTCCTCGCCCTTGCCGAGGAGCAGGTGGCGGCCGAGGTGGAGTTCGTCGGCAACCTCGGCCAGCGTGACGGCGTTGACGACGGCCTTGCGGACGTCGGTCAGCTCGCCCTCGCTCAGCGCCGGGTAGGCGTGGTACGCGTGGTCGGTGATGATGACGCCGAGGACGGCGTCACCGAGGAACTCGAGGCGCTCGTTGGAGTCGTGGCCCAGGTTCTCGGCGCACCAGGAGCGGTGGACGAGCGCGGGGGCCAGCACCTCGGGCGAGGACAGTTCGACACCGAGACGCTCCGCCAGTTCGTCGAGGGCCGGTACGGGGAGTTGTATGGCGAACTCCCCTAGAGACGAGCGAGGACGTAGTCGACCGCATCGCGGACGGTCTTGATGTCCTCGAGGTCCTCGTCCTCGATGCGGAAACCGACGCTGCGTTCACCGACCTCTTCCTCGAGCGCCTCGGCCAGCTCGATGAGAGCCAGCGAGTCGGCTTCGAGGTCGTCGGTGAAGGAGTCACCCTCGTTGATCGACGAGGGCTCGACTTCGAGGATGTCCGCCAGGCGGTCGCGGATCATCTCGAAGACCTGCTGGCGATCGAGCGGCGCGCGCTCGACATGAGTTTCTGCAGGCACCGTGGTCTGGTCTCCTGGGTTCGGGCCCGGAACGGCGGGCAGTGTAACGGGGTCGACATCGTGGCGCTCATCCGCGCCGCGGCCGGCGGTCAACCGGTGGCGATCGCCTCCCGGAGGCGCTCGACCACCTCGGATTCGACCATCTCGCGGGCCACGCGCGCGGCGTTGACGATCGCCGTCGACGACGAGGACCCGTGGCTGATGATGCATACGCCGTCGACGCCGAGCAGCATCGCCCCGCCCGTGGCCTCGGGGTCGAGCGTGGCGTAGAGGGGCAGCAGGGCGGCGATGGCCTCGTCGGCCACCTCGCTGGCGCCGAGGGCGGCCAGCACCGCCTTGACGAGCGCTTTCATGCCGCCCTCGAGCGTCTTGAGGGTGTTGTTGCCGGTGAAGCCGTCGGTCACCACGACATCGATGTCGTCGGTCATGACGTCACGGCCCTCGACGTTGCCGATGAACCGGGCGCCGGCACCCGACAGCGACCCCTCCTGGGCCAGGAGCGCATGCGTCTCCTTCACCAGGTCGTTGCCCTTGGACGGCTCCTCGCCGATCGACAGCAACCCCACCCGGGGCTCGGCGATGCCGTAACGCTGTCGGGCGAACACCGCCCCCATCAGCGCGAACTGGACGAGCCATCCCGGCTGGCACTCGGCGTTGGCGCCGGCGTCGAGGAGGACGGTCGGCGTGGCGCCGGGCACGGGGATCGGCGTGGCGATCGCCGGCCGGGCCACGCCCTTGATGCGGCCCATGCGCAGTAGGGCGGACGCCATGGCGGCCCCGGTGTTACCGGCGGAGACCATGGCGGAGGCCCGGCCGTCGCGCACGGCCTCGGCGGCCCGGACGAGCGACGAGTCCTTCATGCGGCGGACGCTGGCGCCGGGGTCGGCGGACATGCCGATGACTTCGGAGGCGGGCATCAGCTCGAGGTCGGCGCGCAGCGGGTCGACCACATCGGGCCGGCCCACGAGGACGATCGGGACGCCCAGCTCGGCGACGGCGCGCGTGGCGCCCTCGACGATGGCTTCAGGGGCGTTGTCGCCCCCCATGGCGTCGATGGCGATGGGCAGCATCGGTGTCGGAGTCACGGAGTGCGCGGGCCGTGCCCGGGCGCTCAGTCGACCTCGACGGCCTGCCGGCCCTTGTACCAGCCGCAGTTGCCGCACACGGTGTGCGGCAGCTTCGTCGAGCTGCAGCGGGGGCAGACCGAGCGCGAGGGCCGCTCGAGGCGCCAGGCGCTGGCCCGGCGGCTGCGGCTCTTGGCCTTGGAGGTCTTCTTCTTGGGGACGGCCATGGCGTTCGTACCTGCGCGTGTCGCTCGTCTACGTGAGAATGGGCGCGCCCGTCGGGCGCAAGGGGGAGAGCCTAGCGGGGTCCAGGCCACCCGACGAAACCCCCGTGACGGTTACCCTGGCCCGCCATGGCGGTACCGGCGGACGTGTCCGAGGCGACATCGGGCGGCCGTTCCTCTCGCCGGACCGAACGCCGCGCCGAGCTGCTCGACGCCGCCATCCGGGTCATCCGCCGCGAGGGCGACACCGTGGCCATGGAGGGTATCGCCGGCGAGGCGGGCATCAGCCGGCCCATCCTCTACCGCCACTTCGGCGACGCCACCGGGCTCTACGCCGCCGTCGCCCGCCGCTTCGGCGACGAGCTGGCGGCCCGCCTCCTGCGGTCCGCGTCCGAGGGCGACCAGGGCCGCGAGCTGCTGCGCCGCCAGGCCTCGATCTTCTTCGCCTTCGTGGCGGAGGAGCCCAACCTCTACCGCTTCCTCGCCCGCCGGGCCCCGCCACGCCGCTCCCCCGGCCCCCAGCGGAACGACTTCGTGCTGCTGGTGGCGTCGCGGACGGCCGAGTTCCTGATGGCCGCCGGCTGGCCGCAGCCGTCCGCCCTCGTGGCCGCCGACCTGCTCGTGGGCGGCCTCGAGGCCGCGGCCGACCGCTGGCTCGACGAGCCCCTCGGCACCCCCGACGAGCTGGCCGGCGTCGTCACGTCGCTGCTGTGGTCGGGTCTCGGGGAGGCCTCCAACCGGGTCGCCGGTGGCGAGGCGCCGACCTGAGCAGTCAGGCGCCGGCCCCTCGGGCCTCGGCGGAAGCCGGGGCCGGGGCGGGCAGCCGCATCATGTCGGCGAAGTTGCCGGCGTAGAACCGCTCCTGGGCGGCGGCGTCGACGCCCTCCAGCGCCCGGGCGAACCGCCCGAGTGGGTCCCGGGTGCCCTCGGGATGGGGATAGTCGGACGAGAACAGCAGTAGGTCGTCGCCCGCCTGCTCGATGATGTCGCCCACGGGCTCGCCGGGGAACGGCGTGAACCACACCTGCCGGTGGATGTACTCGCTGGGCGTGAGGTCCATCGCGTTGAGCTGGGGCTCGGTGCGGCGGAAGTTGCGCGTGGCCTGGTCGAGCTTGGTGAGCAGCGGCGGCACCCAGCAGGCGCCCAGCTCGATGACCCCGCCGTGGAGCCGGGGGAAGCGCTCGAACGTGCCGTCCATCGCCATGCAGGCGAGGAAGAGCTCGGCGGCGTGGCTGAGGGCGATGTAGTCCTTCGACCGGACGTTCTCGCCGCCGCCGATAAAGTCCGTGACCGGGGCCAGGCCGTTCTCGTGCAGGGACCGCGGCACCGACAGGCGGGCGCCGCCCACGTGGAGGACGAACGGCACGCCGGCCTCGGCCAGGGCGCCCCATACGCCGTCGTAGTCCGGGTGGGTATGGGACACCCGCTTGGGGGCGTCGTGGGTGACGTGGACGGCGGCGGCCCCGTCCTCCAGGCACGCTGCCACCTCGGCCGCCGCCGCCGTGGGCTCGCCCAGCGGCACGAAGGCGACCGGCAGGAGGCGCTGGTCCCCTGAGCAGAAATCGACGATGCCCCGGTTCAGCGCCCGGGTGCCCGCGGCCCGCACGGCGGGGTCGTCCGACGCCAGGAACTGCGACGACGCGAACGTGGTGAACACCAGCTGGCGGTCGAAGCCGAGCAGGTCCAGCGCCCGGCTGCGCTCGGTGGGATCGAAGGCGCCGAGCGCGTGCCAGCCCTTGAGGTCGAGGAGCTTGGCCTCGAGCTCGGCAAGCGTGGCCTCGTCGAGCTGGCGCTCCGACGCCCTCCGCACCGCATCCGCCGCCAGGGCGCCGGCCTTGCCCAGGTCGAGGTCGCCGAAGCGGTCGCGCATCTCCGGCTCGACGTAGGCCGTGAGCCAGTCGTGCAGCTCCATGATGTGGCTGTCCGCGTCGTAGTACGTGCGGCCCTCGGCGTACGGCATCGCGATCCCCCTCCGGTCCGATGGTGTTACGGACTGTAGCCCCGGGCGGGGCGGAGGGGCCGGGCGGTCAGCTGTCGAAGCGCAGTTCGTCGAGCGCCGCCCAGCGGGGGTCGGCGGGCGGCGTGTCGTCCAGCTCGTCGAGGCCCGACTCGATCGTCACCGGGTGGGCCTCGGGGTCGGGGCCGGCGCACGCCTCGTCGCACAGCGGGGCGACCGGCAGCGCCAGGGCGATGGCCTCGCGCAGGGCGGGGCGCAGGTCGACGCGGTCGCGGTCGAGCAGGTAGGTCTCACCCTCGACCGGGTCGGGCTGGAACACCTCGCGGAACTCGACGGCGAGGATCCCGTCGGTCGCCCGGAGGCAGCGCCGGCATTCGCCCTCCCAGTGGGCGCTCACGGTTCCGCTCGCCATCAAGGTGTCGCCCTGGGCCTCGAGCGTGAGGTCGGCCACGACGTCCTCGCCGTCGACGAGGTGCGAGGCCGACAGCGCCAGGCCGGGCAGCGGCCCGCGCCGCTCGACGTGGGCGCGCTCGCCGTGGTGGCGGAACAGCTGCCCCGTGGGGACGACGAAGGGGTTGCTCATGTCGACCACCTCATTCCCACCGTTGGTCCTCGTCGAAGTCGAAGACGGCCGGCTCGCCGTCCTCGTCCTCGTCGGCCGGCCCGTCCGGGCCCAGCGCATCGCCGTCGGGCAGCGGCCCGCGCAGCTTGGCGCGGCCGGCCGACACGACATCCATGGTCCGCTCCAGCACGGTCTCGAACTGTGCGAGCCGCTGGTCGCAGAAGTCGTCCGCCTCGTTGCGCAGGCGGCCGGCCTCGGCCCGGGCGACCTCGACCATGCGCCGCGCGGTGGCCTCGGCGCTCTTGACGACCTCGGACCGCTGGACCATGCGCTCGGCCTGGCTCCGGGCGGCGGCGAGGATGTCGTCGGCCTCGCGTTGTGTGCGCGCCAGGAACTCGTCGCGGTCCTTCAGCAGCCAGCGGGCCGCCCGGATCTCGTCGGGAAGGCGGTCGATGGCCTGGTCGAGGAGGTCGAGCAGGTCGTCGCGGTCGATCTTGACCTGGGTCGACAGCGGCGCCGGGCGTGCCGTGTCGATCATCTCGTAGACCCGCCGCAGCAGGGCCTCGACGTCGCCCCCGGGGGCGCGCTGCGCCACCCGGGCGTCGAAGGAGCGGTCGTCGGTGACCATCAGATGGGGACCATCAGGAGTCGTATCTCTCCCGGAGACGCTTGTTGACTGCCTCGGGCACCATGCTCGACACGTCGCCGCCGTAGCGGGCGATCTCGCGAATGAACTTCGAGGCCAGGTAGGAGTACTTCGAGCCGGAGGGGATGAAGAGCGTGTCGACCCCCGAGACCGCGTGGTTCATCTGCGCCATCATCAGCTCGGACTCGAAGTCGGAGACGACCCGCAGGCCCTTCACGATGAAGTCGGCGCCCACGTCACGGGCCAGGGCGACCACCAGGCTCGAGAACATGGTGACGCGGACGTTGCCCAGGGACGACGTCGACTCCTCGATCATCGCCTGGCGGTCGGCGAGCGAGAACAGCGGCTCGCCCTTCTGGGGATTGCGCACGGCGGCGACGACCACCTCGTCGAACAGCCGGGACGCCACCTCGATGATCTCGAGGTGCCCGTTGTGGATCGGGTCGAACGACCCCGGATAGAGGACGGTGGTCACAGTCGCGCTCCTGCAGACGGCCTCTCCGGCGACGGCCGACCCTTACGGTACCCCCGGGTGTCGCCGGACCTTCACCTCTCGTGGTAGGCGACCTCGGCCTCCGCGGGCCAATCGCCGTCCTCGCCCCGCAGTGCCAGGAAGCCCACCCACGCCGCGCCGTACCGGGACTCCCGCACGAGCCGCCACCCGTGGGGCACCGCGATCGGCGCCCCGGCCTCGGCCACCAGGAACTCGGCGGGACGCGCGGCCAGGAGCCCGTCCCAGCCGTCGAAGGCGTACGGCGGGTCGCAGAAACCCAAGTCGGCCCGGTCGTCGGGCCGGTCGGCGCGGGTGGCGAGGAACCGCTCGACCGGCGTGCCGACGACGTCCGCCCGGTCGGCCAGGCCGGTGGTCCGCAGGTTCTGCGCGATGGCCCGGCGGGCGGCGGGGTCGCTGTCCACGAACGTCGCGTGGGCGGCGCCGCGGGACAGGGCCTCGATGCCGAGCGCCCCGCTGCCGGCGAACAGGTCCAGGACCGTGGCGCCCTCGACCACGCCCCGGCTCCACAGGGCGTTGAACACCGCCTCGCGCACGCGGTCGGTCGTCGGCCGGGTGCGGTCCCCGGGCGGGGCCATGAGGCGGCGGCCGCGGGCGGTCCCGGCGACGACGCGCATGCGGCGCACGGTAGCGGTGGCGGCGACACGGCCCGGCCCGATCCGGCGACACGGCCGGGCGGCGGCGGTGGCATGCTCCGGCGATGAGTGAGCAGGTCGCCGAGGGGGTCCGGCTGGTGCGCATCGACCAGCCGGAGGCCCGCAACGCCATCGACAGCGCCACCGCCGAGCGGCTCCACGACGAGTTCGTGGCGTTCGACGCCGACGAGTCCGCCCGGGTGGCGGTGCTGGTCGGCGACGAGCGGGCGTTCTGCGCCGGGGCCAACCTGCGGTCCCTCCCCAAGCTGCGGGACAGCGGCCCGCTCGGGCCGACCCGGCTGACGCTGTCCAAGCCGGTCGTGGCGGCCGTGGAGGGCTGGTGCGTGGCCGGCGGCGTCGAGCTGGCGGCTTGGTGCGACCTGCGGGTTGCGGGCGACACCGCCGTCTTCGGCTGCCTGGAGCGCCGGTGGGGCGTGCCGCTGGTCGACGGCGGCACGTACCGCCTGCCCCGCATCGTCGGCTTGGGTCGGGCGCTCGACATGATCCTCACCGGACGCGAGGTGCCGGCCTCCGAGGCGAAGGACATCGGCCTGGTGGACCGCCTCGTGCCCGCCGGGACCGCCCTCGAGGCGGCCATCGAGCTGGCCACGACGATCGCGACGTTCCCTTGGGCGTGCGTGGTCAGCGACCGGCGGTCGGTCTACGAGGGCCTGGGGCTGGGGATCGACGAGGCGCTCGCCGTCGAGGACCGGCTCGGCCGCGAGGTCATCTTCGGGGACGACTTCGCCGCCGGCGTCGCCCGCTTCGAGGAGCGACCCCGGTGATCGTCGACCAGGTCATCACCTGCATCGACTGCGGCGGGCGGGCGCACCTCGTCTCCTACGCCCCCGAGGAGCGGGACTGGGAGCCCGGCGACCTCGTCACCTACCGCTGCGAGGACTGCCTCGACCGCTGGGACCTGGTCGTCCCCAACGAGGACGGCTCGTACCCCGACGACGACCCCGCTGACGGCGGTTGAGCGGCGAAATTTCGCGACTGCCCTCATCCAGCCTCCGCCGTCGCTCCGAACGACCCCTCACGCGGGCCATGCGTGGTCGACGACGACGACGAGGAGTGCCGATGGAGATCGTCAGGCGGGAACAGACGAACGACCGGACGCCCCAGGCGCCGCCGTCCCGGCACGTGCCGGACGACGTGCGGCGGCGGGTCGCCCTCGCCCACCGGCGGGCCCAGCGCCTGCTGGTCGAGGCCGGGGCGCTCGTGCGGGAGCAGCAGGAACTGGAGAGCCACCTCGTCGCCCTCGGCGCCGTCGAGGGCGAGGACTCCTGGCAGTCCCTGCGCGAGCTCATCGGCCTCGCCGCGCTCGACAGCGTGCTGGGCAACGCCGCCGCCGACATCTCCGCACCCGGCGGCGGCCTGTGGTGCGGGGGCGCCCCCCGCCCGTGGCCGGCGACGGCATGGCAGCTGGACGACGGGCCTCCCGGCTTGCGCCGCGCCTGACCCGCGGATCGGCGAGCGGCGGCTTGCCGGGTTGCCGGGTTGCCGGACCCCGCATCAGTCCATCTTCTTCCTCCTGATTGCCCTCGGGTGTTCCCGGTCCGGCGGTGCCGGGGAGGCCCGCACCGCAGAACGCGGCCTCTCCACTCCCCGGGTGAGCGGGACCGTGGAGCGGTCGGTCCGTCCCCCAGGGCGGGCCGGCCGCTCCGCCGTTCGCGGTGGCGATCGTCCGCCGTGACGGCGACTACATTCGGAACCGTGGCCGCTGATCCCGACAGGAGGGTGCGGGCCGGCGACCTCGTCGGCGCGCACGAGCTCGCCCACCGGCTCCGCTACAAGAACGTCCACTCGGTGAGCCTCCTGGCGCGCCGCGACCCGTCGTTCCCGGCCCCGATCGCCCACCTGGCCAAGGCGGGGATCTGGGCCTGGCCCGACGTCGAGGCGTGGGCCCGCGCCCGGGGCCGGCCCCTGCGCCCGCCGGGCCGCGCCGACGGCGAGCCCGCACCGGGGGCTTGACCCCGTACCGGGGTACAGGCCGTACGTTCGCCTCCCAGGGCCCGCCGGGCCCCGAGAACGAGAGGTGGCCGACATGGCCGGAACGGTGCGTGAGCTGACGGCGGCGACGTTCGACGAGCAGGTGGCGGGCTCGCCGGTCCCCGTCGTCGTGGACTTCTGGGCCGAGTGGTGCGGGCCGTGCCACGCCCTCGCCCCGGTGCTGGCCGAGGTCGCCGCCGAACACGAGGACGACCTGGCGATCTACTCCCTCGACGTCGAGGAATACCCGGAGATGGCCACCCGCTTCGGCGTCATGAGCTTCCCCACGATGCTGGTCTTCGACCGGGGCGAGCTGGTCCACCGCCTGGTCGGCGCCCGCGGCAAGCACCGCCTCCTCGCCGACCTCTCCTCCTTCGTCAAGGTCTGACGCGGCGGCGGTCGCGCCAGCCGTCGGCGGCGGCGGCCGGCCGGCCGGCGCGGTCGAGGTGGCAGGGATCCGAGGCCGGGCGGGCCGGGTTCTCCGGTCGCCCGGTCAGCCGAGCCCGAGGCCGGACGGGCGGGTTCTCCAGTCGCCCGATAGCCGGGGGCCGAGGGCGGGCCGGGGAGCCTCGGGGCGCCCAGCGGCCTGCGCCGCGGCCCGGCGTGCTCAGGGCACCCGGAGCGTGACGCAGTTGGCGTCGCCGTCCTCGCACAGGCGGGCGAGGGTCTCGAGGCGGCAGCGGGTCCGCTCCAGCTCCGCGACCTGCGCTTCGACGGCGGCGATCTTGGCCCGGGCGGCGCCGAGGACATTCTCGGCGCCGCCGTGGCCGAGCAGCTCGGCGACCTCTGCGAGCGTGAAGCCGAGCTGCTTGGCCCGGACCACGAACTGCAGCCGCCACAGGTCGTCCGCCGAGTACTGGCGGTAGCCGGAGGCCGTGCGGGGCGGCGGCTCGACCAGCCCTCGCCGCTCGTAGTAACGGACGGTCTCGACGTGGACGCCGGCCGCCCGGGCCAGCTCTCCGATCGTGTACGACTCGCTCACGGTTGCGACGCTAGGCCGTCGACATCTGTTTGTGGGAGATTGTCTACTGCGGGACGGTCTGCAGACGATCGAACGTCATGGCACCCCGCACGACCGACCGCGAGTACGGCCCCGGCGCCGGCCCTCCCCGGCGACGCTGAGCGACGACGAGGTCCTCGCCCTGGTGGCGTCCCGGACGATGGGCGTCCTCGCAAGCGTCAAGGGCGACGGCAGTCCCCACCTGGCGAAGATGATCCACGCCTGGGACCCGGAGGCCGGCGTCGCCCGCATCTCCACGGTCGACGGCCGGGTCAAAGTTGACGCACTACCGACGTGACCCGACGGCGGTCCTCCACGTCACCACGGCCGACTTCCGGTCCTGGGGCGCCGCTCAGGGCATGGTCGCGGTCTCCCCCGTCGCGACCTGCCGGACAGACGAGCTGGCGGACAGGCGGCGATGCACGGCCCCTTCGCCG
>DATFOS010000171.1:0-17713 GCA_035265325.1 Acidimicrobiales bacterium
CGGTCGAGCATCCGGTGGAAGAACGTGGCGCTGCGGACCGTCACCGGGGCGTCCAGCGCCAGGATCAGCTCGGCGGGGTCGTAGCCGCCGGCCCGCTCGGCGATCCAGCGGGCCTCCTGGGCGGCGTTCTCGTTCCCGGCGGCGACCAGGCGCTCGGTCGCCTCGGCGACCAGCGTCCGCCAGGGGACGTACTCGGGCTCGGCCCCGCCGGACGGCTCGGCCCCCCGCCCGTCGCCGGGCGTGCTCACGTGGCGACGGCGAGCCGACGGGCCTGCTCGTCGGCCACGAGGGCGTCGCTGATCTCGTCGAGCTCGCCGGCCAGCACCTTGTCGAGCTTGTACACGGTGAGCCCGATGCGGTGGTCGGTGACCCGGTTCTCCTTGAAGTTGTAGGTCCGCACCTTCTCGGCGCGGCCCCCGCCGCCCACCTGGCTGCGCCGGGCCACGGACGCCTCGGTCGCCTGCCGGTCCTGCTCGGCCTTGAGCAGCCGCGACCGCAGTACCTGCAGGGCCTTGGCCCGGTTCTGGATCTGCGACTTCTCGTCCTGCATCGACACGACGATGCCGGTGGGGATGTGGGTGACCCGGACGGCCGAGTCGGTCGTGTTCACGCTCTGGCCGCCCGGCCCGGACGACCGGTAGACGTCGATGCGCAGGTCGTTGGGGTCGATGGCCACGTCGACCTCCTCGGCCTCGGGCAGGACCGTCACCGTGGCGGACGACGTGTGCACCCGCCCCTGGCTCTCGGTCACCGGTACCCGCTGGACCCGGTGGGGGCCGGCCTCGTGGTGCATGCGGGCCCACACCCCGTCACCCCGGAGCGAGACGGTGACCTCGTTGAACCCGCCCAGGTCGGACGGGTCGCTGCCGAGCACGTCGACCGCCCAGCCCTGGCGGGCGGCGAAGGACCGGTACATCTCGAACAGATCGCGGGCCCAGAGGTTGGCCTCTTCCCCGCCCTCGGCCCCGCGGACCTCGACGATCACGTTGCGCTCGTCGTTCGGGTCCTTCGGCAGGAGGAGGAGCCGGACCTCGTCGGTGAGGCGGGTGATGTCGGCCTCGGCGGCGTCGGCCTCTTCCCGGAGCATCTCGCGCTCCTCGGCCGAGGCCTCGCGCAGCATCTCGCGGGCCGTCGTCAGGTCTTCCTGCCGGGCACGCAGCCGCCGGGACCGGTCGACGATCGGCTCGAGCTCGCGGTAGCGCTTGGTCACCTGCTGGTAGCGGGGCTGGTCGGCGATGAGGTCGGGGTCGGCGAGCCGCGCCTCGGTCTCGTCGAACTCGCGTTGCAACGCGTCGAGGCGGTCGAGCACGAGGGGGCAGGTTACCGGGGGTGTGTGACACCCGGGCCGTCGTCGCGGCCCGTACCAGCGCTTCGGACCTGCGGCCGACGACCGCCGCCGCGTAGCCGCGCTGCGTGGGCGGCGGCGCCGGGGGTAGCGGGATGGCGATGCAGACGTTCCTGCCGTACCCCGATTTCGCCCGCTCGGCGCAGGTGCTCGACGCCAAGCGGTTGGGGAAGCAGCGCGTCGAAGTACTCCAGGTCCTGCGGGCGCTGACGATCCCCACCTACGGGTGGCAGAACCACCCCGCCGTGCTCATGTGGAAGGGCTACGAGGAGGCGCTCGGGCGCTACGGGCTCGTGGTGGTCGACGCCTGGTGCAGGCTCGGCTTCGGCGACACCTGCGCCGCCAGCATCCAGAAGGAGCTGGTCGACCTGGGCGTCGCCCCGGCCCGCACCCAGCCCGAGCTGGGCGTGGCCGGCTGCCTGCCCCCGTGGCTCGGCGAGGAGGCGCTGCACCGCAGCCACCGCTCGGCGCTCGTCCGCAAGGACCCCGGCTGGTACCGCCAGTTCTTCCCCGGTGTCCCGGACGACCTGCCGTACGTGTGGCCCGTCCGCTCCCCCAAGGCGGTCGAGGCCGAGCGGAAGCGCCTGGCCCGGGCCGGAGCGACGACGACCTCGAAGGCGCGCGGCTGACGCCGTGCCCGAGGGACACCTCCTCCACCGCCTCGCCCGCGACCAGCAGGAGCTGGTCGGGCACGCGGTGACCGCCGCGTCGCCACAGGGCCGCTTCGCCGCCGGGGCGGCCGCCGTCGACGGGCACCGGTTGGAGGCCGTGGAGGCGTGGGGCAAGCACCTCCTCCAGCGCTTCGGCGCAGCCGGCACCGTCCACACGCACCTCGGCATGCGGGGGATCACCCTGCGCTCGGCGCCGCCGGTCCTCCCGAAGCCGCAGGTCCGCCTGCGCCTGGCGACCGGGGACGTGGCCTGGGACCTCATCGCCCCGGCCACCTGCGAGCTGCTCGACGACGCCGGCGTCGACCGCCTGCTCGCCGGCCTCGGGCCCGACCCGCTGCGGGCGGACGCCGACATCGGCCGCGTGCGGCAGGCATTGCGCGACGACCACCGGGCGATCGGGACCGTCCTGCTCGACCAGTCCGTCCTCGCCGGGGTGGGCAACGTGTTCCGGGCGGAGGCGCTGCACGCTCTCGGGCTCCACCCGTCCACACCGGCGGCGGACCTCGACGACGGCACCGTCGAGCGCCTGTGGGCCGAGCTCGTCGCGGAGATGCGCCGGGGGGTCGAGGATGGGGCGATCGTCACCCGGCCGCCGTCCGGCAAGGCGGTCTACAAGCGGGACGCCTGCGCCGACTGCGGCACGCCCGTCGTCGCCTCCGCCCTGGGCGGGCGGACCATGTACGCCTGCCCCCGCTGCCAGCCGGCGCTCACGCCGAGCGGGCGAACGGGCTGAGGGCGAACCAGCGGGGGAAGGCGCGCACGAGCGGGCTCGGCCCGTGGAGGACCAGGTCGTCGGCGGCCATGGCGTCCCCCCAGGTGGAGCGGCCCATCCACACCTGCAGGAAGGCGCCGATGTCGGCGTCCACCCACAGGTCGACGTCGAAGCCCTCGTCGCGCTCGCACACGGTCGAGCCATGGGGATCGAGCACCAGCCAGATGCGCTGGCCCCGCCGGGCGCGGCGGAAGTCGAACTGCACAACCGTCCGCCGCTCGGGCAGGGCGTCGGTGACGAGGCGCTGCCGGACCCGCCACATGAGGTGCGTGGCGTCGTGGTGCTCGAGGGCGGGGTCGCCGAGCAGCCACTGGTACGCCCAGTCCCCGAGCCCCCACACGACCTGCTCCAGGTCGCGGCCGGACTCGGTCAGCCGGTAGCCGCCGTCCTCGGTGCGCTCGACGATCTCGAGGCGCTCCATCTGGCGCAGGCGCTGGGCCAGCAGCGTGCGGGACATCCGGGGCACCCCCCGGTGGATCTCCGAGAACCGCTCGGAGCCGCAGATCAGCTCGCGCAACACGAGCGGCGTCCAGCGGTCGCCGATCGCCTCGGCGCCCATGGCGATGGGGCAGTACTCGCTGTAGCTCTTCATGGTCCAGATCTTGTACTTCTCCGCAAGCCCCCTGCTCCGCAGAGTGATCCGCATGGACAGGAGCACAGGGCAGATGGAGAAGTTGGCCGCCGAGGTCGCCGCCGCAGCGGGACCGCACGCCGACCGGCACGACATCGACGGCACGTTCGTCACCGAGGGGGTGACGGCGGCGCGCGACCTCGGGTACCTGGCGGCGCCGGTCCCCGGGCCACTCGGGGGCGGCGACGCGCTGACGGCCGAGGTGGCCGCCGCCCAGCGGGTGGTGGCGCGGGCCTGCGGGTCGACGGCGCTGGCGTCGGCCATGCACCTCCACGTGGCACTGGCGGCGGCGTGGCGGTGGCGGCGCGGCGACACGGTCGTCGAGCCGATGTTGCGCAAGGTCGGCAACGACCACCTGGTCGTGGCGTCGACCGGCGGCGCGGACTGGACCCACCCGACGACCGTGGCCACGCCGGTCGACGGCGGATGGCGGGTGAGCGGGCGCAAGACATTCGCCAGCCTGTCCCCGGTCGCCGGGGTGGCCGCCACGTTCGCCGTCGTCGGCGAAGCGGCGCCGGGGAACGAGGTCATCGTGTTCGGGTGCCCGCTGTCGGCACCCGGCGTGTCCCTCGAGGAGACGTGGGACGCCGCCGGCATGCGCGGGACGGGCAGCCACGACGTGGTCCTCGACGACGTGTTCGTGGCCGAGGGACAGATCACTGGCCGGCGGACGTGGGGCGAGCTCGACAAGCCGCTCCTGCTGGCCTCGCTGTTCGCTTGGCCGGTCATCTACGCCACCTACCTCGGTGTGGCGGAGTCGCTGGCGTCGGCCGCCATCGCACAGGCCTGCCGCAAGCCTGCCGGGGCGGACGTCACCGCCACGCAGGACCGGCTGATCGGGCTGCTGGACGCCCACCTCCGCACGGCGGACTGGGCGCTGACCGGCGTCCTCGCCGAGCTGGGCGACGACCCGGACCCGACCCACGACAACTACGTGCGCCTCCAGCAGATGAAGCGCGTCGTCACGCTGGCCTGCCAGGAGGTCGCCCTGATCGCCGCCCAGTTGGCCGGCGGGTCGGCCTACGCCCGGCGCGGACCGATCGACCGCATGACGCGGGACCTGCGGGCTGCGCTCTACCATCCCGACGCGCCGGAGACGACGCTCGTCGTGGCCGGACGGGCCCGCCGCGCCGCCCACGCGTAGCGGCCCGCCGGCCGCCTCCGCCCGCGGACCCGCCGCGCCTGCGAGGCTGGGCCGATGGCGGAGGTGCGGGAGGCGGGGCCGGGCGACCTCGAGGGGTGCGTGGCCGTGCTGGCCCGCCTCCCCTTCCCTGTCACCGCGGCCACCCACGACCTGGTCCGCGCCGGCCTGGCCCGGCACCGGGCGTGGGTGGCGGTCGGCCCGGGAGCGGGCGGGTGGGGCAGGCCGAGCGGGCCGGAAGCGCGGAGCGGCGTCGGCGAGCGTGTCGTCGGGTTCGTCGTGGCGGAGCGGCGGTTCGCGCACGCGGCCGAGGTCACCTACGCCGCCGTGGTGCCGGAGCGGCAGCGCACGGGCATCGGCACCGCGCTGGTCGACCGGGCGCTCGACGCCCTGGCCGGCGACGGCGTCCTCCTGGTGGAGGTCAAGACGCCCGACCCCTCCTGCGGGGGCGAGCGCGACGTCGCCACCCGGGCGTTCTGGGAGCGGCAGGGCTTCCACCAGGTCGACCGCATCGAGCCCCGATCGGGCGGGCAGCCCGGCAACCCGGCGGCCGTGTACGTCGCCGCGCTCCACGCCACGCGGGCCGCCCGGCCGTCGGGGCTGGCGCACCCGAGCGGCGTGATCCCCCAGGGCCTGGTGGACAAGGTCGTGGCCCGGCGGGGCCGGCTCCACGCCCACGAGACGCTCGACCCGGCCCGGACGGCGTTCGTGGTCGTCGACCTGGACGAGGGCACGATGCGCCGCAACCCCCGCCGGGCCGAGCTGGCCGCCGTGGTCATCCCCGTGGCCGCCGCCGCCCGCCGGGCCGGCGGCACGGTCGTCTTCGTGACGAGCGACGTCGCCGACCCCGACGCGCTGGCGCGCCACCTCGGGCCCCGGCTGGCCGGCGAGTACCACGCCGACACACGCGCCGGCGGGCCGGGGACGGCCGTGGCGGACGGCCTCGACGTCCACCCGGACGACCTGCGGGCGGTGAAGCTCGGGGCCAGCGCCTTCTTCCCCGGCCGGTCCACCCTGCCGGGGCTGCTGGCCGAGCGCGACGTCGTCAGCGTGCTCGTCGGCGGGATGGTCACCAACGTGTGCTGCGAGTCGAGCGCCCGGGACGCCGTCGAGCTCGGCTACGAGGTCACGATGGTGTCCGACGCCAACCACGGCCACGAGTGGGGCCTCCACGAGGCGGCCCTGACGGCGTTCTGGCGCAACTTCGGCGACGTCCGCCCGAGCGCCGAGGTCGTCGCCATGCTCGGCGGCGCCGCGCCGCCCTGACGGGGCCCGACGCCGCGTGGCGGGATCACTCCACGGTGACGCTCTTGGCCAGGTTGCGGGGCTTGTCCACGTCGCGGCCGAGGGCCAGGGCGGCGTGGTAGGCGAGCAGCTGGAGCGGCACGGCCAGGAGGACCGGGGCCAGCTCCGGCTCGGTCCGCGGCACCCGGAGCGTGACGTCGGGTCCTCGCTCCCCCAATCACGCCGCCGAGCATCCCGCCGTCTGGCCGGCTTCCGCAACGATCCTGCCCGAGATCGGGCAGGGCCCGCCGAAAGGAGGCGATCTTTCGATCGTCCCCGCGGGGCTGGGCCGGGCGTAGCGTTCGGGGATGGGACTGCCCTCGCCTGCGCCCGACCGGACCGCCGTCGTGACGGGAGCGTCGTCCGGGATCGGGGCCGAGATCGCCCGCCAGCTGGCCCGGCGGGGGCACGGCGTGACGCTCGTGGCCCGGCGGGGCGACCGGCTGGCGGGGCTCGCCGAGGAGCTGGCGGCGACCGGGGTCCGGGCCGAGGTGATGGCGGCCGACCTGTCCGACCGGGCGGCGCGCGCCGGGCTGCTCGACCGCGTGGATGCGGCCGGGCTCGCGCCCTACGTGCTGGTCAACAACGCCGGGCTCTCGACCGTCGGGCCGGTGGCGGCGTCCGACCCCGACGCCGAGCTGAACCTGGTCGAGGTCGACGTGGCCGCCGTCGCGGACCTGTGCAGCCGGTTCCTACCCGGGATGGTGGCCCGCGGCTCGGGCGCCGTGCTCAACGTGGCGTCGACGGCAGCGTTCCAGCCGATGCCCGGCCAGGCCGCCTACGCCGCCGCCAAGGCGTTCGTGCTGTCGTACACCCGCAGCCTCGGCGGCGAGCTGCGGGGCACCGGCGTGACGGCGACCGCGCTGTGCCCCGGACCGGTCGAGACCGGCTTCGGCGAGGTGGCCGGCCTGTCCGACGAGGAGCAGGCCACCCTCCCCAAGCTCATGTGGGTGACCGCCGAGGCCGTGGCCAAGGCGGGCGTGGACGGGATGGCGCGCGGCCGGCGGGTCGTCATCCCCGGCCGGGCCAACCAGCTCGTCTCCGCCCTGGCGCGCGCCACCCCGAAGACGGTCCTGGTCCCGATCGTCGCCCGCGCCCACCCGGGCCTGCGCGACGGCCGATCCCCCACCTCCTGAGCGTTCACGGGGCCCGGGGCTCCCGGGCCCCGCCCCACCGGCCCGCCGCCGGGAACGCGGTCAGGCGAGGTAGCGGCGGAGGACCGTGGCCTCGGCGGCGACCGCGGCGGCCTCGGCGGGACGACCGATGGCCGTGTACTCGTCGACGGCACGCGCGCGTTCGGCCAGCTCGGCGTGGACGACCCGGGCGACGTCGGCGTCGGTGAGCGCCAGGCGGGCGACCTCGTTCGCCGTGCCGACGACGGGCTCTGTGGGTAGCTGCCCGCGGGTGTCGGGCGGCGGCGGCGCCTCGGCGTTGGCGATGGCCGCCAGCGTCTGGCGGAGGGCGGCGATCGCCGGCCGGTCGCGGTCCTTCATCGCCTGCGTCAGGTCCCGGCGCAGGCGTTCGGTGAGGCTGGGCGACGGCACGGGGCGGGACCGTACCGGCGGGGGAACGCTCGACCCACGCCTTTCCGGCGGAGAGCCGGTCGCCGGTCCTTCGCCCGCATCCGCCTGACGGCTGGTGCGGCGTCGGTTCAGCGGCGCCAGTCGGTGGGCACCGGGGTGACCTCGGCCGGCATGACCAGGCGGCTGGCGAGGCGACGGATGCCGGGGACGTCGTCGCGCTCGGGGACCGCCAGGAGGAGCGGGGCGCCGGGGGCGACGACGGCGCGGGCGTCGGCCGCCACGGGGACCAGGTCGGGCGCCACGCCGACGGCGCACGCCACCACGACCGGCTCGCCGTCGGGCCGCTCCCCCGCCGCCACCGCGATGTCGCGCTCGCGCAGGTTGGCCCGGGCATGGGCGCCCTCGGCCGGGTGCAGGGATGCCAGCCCCACCAGCGCCGGCTCGCGGCACAGGGCGGCCCGCAGCCAGCGCTCGGGGACCAGCTGGTTGAGGGGGTGCGGCTCGGCATCGGGCCGGCGGTGCCGGCGGACGATCTCGATGACCCGGTCGAGCTGGTCGACCGGCGCCAGGTCCCCGTGCAGCATGCCGGTCAGCTCGCGGTCGGCCCGCCCGACCCCGACCTCGAGCAGCGGGGCGTCGAGCGGGACGCCCGCCGTCGACGTGCCGGTCGCGATCCGGGCGACCTCGAGGCCGTTGAGCTCGCCACGCAGGGACCCGCCCTCGGCGACCAGCTCGAGCCCGGCGTCGAGCAGCAGGTCGACCAGCTCGGGCGGCGACGGCGCCGGCAGTGGCACGGGGACGGGGGCGGGGTCGCCCCGCACGAGGGCACGATCCTCGACCCGCCACACCGCCGGTACCGGCTCGGCGAAGAAGGACGCCTGCCGGGCGAGCACCTGGGCCGACGAGTCGACCACGAGGTGGACCGGGCCCGCCCCCTGGCGCTCGGCCCACAGCACGGCGGGGCCGAGCGACCGCTCGGGCACCTGGTCGGCCAGGACCCACGCCGTCGACACGCCGTCGACGGTGCCGACCAGTGCGGCGCCACTGCCGAACGGATGGCGGGCGCGCTCACCGTCCGCTCCCCAGCGGGCGTCGACGAGGGCGGCGAGCTTGGCGGCGTTGAGGGTGGAACGCCGGGGGTCGTTCGCCTGGCTCACGACGTCACCTCGCCGGACCGGGGCGTGCACGACACGGGCCAAAACGGCAAACGCCCACCGGCGCCGGCCGAATCGGCCGGCGCACGGCGGGCGACGGGCTCACTTGCCCTTGCGCTTGCCGTAACGGCGCTCGAAGCGATCGATGCGGCCACCCGTGTCCACCAGCTTCTGCTTGCCGGTGTAGAAGGGATGGCACTCGCTGCACAGCTCGACCCGGAGCTCGGGCTTGGTGGCGCGAGTGGTGAAGGTGGAGCCGCACGAGCACCGCACGGTGGCCACCTGGTAGTCGGGATGGATGCCAGCCTTCATCAGGGTCTCCGTGGGGAAGTGCGGGGGAAGAACCGGGAAAGCCTACGGCTTTCCGCCAGGCTCTCCAACCCGACCGAGCGCCCGGGCATTCCCGCCGGCGGGCACGGTCGGACAGCCTACGTGACCAGCATGACGAGGCCCGCCACGGTGGCGTAGGCGATGATCCCGCGGCGCAGCCAGGTGGGGTCGACGCGCGTCGCGCCCCACCCGCCGACCAGCCCGCCGGCGAGGCTGGCAGGGGCCCCGACGGCCACGGCGGACCAGGCCACGGGGGCGAACCCGACGAACGCCACCAGCGCCACCGTGTTGGTCAGCAGCGACAGCACGCTCTTGGTGGCGTTGATCGATCGCAGGTCGCCACCGACGAGGGCGTTGAGCACCGCCAGCAGGATCACGCCGAGCGCGCCGCCGAAGTAGGCGCCGTAGACGCCGCCCAGGCCGACCGCCACCAGCGTGACGGGCCGCAGCGGGCGGGCCCGGGAGGACTCGGCGTCCTCGGGCGGGCGCAGCCGGGCCACCCAGCTCGACGGCACGGCGAGCAATCCTGCCGCCATGAGCACGAGGAACGGGACGACGGCGTCGAACAGGTCGGGGTCGACGACCAGCAGCGCCACCGAACCCATCACCGCCCCCACGGCGGCAGCCGCGCACAGCTGGCGCAGGTGGACGCCGCGCTCGAGGTTCCCCGACAGCGACGCCGCCCCGCCCAGGTACCCGGGCCACAGCGCCAGCGTGTTGGTCACGTTGGCCGTCAGCGACGGCAGCCCGGTCGCCACCAGGGCGGGGAACGACACCAGCGAGCCGCCGCCGGCCACGGCGTTCAGGAAGCCGGACACGAACATGGCGACCACGATCAGGACGGCGTCGCCGCCGCTCATGCGGGCATGCCCGGCGCCGGAGGGATCAGCCGGCCGCCAGCCGGTTCTTGGCCACCTCGGCGAGGAACTCGTCGTTGGTGCGGAACGTCTTCATGCGGTCCATGAGCAGGTCGAGCGCCGCGGCGTTGCCACCGTCGGACGAGGACATGCCGGAGAGGACCCGCCGCAGGCCCCACACGGCCTGGAGCTGGCCCGGCTTGAACAGCAGCTCCTCGTGCCGGGTCGAGCTGGCGTCGACGTCGATGGCCGGGTAGATCCGCCGCTCCGAGAGGCGCCGGTCGAGCCGCAGCTCCATGTTCCCGGTGCCCTTGAACTCCTCGAAGATCACCTCGTCCATCTTGGAGCCGGTCTCGACGAGCGCCGTCGCCAGGATCGTCAGCGAGCCGCCCTCCTCGAGGTTGCGGGCCGCTCCGAAGAACTTCTTCGGCGGGTACAGGGCGCCGGAGTCGACGCCGCCCGACATGATGCGGCCGGTCGCCGGCGCCGACTGGTTGTAGGCCCGGGCCAGGCGGGTGATGCCGTCGAGGATGATGCAGACATCGAGGCCGTCCTCGACCAGGCGCTTGGCCCGCTCGATCGTCAGCTCGGCGACCTGGGTGTGCTCCTCGGCCGGGCGGTCGAACGTCGAGGCCACGACCTCGCTGGCGTCGCTTGACAGCGACCGCCGCATGTCGGTCACCTCCTCGGGCCGCTCGTCGACGAGCAGCACGATGAGGCGGACCTCGGGGTTGTTGGCCTCGATCGACCGCGCGATCTGCTTCATCACCGTGGTCTTGCCGGCCTTGGGCGGCGAGACGATGAGGCCGCGCTGGCCCTTGCCGATCGGCGAGATGAGGTCGACGATACGCGCCGTCATGTCGCCCACGCCCGGGGTCTCGAGCCTGAGCTTGATGTCGGGGAACAGCGGGGTCAGGTCCTCGAAGCGGCGGCGGCGCCGGGCGGCGTCGGGGCTCTGGCCGTTGACCTGGTCGATGCGGAGCAGCGCCGGGTTCTTCTCGTTGCGCAGCGCCGGCCGGCTGGCGCCGACGATGTGGTCGCCCTTGCGCAGTCCGAACTGGCGGGCCTGCTTGACCGACACGTAGATGTCGTCCTTGGACGGGAGGAAGCCCCGGACCCGCAGGAACCCGTAGCCCTCGTCACGCAGGTCGAGCAGGCCGGACACCTCGACGGGCTCGCCGGCGAAGTCGTCGGACGGGCCGCCCTGGCCGCCCTGCTGGGGCTCGTTGCCCCCGCGGCGGCCGCGCCGGCGCCGGCGGCGGTTGCCCTGCTCGCCGTCGTCGCCCTGCTGGCCGTTGACCTGCTCGGTGCGCTCGGGACGGCCCCCCTGGGGCTGGTCGCCGCGGTCGCCGCGCTCGGGGCGGTCGGCGCGGCCGGAGGGCTGGTCGCCCTGCCCGGCTGGCGCCGACGATGCGGCCTCGCTGCCGGCGGCCGCCTCGGCGGTGCCGGACGGGGCACCGGCGGAGCTGCCACCAGGTGCAGCCGGGGCGCCGGGGGTCCCGGACGAGCCCGCGGGGCCGCCCGGAGCGCCACCGGTCGGACCCCCCGCGGCGGAGGCGGTGGGGGCGACGACGGTCGATGCCGCGGTCGGGCGGCCGTTGCCGCGGCGGCCGCCGGTGCCGGTGCCGTTGCCGGCGGTCGGCCGGGCGTCGGAGGACGAGGCGGCCTCGGCGGCGGTCGGGGCCGGCTCGGCGGCGTCCCACCCCAGCGGCTGCTGGGCGGGGGCCTCGGCCACGGCGACGGGCCTCGGAGCGTCGGCGGCGACGGGCGCCACGGCCTCGCTCCCGGCGCTCCCGGCGCTCGGGGCCGGGGCGGGGGTCGCGACGTCGGCGGCGGGTGCGGCGTCATCGCCGGCGGCGCCGGCGTCATCGCCGGCCGCGCCGGGGTCGTCGCCGCCCTGGCGGGACGGTGCCGGCGGGGGCGCCGAGCCCGGGGCGGCCACGCCCGTGAGCTCGAGGATCATCTGCACGATCTCGGCCTTGCGGGCACGGGACGGCGGCTTGGCCCCCAACGCGGTCGCGATCGTGGTCAGCTCTTCGCGGTCCTTGCGCTCGAGAGCCGACCGTTCGAGGGTGGTGGAGTCCACGCTCATCGGGGCTGTCACCTCACTTCAGGGAAAGCCGGGGGCAGGTCGCCGCGCCGGGGCCGACCTGCCGGGACACCGGCAAGCGGGGGATCGGGGAGATCGAGGCCGGGGACCGTGGAGCCGCTGGGGATTCCCGACGGGAACGACGCCCATGCAGCCGGCCCGCTCATCATTGCGCGGGTACCCCCCGACCGAACGGCACGAACTCTAGCGCGACGACCCTCGCGACAGGAACACCCCCGGCGCACCGCGGGTGGCCGCCGCCACACCGTTCGTCGGTGCACGCCCGGTGTGGGCCTTCATCGGGCAGCCGTCACGCCCTCAGCGGGCGAGCAACGCCGCCATCAACTCGTGCCCCGGGACCGGCGTCGCCGATGCCGTCGCCGCTTCGGTATAGGTGCCGCCGGGGCCGTCCTCCGCGCTGTCGACCAGGAGGTACGGGACCGAGTCGCTGGTGTGCGTGCGCAGCGCCGTCGGCGTCGGGTGGTCGGGCAGGAGGAGCATCCGCCACGGGCCCAACTCGTCGAGCCCGGCGACCAGCCCGTCGAGGATGCGGCTGTCCCAGTTCTCGAGCGCCGTGACCTTCTCGTCCACCAGGCCGGCGTGGCCGGCCTCGTCGGTCGCCTCGACGTGGACGACGAACAGGTCGGCGCCCTCGGCCAGGGCCCGCAGGGCGGCGTCGCGCTTGCCCTCGTAGTTCGTGTCGAACCAGCCGGTGGCGCCGGGGACCTCGACCACCCGCATGCCGGTGAGGACGCCGAGGCCGCGGATGAGGTCGACCGCCGTCACGAGCGCCCCGGACTTCCCGGTGGACTCCGTGAAGGACGGGAGGTCGGGCTGGTGGCCCTGGCCCCACAGCCACACCTGGTTGGCGTCGAGGCCGGAGGCGGACACGACGGCGCGGCTGGCGTCCATCAGCTCGATGAGCTGCGGCGCCGCCGCCCCGCGCGGCAGCATCGCCGGCTTCCCCGTGAGGTCGTGGGGCGGGGTGCACTCGGCGTCGGCCCACGACTCGGGGGCGACCACGATGTGGCGGTACTGGACGCCCGGGTGGAACGACACCTCGGCCCCGGCGCCCGCCCCCAGCTCGGCGTCGAGCTTCTCGATCACGCCGGCCGCCGCCTCGGAGGTCGGGTGACCGCCGGCGAAGTCGACCATCGTGCCGTCGGGCCCGATCGTGACGAGGTTGCAGCGGAAGGCCACCTGGTCGGGCGCCAGCCGCAGGCCGAGGGCGGCGGCCTCGATGGGCGCCCGGCCGGTGTGGTAGCGGGCGGGGTCGTAGCCGAGGATCGACATGTTCCCCACGTCGCTGCCCGGCGCCATCCGGGGCGGGATCACGGCCGCGCGCCCCACCGTGCCCCGGGCGGCCAGGCGTGACAGCACCGGCATGGCCGCCGCCTCGAGCGGGGTGCGCCCGCCCAACTGGTCGAGCGGCTCGTCGGCGCACCCGTCGGGGACACAGATGACGTACTTCACGCCGTGCATCTTGGCACCGCACACCGTGGCGCCCGCGGCCGACGACCGGTGGTGCCCCAGGTCACACGCCGGCAGGAATCCCTAGGACCCGGTGAGGCGCTGCCGGGCGGCCACCGCCGAGCGGGCGTGGCGGCCGAGGCCGGACCACGGGTCGTCGCGTTCCAGGAGGACGGGGACGTCGCCGATGCGGTAGCGGTTGCCCGCCAGCGCCGGCTCGTCGAGCTCGTCCCAGGGGATCGGGACGGCGACCGGCGCCCCGGCCTTGGGCCGCAGCGACCAGGGGGCCACCGCGGTCTGGCCGTAGGCGTTACGGAAGAAGTCGACGAGGACCCGGTCGCCCCGGTCCGCCTTGCGGAAGTCGACCGTGAACTCGTCCGGGGCGCGGGCGACGAGCACCTCGGCCACGCCGGCCACGAGCGGGCGCAGCTCGTCGAACGTGGCGCCGCCCGTCACCGGCGCCACGACGTGAAGGCCGCGCGAACCGGTGGTCATGAGGTAGGCGGCGAGGCCGAGGTCGTCGACGACCTCCCGCAGCAGGCGGGCGCCGTCCCGGATCATGCCGAAGTCGTCGATCGACGGGTCGAGGTCCCACACCAGGCGGTCGGGCACGTCGGCGTGCTCGGCCGGGCCCAGGGCGGCGTGGAAGGTGATCGTGCCCTGGTCGGCCAGGTACACGAGGTCGGCGGCCCGGCGGGCGACCACGTGGTCGACGGTCCCGCCCTCCTTGGGGAGCGTCACGCGCTCGACCCAGTCCGGGAAGTGCCGGGAGGCGTTCTTCTGGAAGAAGGCCTTGCCACCGATCCCGTCCGGGAAGCGCTGCAGGCTGAGCGGGCGGCCGCCGGCGTGGGGCAGCATGACCGGCGCCACCCGACGGTAGTGCTCGACCACGTCGAGCTTCGTCACCCCGTCGTCGGGGAACAGGACCTTGTCGGGTTTGCCGACCGACACCTCGTAGGGCCCGAAGTGCAACACGCGGCGATCGGCGGCAGGCCTCGACACGATGGACACCGATACCCCGCGAAGCGCTCACCGATACGAGCCGTATGGGTGAGATTCCGCCACTCACTGCGTTCGCCTAGACGTCTCTCCCGACTCGTCCATGACGCATCGTAGTGAGCCCTTGCCGTTCTGTGGTGACCCGGGTGGGCTTTATTACAGCTGCATGACGGGGCTCCCCCTGGCATTGACCCTCCCGTCAGTGGCTTCCACCATGCCCAGGTTCGCCGACCGTGGTCGGCCATGATTGGTCGCGCCAGCTGGGGCGCTCGGTCTCGGAGCGGGAGGATCTGCGTGGGAGGGCAGCGCGTCGACGAGCCGGCCGCGATCCGGCGCGGCACGGCCCTCGTTGCTCTCGCGGGCGCCCTCGCGCTGGCGCCGGCGTGCTCGGGTGGGCTGGTCGACACCGTGCTCGGCCGCGAGCCCGAACCCGAGACCACGAGCGACACGCTCCTGCCGCCGGGCGACGACGAGATCGTGATCCTGTCGGGCCAGCCGCTCGACGACCCCAGCGACCTCCGGGCCCAGGGCACGGCCGCGTCCGCCACGCCCGGCGGGGCGTCGCCGGACCGCAACGCCGCCCCCGGCACGTCGGCCACCACCGCCGCCGAGGCGCCCGCCGGGGGCGCCGACCCGGCCGAGCCCGCCGCGGCCGTCGAGACCGCCGACCCCACAGCGAGCGACGACGGCGACCTCCTCACCGTCACGAACCTCCTGCTGGCGCTCGTCGCCCTCGCCGTGACCGGGCTCGTGGCCGGCGACGTCCGGCGCATGCTGCACGCCTGGCGGGGCGTCGACGCCCGGGCCGCGGCGCCGGGGTTCGGCCCGCCCGAGGAGCCGGCCACCTCGTTCAGCGTGCTCGTCCCCGCGGTCGGGCCCCGGGCCGACCCCGACCGCCTCGGCCCGACGCTGGAGTCGCTGGCCGCGCTCGACCACCCGTTCGTCGAGGTCCTGGCGGTCGTGGGCCACGACGACGCCGCCTGCCGGACCGCAGCGGGCGCGATCGCCGACCGCCACCCCGAGCGGGTCCGGGTCGTGGTCGACCGCAACTTCCGCAAGTCGCCGTCGCTGGCGCTGGCCACCGGCCTGGCCGACAGCACGGGCGAGGTCGTGGCGGTGTTCGAGCCGGGCGACGACGTCCACCACCAGCTCCTCCGCCACGTCGACACCCACATCACCCGGACGGGGGCCGCCGGGCTCCAGGCCGGGGTTCGCTGGGTCGGCGCCCGGCGCTGGTACGCGATGCACCACGCCCTCGACCGCTGGACCTGGTTCCGTAGCCGCCTGCACCGCCTGGCCGAGCAGCGCTTCACCCCGCTGGCGCCGACGACCGCCTTCGTCCGGGCCGACGTCCTGCGCGACCGCGGCGGGTGGGACACCGCGTGTCCCGCCGCCGCCCCCGAGGTCGGCATCCGCCTGTCGGTGGCCGCCGACCCCGTGGCCGTCGTCGACGACGCCCACCTGGCCACGCACCGCTGGGCGCCCGAGAGCCTGCGGGAGGCCGCCCGCGACCACGTCGCCTGGCTGGCCGGCTTCCGCCAGGTCGCCAGGCGCGGCGTGTGGAAGCAGCTGCCCCGTCGCCGGCAGCGGCTCCAGGCCCGCCTCACCCTGGCCCAGCCGGCCCTGGCGGCCCTCGCGGGCCTGGCCGTGCCGCTCCCTCTGGGTGCGGCACTGCTGCTCGGCGCCCCGCCCGTCGTCGCGTTGGTGGCCGCGCTGCCGCTGGTCCCCGCCGTGATCGGGCTGGTGGTGGAGGCGCTAGGCCAGTCCGAGCGGGCCCGCGAGCGCGACCGCGACCTCCCCCTGCGGGACCGCGCCACGCTCGTGGCCACGGCCGTCCCCCACCGGTTGCTGCTGGGCCTCGCCGCCCTGCGGGCCCTCGCCACGCCCCGGACCGACGCCGCGGAGGCCGCCGGCCGACGCCGGCGTGACGCCGACGCCGACGCCGACCGCGATCGGGGCCGGCCGGCCCGTCCCGCCCGGCCGACGAGGGCGCCGCGGCTCGCGCCGGGCCACGCGGACGTGGTCGACCTCGACGCGCGGCGGCGTGAGCCCGGTCCCCCTGCCGCGCCCCCGGCTGGCCGGCGGGCCCGAACCCGCACGGTGACCTCCTCGTGACCGTGGCGGCGCCGGCGTTCTCGCGCACGGAGCCGGGCTGGCGGCTGCGCCTGGAGTCCGTCCCGATCGAACGCCTGCGCGGCCTCGGCATCGCCGCCGGCCTGACGGCGGCGACCGGCGCCGTCCACGCCGTCAACCTCACGCACAGCCCGGCCCTCGGAGACGGCGAAGGCCTCGTCGTCGCCCGGACCTGGGCGGCCACCGAGCTGGGCCGGCTGGCCCCGGCGACCTACCTGTACGACCAGCCCCCGCTGGGCTGGCTCCAGGTGAGCCTGTGGGCACGCCTCACCGACGCGTTCGGCCGGGCACCGGACGCCGTGGCCGCCGGGCGCGAGGCGATGCTCGTCGCCTTCGTGGCCGCCGCCGTGCTGCTCTGGGTGCTGGCCCGGCGGCTCGGCCTCAGCCGCTGGGCCGCCGCCCTGGCGCTCGGGCTGTTCGGGTTCTCGCCGCTGGCCGTGGCCCTGCACCGGCAGGTTTCGCTCGAGAACGTGGCGGTCCCGTGGATCCTCGCCGCCTTCGCCCTCGCCGCCACGCCACGCCGCCGCCTCGGCCCCTACGCCTCCAGTGGGGCGCTGCTGGCCGTGGCGGCCCTGTCGTGCGGCTCGGCGATCCTGGTGGCCCCGGCGCTGGCCCTGGCGCTGTGGCGGGCCGTGCCCGCCGACCGGCGGGCCTACGTCATCGCCGTGGCCGGCGCGCTGTTCGCCGCCGTGGCCGGCGCCTTCGTGGCCTACGCGGCCCTGCGCGGCCAGCTCTCCGGCGACGGGCCGTCGCTGCTGGGTGGCCTGGGCGACCGCTTCACCGACCTGCCCAGCACCGGCAGCGTGTTCTCCGGCGGCTCCGCCGGCAACGACACCGTGACCGAGTGGCTGGGGCTCGACCTGCTCGGGCCGCTGCTGGGCCTGGCCGCCGCCCTCTTCGCCCTGGCCCAGCTGCCCCGGCTCGCGCCCGAGGCCGTGGCGTTCCTGGTCCTGGTGGCCGCCGTGGTCCGGCCGGGTCACCTGCAGCCGACGCTGGCCACGCTGCTCCTCCCGTTCGGCGCCCTGCTGGTGGCCGGCGCCGCCGAGCGCCTCGTGGAGGGCGACCCTGCCGCCCGGGCCGCCAGCGCCGACAGGCCGGGCCTCCCCACCACCGGCGCGGTGGCCACGCGGGTGCGCGGGCCGGGCCCTGTCCCGGCGGACCCGCGCGATCGGCAAGGCCGCCGCCGCACCCTGACGCCCCCCGCAGCCGCCCTGCTGGCGGCCGGCGCCGTCGTCGCTGTCACCTGGGCCGGTGACGCCCGGGCCCTGGCCCGCGACGACGGCACGGCCGACCGACGCGAGGCCGAGGACTGGC
>DATFOS010000172.1:0-96021 GCA_035265325.1 Acidimicrobiales bacterium
AGCTGCCACGCGACCTCGCACACCTGGGCCAGCGCCTGGGCGGGCACGGCCTCACCGAAGCACGACAGCCCGCCCGAGGGGTTGACCGGCACGCGGCCGCCGAGGGCGGTGGCACCGTCGGCCAAGAGCCGCTCGGCCTCACCGACCGGGCACAGCCCGATGTTCTCGTACCAGTCGAGCTCGAGGGCGGTGGACAGGTCGTAGACCTCGGCCAGCGACAGGTCCTCGGGGCCGAGACCCGACTCCTCGTAGCAGGCGTGGGCGATCGAGTCGCGGAAGCCCCGGTCCCCCGGCGCGACGGCCACCGCCGAGTCGGTGCTCAGGTTCGGCATCTCGATCACGGTGTTGGGGAACGTCGGGGTCACCGTGGAGATCGCCCGGACCCGCACCGGGTCGGTGGTGTGCCGCCGGGCGTAGGCCATCGACGAGACGACCACGGCGGCGGCACCGTCGGACGTGGCGCAGACCTCCAGCAGCCGCAGCGGGTCGGCCACCATCGGGGAGGCGAGCACGTCGTCCGCGGTGACCTCCTTGCGGTAGCGGGCGTAGGGGTTGGCCAGGCCGTGGCGGGCGTTCTTGACCTTGACGGCGGCGAAGTCGGCGTCGGTGGCGCCGTAGAGGTCCATCCGGCGCCGGGCGTAGAGGGCGAAGTACGCCGGGTTGGTCATGCCGAGCAGCCGGAAGCGCAGCCAGTCGGCGTCGTCCCAGCGCTCGCCGGCGTTGGGGGCGAGGAAGCCCTTCGGCGTGGTGTCGGCCCCGACCACGAGGGCCACCTCGCACAGGCCGGCCAGGATGCGCGTGCGCGCCACCTCGAGGGCGGCGGCACCCGAGGCGCAGGCGGCGTAGGCGGTGGCGACGCGGGCGCCGGTCCACCCCAGCGCCTCGGCCATGGTGGCTCCGGCCACGTAGCCCGGGTACCCGTTGCGGACGGTCTCGCCGCCCACGATCAGCTGCACGTCGGGCCAATCGACGCCGGCGTCGTCGAGGGCACGCAGGGCGGCGGTGATGCCGTACTCCTGGAACGGGCGGCCCCACTTGCCCCACTCGTGCATCCCCACGCCGAGCACGGCCACGTCGTGGTCGCCCATCACCGCTCCCCCGTCGGGCGCCAGCGCCACACCAGGTGCGCCACGCCGTCGACCTCGTACAGCGGCTCGACCACGAGCTCGACCGGCGCCCCCACCCGTAGGTCGTCGACGCCCACGCCCCAGGCGACCTGGCCCAGCACGACGAGGCGCTCCTCGGCCAGCTCGACGGCGGCGAGGGCGAAGGGCTCGAACGGGTCGGTGGCGGGGACGTAGGGCGGCGGCGGCTGGTACTGGGCGTCGGTGTACGACCACACCGTGCCGGTGCGGGACAGCTCGACGGTGGCGTGCTCGCGGCCGCGGCAGGCGGGGTTGCGGCACAGCGCCCCGGGCCGGGGCGGGAAGGCCACGGTCCCGCAGGCGGCGCAGCGCGAGCCCAGCAGGTGCGGGGCGTCGCCGGTGGTGAACCAGCCGTCGACGACGGGGACCGGCCCGGCGGGGCCGCGCCCCGGGCCCGTGTCGGTGGCGGTCATCGCTCGGGCACCTCCTCGCTGCGCCGGTCGTCGGGGTCGATCACCGTGCGCAGTAGCTGGAGCTCCTCGTCGGTGGGCCGCCGGGAGGTCGGCACCGCGTCCGGGACCACCAGGTCGAAGCCGGTGGCGGCCACGACCTCCTCGACGGTCACGCCGGGGTGGACCGACCGGAGGCGCATGCGATGGTCGGAGGTCTCGAAGTCGAGTACGCACAGGTCGGTGACCACGCGCCGCACCTCGTGGAAGCGGCCGGCGTCGCCGGGCAGGGCGGCCGCACGGTCGTAGCCGATGCCGCACACCGTGTCGACGCGCTCGCACACCACCTTCGGGCCGTGCCGGGGCACCCAGTACGAGGTCACGTCGTTGATCGTGTTGCCCGGTGCGCCCCGGTAGCCGAGCAGCTGCACCCGGGGCCGGCCGTAGTCGCCGATGGCGGCGATGTTCTGGTTGCCGTAGCGGTCGACCTGGGTGGCGCCCATCATGATGTGGCGGCGGCCGCTCCAGACCCAGTCGAACATGTGGCGGTAGGGGTTGAAGTGCTCGACCACCCGGGCGTCGGGGTCGGGGGATGCCTCGTCGTTCGCGATCAGCGCCGCCTCCCCGTCGGTCATGGCCAGGTCGGGCTCGAAGCTGGCCCGGGCCAGGCGCCCGCCGATCATCGGGATGGTGCCGATGGGGTTGGCGAGCAGCTCGCCGTCGCCGCGGAAGCACTCGGCCACGGCCACGGCGCAGACGTCGGCCCGGCGCACGGCGGCCCGGGTGCCCTCCGTCGCCGTCACGCCGGCGCCTGCCGCGCCCGCGCCGCCTGGTACTCGGCCTCGGGCAGGTCGAGCCACTCGCGGCGGAACGCCTCCCACGCCTCGGGACTGGCCGCCGAGGCGGCGTAGCGGCGCTGGAAGGCCTCGTCGCGCTCGTAGTCGCCGGCGCACGAGGTCGGGTGGGCGCCGCCGGGCGCCTCGATCACGCCGTCGACCATGAGCCGGCTGATGAACAGGGCCTGCAGCGGGGCCTCCTTGGCCAGGTCCTCGGTGGGCACGACGCGCTCGACGGACACGAACCGCCGGCCCGTCGGTGCCGCCTGGAGGAACAGGTCGTCGAAGTAGGGGTCGGGCCCGAGGTAGGCGGCGTTGCCGGCCTGGTCGGCCCGGTTCACGTGCACGAAGGCGGCGTCGAGCGTGAGCGCCGGGGCGGCCACCAGCTCCTCGGCGTCGTCGTAGGGCGAGGTGACGGTGCGCAGGCGGGGATTGTCCCGGAACAGGTCGGAGCCGAGGCCGGCCCGCGACGGCAGGAACGGCACGCGCCAGGCGGCCGCCTGCAGGCCGAGCAGGAACAGCCCCTCGTCCCATGGCTCGTCCTCGATCGCGCCCGACTGGCGGGCCGACCGGAAGTGCGGCTCGAGCGGGATCGAGTCGAGCGACACGAAGGCGTAGACGAGCCGCCGCACCTTCCCCGCCGCGCAGAGCATCCCCACGTCCGGCCCGCCCCAGGAGACGACGGTCAGGTCGTCGACGTCCGAGCGGAGCAGCTCGCGCACGACCGACATGGGCTTGCGGCGGGCGCCCCAGCCGCCGATGCCGATCGTCATCCCGGAGGCGAGGGTGGCGACGGCCTCGGCCTCGGTCGTCCGCTTGTCCCTCATCGCCGTCATGATGGGCCGGGCTCGGGACGGGCGGCCCGGGAGCCGGGCGTCGCGGTCCCGACCAGTGGACCGTGGCCGGGGCCGGGCCGGCAGGCGCCGCCGGCGGCGTCCACACTGGCGGTGCGACCTCGCCGGGTCGTCCCACGTCATCGAGGGGGTGCGGTGGGCCTGCTGGTCGGTGACATCCTCGCCCGCGCCGCAGCCGGACGCCCCGGCGCCGTCGGCGCCACCCTCGGCGGCACGAGCGCGACGTTCGCCGACCTGGACGCGGCCGCGGACCACACCGCCGCCGCCCTCGCCGGGCTGGGCGTCGGCCGCGGCCACATCGTCGCCTGGTGGGCGGGCACGTCGCTGCGCTGCCTCGACGGCTTCGTCGCCGCCGCCCGCCTCGGTGCCGCCTACGCGCCCGTCAGCCCGCTGCTCGGGCCGGACGAGGCCGCGGCCGCTGTCGGCCACCTCCGTCCCCGCCTGCTCGTGGCCGACGCCGCCCGCGCCGGTGACGCCGCCCGCATCGCCGGCGGGCTCGGCATCCCGTGCGCGGTCGTCGGCACGACCGGCGACGGGTCCACCGCCGACGCGTCCATGGCCGACCGGGGTACGCGGGACGGGACCGCCCACGACCTCGACGCCCGCACCGCCACCGCCGCCCGCCGCAACGGCACGGGCGGCACGGCCGGCCCCGCACGGGCTCGGGTCGCCGAGGACGACCCCCACGTCGTCTACCTGACCAGCGGCACCACCGGGGCGCCCAAGGGCGTGGTCGTCAGCCATCGGGCCGGCTGGCTGCGCTCGTTCCCCGGCGCCGGCACGTTCTCGCTCGGCGTGACCGGCGGCGGCGGCATCCTCACGTGCTTCCCCCTGCACCACTACGGCGGCTGGCACTACGTGCTCGAAGCCTGGCACGGCGGCCACCCGATCCACCTGGTCGAGCGCGCCACGGCCGACGACATGCTCGCGACCGCCGAGCGGTGGCGGCCCGGGGGCCTGTACGCCATCCCCGCCGTGTGGGACCGCCTGCTCGCCGCCGCCGGCCCCGACCTCGACCTCACCTCGGTGCGCCAGGCCGACACCGGCACGTCCGCCACGCCGCCGGACCTGCTGGTGCGCATCCGCGACCGCCTGCCGCAGGCGACGACCTCGGTCTTCTACGGCTCGACCGAGGCCGGCCACCACACGACGCTCCCCGACTGGGACGTACCCGGCCACCCGGGCAGCGTCGGGCGGGCCGCGCCCGGGATGCGGGTGCGCGTGTCCGTGGACGGCGAGGTGTGCGTCACCGGGCCCACGCTCATGACCGGCTACCTGCGCGACCCCGGGGCCACGGCGGCGGCCGTGGTCGACGGGTGGTACCGCACCGGCGACCTGGGCCACCTCGACGCCGACGGCTACCTGACCGTCACCGGTCGGGTGCGCGAGGTCATCCGCACCGGCGGGGAGACGGTGTCGCCCACCGAGGTCGAGGCGGCGCTGCGGGGCCTGCCCGGCGTGCGCGACGCCGCCGTCGTTGGCCTGCCCGACGAACGCTGGGGCGAGGTCGTGTGCGCCGCCCTCGTGCCCGACGACGGCGCCGCCGCACCCACGGTCGAGGCGGTCCGGGCGCACGTCGCCGGCCGCCTGGCGCCGTTCAAGCAGCCCCGCCGGGTCGAGGTGGTCGGCGCCGTGCCCCGCACGGGGGCGACCGGCCAGGTGCAACGGACGCTCCTGCGCGAGTCGCTCGCGCGGGCCGGCCGCCCCGCCGCAGCCGCCGGCGCGGTGGTCGCAGGGACCCCGAGCGGCGGGAGGTGACCGTGCAGGCCGAGGTGATCGTCACCGGGATCGGCGGCCAGGGCGTCCAGCTGTGCGCCAAGGCGCTGGCGATGGCCGCCGTGGCCGAGGGGCGCGAGGTGCTGCTGTCGTCGAGCTACGGCGGCGAGATGCGCGGTGGGCAGACCGAGGCCTCGGTCGTGGTCGCCGACGCCGACCTGCGCTCGCTGCCGATCCTGCCCTCCACGTGGTCGGCGATGGCCATGCACCCGAAGTTCCTGGCACCCGTCGCCGCCCGCCTCCGCCCCGGCGGGCTCGCCGTCGTCAACACCGACCTGGTGGAGCCGGACGTCGTGGGGGCGAACGGCCTGCCACCGGGGACGACGGTCGTGGGCGTGGCGGCGGGGTCCGTCGCCGAGTCGGTGGAGGCGCCGATGGGGGCCGGGTTCGTGCTGCTCGCCGCCTACGCCGCCACCACCGGGATGGTGTCGGTCGCGGCGCTGGTCGAGGCCATGCGCCGGCTCGTCCCGCCGTACCGGGCGCAGCACGTCGCCGCCAACGAGCGGGCGCTCGAGGCCGGGGCCGCCGCGGTCACGCCGCTGGCCGTCCCGGTGTGGGGCGACGTCGCCGAGGGAGCACCGGCGTGACCAGCCGCGTGCTGACCCGGGGCACGGTCGTCATCGACCGCGAGCGCTGCAAGGGCTGCGACCTGTGCATCGCCGCCTGCCCGCCGGACGTGCTCGTCATGTCCGAGGACGTCAACGCCATGGGCTACCGCTTCCCGCTGCTGCTCCCGGGCTGCACGGGGTGCCGGGCGTGCCATGCGGTGTGCCCGGACTTCGTGTTCTCGGTCTTCAAGTACGTCGAGCCGGTGTGGCTGCCGACCGACGGGGTGGCCGACGACCAGGGTGACGACAGGGCCGCTGACACCGCGGACGACACGGCCGGTGACACGGCCGACGACCGGGAGGAGCCCGCGTGACGGCGACCCTGCAGCAGGGCAGCGCGGCGGTGGCCGAGGCGGCCGTCGTCGCCGGGTGCCGGTTCTTCGCCGGCTACCCGATGCTGCCCTTCACCGACCTGCTCGAGCACATGGCCCGCCGCCTGCCCCAGGTGGGCGGCACGTGCATGAACGCCGAGACCGAGATCGAGGGCGTGAACATGGTGCTCGGCGCGGCCGCCGCCGGGGCCCGGGCCGCGACCGGCTCGTGCGGCCAGGGCATCGCCCTGATGCAGGAGACGATCGCGGAGGCCGCCCTCAACGAGGTGCCGTTCGTGGTGTTCAACATGGCGCGGGGCCAGCAGGACTACTTCCAGTGCACCCGGGGCGGCGGCTGGGGCGACTACCGCACGATCACGCTGGCCCCCAAGGACGTCACCGAGGCGGTCGAGCACACGCAGCTGCTGTTCCATCTCGCCGACCTGTACCGGGCGCCCACGGTCCTCTACGGCGACTACCTGGTGGCCCACACGTGGATGGGCGTCGAGGTGGCGCAGCGCGAGTTCGGCCCGCTCCCGCCCAAGGACTGGGCGCTCGACGGCAGCCGGGGCGGCACCGGCCGGTCGCGCCAGGTCTGGACCTGGGCCATGGGCCGCGACGACGCCCCCGGGCCCGGCCCGGACGCCCACTGGCGGGCGGTGGCCGAGAAGTTCGACGCCATCGCCGCCGCCGAGGCCCGCCACGAGGCCCACCTGACCGAGGACGCCGAGCACCTCATCGTCTCCTTCGGCTCCTCGGCACCCTTCGTCGAGCACGTGGTGGACGAGCTGCGCGAGGAGGGCCACCGCGTCGGCGCCTTCCGCCCGGTCACGCTGTGGCCGTTCCCCGAGGCCGCGCTGGCCGAGGCCGCCGAGGGCTGCCGCTCGGTGCTCGTGTTCGAGGTCAACGCCGGGCAGATGATCGACGACGTCCGCCTCGCCCTCGCCGGCCGCTGCCCCGTCGTGCCGATCGGCGGCGTGAGCATCGACGACAGCGGCATGCGCCAGGGCTCGGTCCTCGGCGCGGCCTCGATCCGCGAGCGCGCCCTGGCCGCCATGGCCCGCCACCCCGCCCCCGCAGGAGGCACCCGATGACCGGCTTCGTCCCCACCGACGCCCCGCCGGAACGACCGTCGCTCCAGGTGGCGTCGACCTCGGCGCCGCTCCAGGTCAGCGAGGACCACCACCTCTGCCCGGGCTGCGGCCACCCGGTCGCCTGGCGCATCCTGCTGGAGGCGATCGACGAGCTGGCCATGGCCCAGCGGGCCATCGGCGTGGTCGGCCACGGCTGCTACACGAACATCGTCCGCCTCGCCGACATCGACTGGCTCCAGTGCCTGCACGGCCGGGCGCCGGCCGTCGCCACCGGCGTCAAGCGGGTGCACCCCGACGTGGGCGTGTTCACCCTGCAGGGCGACGGCGACATGGCGAGCGAGGGCCTGGCCGAGGTGCTGCACGCCGCCGCCCGCGGCGAGCGCATCACGGCGATCATGCTGAACAACGGGGTGTTCGGCGACACCGGCGGCCAGATGACGGCGGCCAGCGTCGTCGGCCAGCGGACCAAGACCAGCCTGGAGGGCCGCGACCCCGCCGCCCACGGCTACCCCGTGCCCGTCGCCGACCTCGTCGCCCGCCTGCCCGGCACCGCCTACGTGGCCCGGGGCGCCGTCAACAACGCCGGCTCGGTGGCCAAGACCAAGCGCTACCTCAAGCGCGCCCTGGAGCTGCAGCTCGAGGGCGCCGGTTTCACGTTCGTGGAGGTCCTCACCATGTGCCCGACCGGCTGGTTCGTCCCCACCGCAGCGGGGCCGGACTACCTGTCCGAGACGTTCGAGCGGACGTTCCCCGTCGGCGAGCTGCACACGGACGCACCCGGGGCTGGTGGCTGACGTGGCGTCCCCGCTGACCGGCGAGAAGATCCTCGTCACCGGCCTCACCGGCCAGGTGGCCCGGCCGATCGCCCTGGCCCTGGCCCGCGACAACGAGGTGTGGGGGGCGGCCCGCTTCCGCTCGCGCCGCACCCGCGCCGCCCTCGAGGACGCCGGCGTGCGCTGCGTCGCCGTCGATTTGGAGGAGGGCGACCTGTCCGCCATCCCCGACGACGTGACCGTGCTGCTCAACTTCGCGGTGGCCCACACCCAGGACTGGGACCGCGACCTGGCGCTCAACGCCGAGGCCGCCGGCCTCCTGATGGCCCACTGCCGCGGCGCCCGGGCCATGCTCCACTGCTCGAGCACGGGCGTCTACGCCCCGGCCGGCGAGCACCTGCTGGTCGAGACCGACCCGCTGGGCGACAGCCACGCCTCCATCGGCCTCGTCACCTACAGCATCACGAAGATCGCCGCCGAGGCGGTGGTGCGCCAGGCCGCCCGGGCCTTCGGGCTGCCGACGACGATCGCCCGCCTCAACGTGCCCTATGGGGACGACCTCGGCTGGCCCGCCATGCACCTGGAGATGATGCTCGCCGGGCAGCCGGTCGACCTGCGCACCGAGGACCCGTGCTGCTACACGCCGATCCACGTCGACGACCTCGTCGCGCAGCTGCCGGCGCTGCTCGACGCCGCCTCGGTCCCGGCCACGGTCGTGAACTGGGCCGGCTCGGAGGTCGTGTCCGTCGAGGAGTGGTGCCGTTGGTTCGGCGAGCTGACCGGCGTCGAGCCCACGTTCACGCGCACCGACGCCGCGCTCCCGGGCGTGGCGGCCGACACCACCAAGCTGGCCGGCATCGCCGGGACCAACGCCATCGGGTGGCGAGACGGGTTCCGGCGCATGGTCGCCACGATGCACCCCGAGCGGCTCGCCGCGGCCCCCGAGCCGGCGGGATGACTGCGGGAGCGCCGTGCTGAGCCTGCAGGAGGTCTCCGACCGGCTCGAGCTGGAGGACCTCGTGCACGCCTACAGCCACGCCGTCGACGCCCGGGACTGGGACGCGCTCGACGAGCTCTTCACCCCCGACGCCACCATCGATTACACCGAGATGGGCGGCCCCCGGGGCGACCTGGCCTCGACCAAGGCGTTCCTCGCCGAGGTCATGCCGCTGATGACCAGCACGCAGCACCTCGTCGCCACCAGCCGCTTCGTCGTCGACGGCGATTCGGCGACCGGCCGCAGCATCTGCTTCAACCCCATGGCGGTCGAGGTGGCGGGCGCGCCCCACACCTTCTTCTGCGGGCTCTGGTACCGCGACACGTTCGTGCGCACAGCCGCCGGCTGGCGCTTCGCCGACCGTTACGAGGAGCGCTCGTACGTCCACAACCCCCCGCCGGGGTTCCCGGCTGCCGAGGGGTGAGGGCGCACGTGTCGACCAGTGGGACGGGGCGCGGGCGCGACGCCCGGCTCGCGAGCAAGGTGGGGCCCGGAAGGGGGCGCACGTGGACGTCACGGACCTGGTCGAGCTCCGGGCCATCGAGCAGCTGAAGTACCGCTACCTGCGCTGCGTGGACCTGCGCCTCTGGGACGAGCTGGCCGACACGCTCACCGAGGACGCCACCGCCAGCTACGGCGGCGGCACGATGACGCCCGAGGGGCGCGACGAGATCGTGGAGTTCCTGCGCAGCCGGCTCCCCACGCAGATCGTCACCAGCCACACCTGCCACCACCCCGAGCTCGACCTCACCGGGGCGGGCGAGGCCACCGGCAGGTGGGCGCTGAACGACGTCGTCATCGACCAGCGCTTCGACATCACGATCCGGGGCGCCGCCTACTACGAGGACCGCTACGTCAAGCAGGACGGCACCTGGCGCATCGCCCACACCGCCTACAAGCGGGTGTACGAGGAGCTGGAGCCGCGCCGCAAGCCGGACGACGGCGGCCCGACGATGACGGCCCACTGGTGGGACACCGACGGCCGCTCGAGCATCCAGGCGTGACGACCCCGTCGCTGGTACCCGAGCGCTTCGCCGGCCGGGTCGCGCTGGTCACGGGCGCCGCCTCCGGCATCGGGCGGGCGACCGCCCTGCGCCTTGCCGCCGAGGGGGCGGACGTGCTCGCCCACGACGTGGCCGCCGACGGGCTCGCCACGCTGGCGGACGAGGCGAAGGGCCTCGACGGCGCGGTCACGACGCGGGCGGGCGACCTGTCCGACCCGGCGGAGTGCCGGGCCGCCGTCGCCGCCTGCGTCGCCGCCCACGGCCGGCTCGACGTCCTCGCCAACGTGGCGGGCATCGCCCGCGCCGACCACCTCGCCGACGTCGAGGAGGCGGCGTACCGCCGGATGATGGCGGTCAACGTCGACGCCCCGTTCTTCCTGTGCCAGGCCGCGCTCCCCCACCTGCGAGAGTCCGGCGGCAACGTCGTGAACATCGCCTCCAACGCCGGGCTCACCGGCACCGCCTATACGGTCGTCTACTCGATGACGAAGGGCGCCGTGGTGCAGCTGACCCGCTCGCTGGCCATGGAGCTGCTCAAGACCCCGGTGCGGGTCAACGCCATCGCCCCGGGCATGGTCTCGACCGCCCTGGTGCACGGCTTCCAGATGCCGGCCGACGTCGACGGCGACCTGGTGGGCCGCTACATGAGCCCGCGCCCCATGGCCACGCCCGACGACATCGCCGCCCTGCTCGCCTTCGTCGCGTCCGACGACGGGCGCAACGTCCACGGGGCGATCCTGTCCAGCGACGCCGGCCTCACCGCCGGCTGAGGAGACGACGCATGCTGCTCGACCGCTTCCGCCTCGACGGGAGGGCCGCCATCGTCACGGCGGCCAGCCGCGGCATCGGCGCCGCCAGCGCCCGGGGCCTCGCCGAGCTGGGTGCCGACGTGGTGATCGCCGCCCGCGGCGAGGAGGCGCTGGAGGCGGTCGCCGCCGACGTGCGGGCTCTCGGCCGCAAGGCCGAGGTGGTGGCGTGCGACCTCGCCGACCTCGACGCCATCGCCGGCCTGGTGGAGCGCTGCCGCGCCAGCTACGGCCGCGTCGACGTCGTCGTCAACAACCTCGGCGGCTCGTACCCCCGGCCGTTCCTCAACACCTCGCCCCGGTTCCTCGAGGAGGCCTTCCACTTCAACGTGTCGACGGCCCTCGCCCTCAGTCGGGCCGCCGTCCCCGTGATGCTCGACGGCGGGGGCGGGTCGATCGTCAACATCACGTCGGCGCTGGGCCGACTGCGCGAGCGGGGCTACCTCGCCTACGCCACCGCCAAGGGCGCGCTCGCCCACATGACCCGGCAGATGGCCGCCGACCTGGCGCCGCGCGTGCGGGTCAACGCGGTGGCGCCCGGCGCCGTCGAGACGGAGGCCCTCGGCACGATGCTGAACGACGACATGCGGGCCACGATGCTGGAGCTCACGCCCCTGCGCCGCCTGGGCACGCCGGAGGACATCGCCCTCGCCGTGGCCTACCTGGCCTCGGACGCCGGCAGCTACGTGACCGGCAAGGTGCTCGAGCTGGACGGCGGGATGGAGGCGGCCAACCTGCCGCTCGGGCTGCCCGACCTGTGACCGCACGCCTGGACGACCGCACGGACGAGCGAGGAGGACGACGGTGAGGTTCGCCTACGCCGAGGCCATGGTCGACCCGTCGTTCTGGGCCCCGCTGGCCCGAGCGGCCGAGGACGCCGGCTACGACGCCATGACCGTGGCCGACAGCATCTGCTATCCGGAGGTCGGCGACTCCCGGTACCCCTACAACCCGGACGGCTCGCGCGAGTTCCTGGAGGACAAGCCCTTCATCGAGCCGTTCACGCTCATCGCCGCGCTCGGTGCGGTGACGACGCGGCTCGAGTTCGCCACGTTCGTGCTCAAGGCGCCGGTCCGGCACCCCCTCCTCATTGCCAAGGCCGCGGCCTCGACGGCGGTCATGAACGGCGGCCGCCTGCTCCTCGGCATGGGCGTGAGCCCCTGGCGGGAGGACTTCCTCGCCACGGGCGTCCCCTGGGAGCGCCGGGGCCGGCGCATGGACGAGACGGTCGAGATCGTGCGGGCCCTGCTGGCCGGCGGCTACGCGTCGTACCGCGGCGAGGCCTACGACCTGCCGTCGGTGAAGCTGTGCCCGGTGCCGGACGAGCCGGTCCCCCTCCTCATCGGTGGGCATTCCGAGGCCGCGCTGCGCCGGGCCGCCCGCCTGGGCGACGGGTGGATGCACGCGGGCGGCGGGCCCGAGGCGCTCCCCGACCTGCTGCGCCGCCTGGCCGAGCTGCGGGACGAGCACGGGCGCGCCGACCAGCCGTTCCGGGTGTTCGCCGCCTCGGTCGACGCGTACTCGGTCGACGGCCTGCGCGCCCTCGAGGAGCAGGGCGTCACCGACGTGATCGTCGGGTTCCGCTGGCCCTACCAGACCGGCCCCGACACCGAGCCGCTCCAGGCCAAGCTCGACGCCCTCCGCCGCTACGCCGACGAGGTCATCGCCAAGGCCCGCCCCTGACGGCCGGGCGTCCCGGAGGGCGGGGCGGGGCCGCCGCGCCCCCTCGACAGCGTGGGGGGTGGCCGGTAGAAAGAGAACGCGTTCCAATTTCACGCGGGGGGTCGCCCGAGGCATGCGCATCGCCTACACCGAGGAGCACGAGGCGCTCCGGCGCGAACTGCAGGCGTACTTCGCCGACCTGATCACGGGCGACGTCGCGGCCGAGCTGGCCAGCGGCGAGGGCGAGTACGGCGGCGGCGACCTGTACCGGCGCCTCGTGAAGCAGATGGGCGACGACGGCTGGCTGGGCATCGGCTGGCCGAAGGAGTACGGCGGCCAGGACCGCTCGATGCTCGAGCAGCTCATCTTCACCGACGAGGCCTCCGTGGCCGGCGCCCCGGTGCCGTTCCTGACCATCAACACTGTCGGGCCCACCCTGATGCACCACGGCACGCCCGAGCAGAAGGCGCGGTTCCTCCCCCGCATCCTGGCGGGCGACCTCCACTTCGCGATCGGCTACTCCGAGCCCGACGCCGGCACCGACCTGGCCTCGCTGACCACCCGGGCCGTGCGCGACGGCGACGAGTGGGTCATCAACGGCCGGAAGATGTGGACCAGCCTCATCCAGTACGCCGACTACGTGTGGCTGGCCGCCCGCACCGACCCCGAGGCGTCCCGGCACAAGGGGCTCTCGGTCTTCCTCGTCCCCACCGACGTCGAGGGCTTCTCGTGGACGCCGGTGCCCACGGTGACCGGCACGACCACGAGCCAGACCTTCTACGACGACGTGCGCGTGCCGGCCGACGCCCTCGTAGGGCCCCTGCACGGCGGCTGGCCCCTCATCACCGGCCAGCTCAACCGCGAGCGGGTGGCGCTGTGCTCGGCCGCCCCGATCCAGCGGGCGCTGGCCGAGGTCCTGCGCTGGGCCACGCAGACCAAGGCGTCCGACGGGCGCCGGGTCATCGACCACGAGTGGGTGCGGGTCAACCTGGCCAGGGTCCACGCGAAGGTGGAGTACCTCAAGCTCATCAACTGGAAGATCGCCTGGGGGGTCGACCGCGGCCTGAACCCCGCCGATGCCTCGGCCACCAAGGTCTTCGGCACCGAGTTCGCCATCGAGGCCTACCGCCTGCTCATGGAGTGCTTCGGTGACGAGGCCGCCGTCGTGGCGGGGTCGCCGGGCGCCGCGGTGCAGGGCCGCCTGGAGCGGATGTACCGCTCGGCGCTGATCCTCACCTTCGGCGGCGGGACGAACGAGGTGCAACGCGACATCATCTCCATGGTCGCCCTCGGCATGCCGCGGGCGCCCCGGTAGGGCGAGAGGGGACGGACGTGGACTTCTCGTTCACCGAGGAGCAGCAGGAGGTGTCGGCGCTTGCGGCCCGCATCCTCCGCGAGCTGGTCACGGTCGACCGGCTGCGTGAGGTGGAGGCTGGCCCCGACCGGTTCGACCGGTCCGTGTGGCGGGCGCTGGCCGACGCCGGGCTGCTGGGCATCGGCCTGCCCGAGGACGTGGGCGGCGGGGGCTACGGGGTGATCGAGCAGTGCCTCGTCCTCGAGCAGGTGGGCCGCACCCTGGCGCCGGTGCCCGTGCTGGCCTCGATCGCCACGGCGGCCGCCACGATCGCCGAGCACGGCACGCCCGAGCAGCGCACGCTCTGGGCGGCGCCCGCCGCCGACGGCTCGACCGTGCTCACCGCCGCCCTGGCCGAGCCGGTCGGCTACGACCCGACGGCGCCCGCCACGACGGCCACGCCCGACGGTGACTGGTGGCGCCTCACCGGCGTCAAGACGACCGTGCCGTCGGCCCCCGTCGCCGACGCCGTCCTCGTGCCGGCCGCCGTCGAGGGCCGGGCCGCGGTGTTCGTCGTCCCGCTCGACGCCCCCGGCCTGACGCTGTCGCGCCAGCGGACGACCAACGGCGAGACCGCCGGGCTCCTCGAGCTCGACGGGTGCGCCGTCGGGGCCGACGCCTTGGTGGGCTCGGTCGAGGCCGGCCCCGCCGTGCTGCGGACGCTGCTGCGCCGGGCGACCCTCGGCCTCTGCGCCCTCCAGCTCGGCGTGACCGCCGAGGCCTTGGCCATCACCTCCCGGTACACGATCGAGCGGGTGCAGTTCGGTCGCCCCATCGCCACGTTCCAGGCGGTCGGGCACCGCTGCGCCGACTGCTACATCGACGTCGAGGCCGTCCGTCTCACCCTCTGGCAGGCGGCCTGGGCCATGGCCGAGGGCCTCCCCGCCGACGTCGAGGTCGAGGTGGCCAAGTTCTGGGCCGCCGACGCCGGCCACCGCGTGGCGCACGCCGCCGTCCACCTGCACGGGGGCATGGGCGTGGCCACCGAGTACCCCGTGCACCGCTACTTCACCTGGGCGAAGCAGGTCGAGCTGTCGCTCGGAGGAGCGACCGCCCAGCTGCTGCGCCTCGGCGCCGCCCTCGCCGCCGAGCCGGAGACGACATGGACCTGAGCGACATCGACCTTCTGGACCGCGACCGCTACGTCGAGGGGGTACCGCACGAGTGGTTCACCCACCTGCGGCGGCACGCCCCCATCTACAAGCACCCGGAGCCCAACGGGCCCGGCTTCTGGGTCTTCTCCAAGTACGACGACGTCGTGGCCATCGGCCGCGACGCCGCCACGTTCTCCTCCGCCGCCGAGCGGGGCGGCGTGGTCATGCTCGAGGAACCGCCGGAGCCGGTCGACATGAGCCTCGGCGCCAACCTCATGCTGATGATGGACCCACCCGAGCACACCCGCTACCGCAAGCTGGTGAACCGGGGCTTCACGCCCCGCATGGTGACGGCGCTCGAGCCCCACATCCACGAGCTGACCACCAAGATCCTCGACGAGGCCCTGGCCAAGGGCGAGATCGACTTCGTCGTCGACATCGCCGCGGAACTGCCGCTCCAGGTCATCGCCGAGATGATGGGCGTCCCGCTCGAGGACCGGCACGAGATCTTCGACTGGAGCAACAAGCTCGTCGGCAGCGAGGACCCCGAGTACGCGGTCACCGACGAGGACACCCTCAATGCCCAGGTCGGCATGTTCATGTACGCCCAGTCGCTGGCCGAGAAGAAGCGCAGCGCCCTCCAGGACGACATCCTCTCCAAGCTGCTGACGGCCGACATCGACGGCGACGCCATGTCGGAGATGGACTTCAACGTCTTCTTCCTGCTGCTCGCCGTGGCCGGGAACGAGACGACGCGCAACGCCCTGTCGCACGGCATGAACGCGTTCCTCGAGAACCCGGACCAGTTCCAGCGGCTCCGGGAGCACCCCGAGCTCATCGACACCACGGTCGAGGAGACCGTGCGGTGGGCGTCGCCGGTCATGTACTTCCGCCGCAACGTCACGCGCGACGTCGAGTACAAGGGCCACCAGCTGCGCGAGGGCGACAAGGTCGGCGTCTGGTACGCCTCGGCCAACCGCGACGAGGACGTGTTCGACGACCCGTTCAGCTTCGACATCGGCCGCGACCCCAACCCGCAGATCGGCTTCGGCGGCGGAGGGCCCCACCACTGCCTCGGCGCCAACCTGGCTCGCCTCGAGATCAAGGTGTTCTGGCAGGAGATGGCCCGGCGATTCGAACGGATCGAGCTGGCCGGCGACGTGGCCCGCCTGCGGTCCATGTTCATCGGCGGCATCAAGCACCTGCCCGTCCGCCTCGACCCGGTCAAGGCCACGGCGAGCGCGGCGGACGCCCGGTGAGCGAGCCGCACCTGCTGACCGAGCGCGTGGGCCATGCGCTCGTCGTCACCATGAACCGGCCGGAGGCGCGCAACGCCCTGTCGGGCGAGATGCTCGCCGGCATGTCGGAGGCGTGGGACCGGGTCAACGAGGACCGCGACATCCGGGTGGCCGTCCTCACCGGCGCCGGCGGGGCGTTCTGCGCCGGCGCCGACCTCAAGGCGATGACGGAGATGCACCCGGGGGACTCGTTCAGGTCGGACCAGGAGGCCGCGGCCGCCGGCGACGGCGACGCGGTGGCGGCCAGCCGGACCACCGGCATCGCCGACGGCGTGATCAAGCCGCTGCTCAAGGGCTTCCGCCTCACCAAGCCGCTGATCGCCGCGGTGGAGGGGGCGGCCGTGGCCGGTGGCACCGAGATCCTCCAGGCCACCGACATCCGGGTAGCCGGGGAGAGCGCCCGGTTCGGCGTGTCCGAGGTGCGCTGGTCGCTGTTCCCGCTCGGCGGCTCGACGGTGCGGCTGCGGCGGCAGGTGCCCTACACGCTGGCCGCCGACATCCTCCTCACCGGCCGGCACCTGCGGGCGCCGGAGGCCAAGGAGATCGGCCTCATCGGCCACGTGGTGCCGGACGGCCAGGCGCTCGAACGGGCCCTGGAGATCGCCGAGACGATCTGCGCCAACGGCCCCGTGGCCGTGCAGGCCGTGCTGCGGGCGCTGCGCGAGACCGAGTCGCTGCCCGAGGACGAGGCCATGAAGGTCGAGAGCCGCATCGGCATGGAGGTCTTCATGAGCCAGGACGCCAAGGAGGGCCCGCGGGCCTTCATGGAGAAGCGCACGCCGGTCTTCGAGGGCCGGTGACGCAGATCGTACGCTGGTGACGTGGTCAGGGCCGTCGACGGGTCCCCCCTGAGCGAGAAGCAGCTGGCGCGACGCCAGCGGGTGATCCGCGCCGCGCTGCTGCTGGCGGCCGAGGGCGGCTACGACGCCGTCCACATGCGCGACGTGGCCTCGGCGTCCGACGTGGCGCTGGGCACGATCTACCGCTACTTCTCCTCCAAGGACCACCTGCTCGCCGCCGCACTCGGCGAGTGGACCGCCGAACTGCGCCAGCGTGTCGCCCGCCAGCCGGCCCGGGGCGACACCCCCGCCGACCGGGTGGTCGACGTGCTGCGCCGGGCGTGCCGGGCCATCGAGCGCCACCCCACCCTGACCAGCGCCCTCGTCCGGGCGCTCGGCACCAACGACGCCGGCGTGAGCGAGTCGGCCCACGAGGTGAGCGAGCAGATCCGCGGCATCACGGCCCCCCTGCTCGTCGACCTGTCGGCCGGCGAGCTCGACGACATCCTCGCCGTGCTCCAGCACGTCTGGTACTCGACGCTCATCAGCTGGGCCAACGGCCGCCGCGACGTACGCACGATCGGCGAGGAGCTCGAGCGCGCCGCCCGTCTGCTCCTGGCCCCGTACTCCACCCTGAGCCCGGCGACGCCGGCCCGCAGCCGCGCCAGCTGAGCCGTCCGTCGGTGCGCCGGAGCCCTCGGGGCCCTCGGGTCTCGGGCCGCTCAGATGGCCCGGTCGCGGCCCGCCCAGTAGGGGTCGCGCAACTTGCGCTTGAAGAGCTTGCCGCTCGGGTCGCGCGGCATCTCGTCCGTGTAGTCGATCGTGCGGGGGATCTTGAACTTCCCCAGGTGCTGCCGGCAGTGGGCCATCAGCTCCGCGGTGAGCTCCTCGCCGGGTTCGACGCGGGCCGCCGGCTCGACCACGGCCTTGATCTCCTCGCCCCAGTCCTCGTGGGGGATGCCGAACACCGCCACGTCGCCGACCTTCGGGTGCGTCAGGAACGCCGCCTCGATCTCGGCCGGGTAGATGTTCACCCCGCCCGAGATGATCATGTCGGACTTGCGGTCCCGCAGGAACAGGTAGCCGTCGTCGTCCAGCTCGCCCATGTCGCCGACGGTAAAGAAGCCGTCGCGGCGGCTGCCCTCGGTCTTGGCCCGGTCCTTGTGGTACTCGAACCCGGCCGCCTCGGGCAGCTTCATGTAGACGGTGCCGATCCGACCCGGGGGCAGCTGGGCGCCCTCCTCGTCCAGGATGCGCACCTCGCTGCCGGGCCAGGCCTTCCCCACCGTCCCGGGCCGCTCGAGCCATTCCTCGGGCGTCACGATCGTGCCGCCGCCCTCGGTGGCGGCGTAGTACTCCCAGATCGTCGGCCCCCACCACGCCAGCATCCGGCGCTTGATCTCGGGCGGGCACGGGGCGGCGGCGTGCACCATGCAGCGCAGCGACGACACGTCGTAGCGGTCCTTGACCTCGTCGGGCAGCGCCAGCAGGCGGTGGAACTGCGTCGGCACCATGTGGGTCGTCGTGACCCGGTACCGGTCGATGAGCCGGAGCATCAGCTCGGGCTCCCACCTGTCCATCAGCACGACCGGGTGGCCGAGGTGGAGCGACGTCGACGAGAACAGCAGGACGGCCGTGTGGTAGAGCGGCGAGCAGCAGATGTGGACGTGGCCGTCGCCCGGCTGGATGCCGAACATGCCGAGGAACATCGCGACGCCGGCGGCCTGCTGCTCGGGGGCGATGGGGTGCAGCGTGCGGCGCACGCCCTTGGGCCGGCCGGTCGTGCCCGACGTGTAGTGCATCGGCGCACCGGCGACGCGGTCGGCGGGCAGGTCGTCGGGCCGGCCGGCGGTCAGCTCGGCCAGGGGCCGGAAGCCGCGCACGTCGCCCACGGCGAAGCGTCCCGCGGCGTCGAGGTCGAGCTCCTTGGCGGCCGCCTCGGCGACCTCGGCGAAGCGCTCGTGCACGACGAGCGCCGTCGCCCCGCAGTCGTTCGTGATGTACGCCACCTCGGGCCCGGCCAGGTGGTGGTTGATCGGCGTGATGTACCAGCCGGCCTGGGTGGCGGCGAAGTAGAGGGCGTACATCTCGACGCTGTTCGGCAGCAGCGTCGCGATGCCGTCACCCGGCCGCAGGCCGAGGTCGCGGAGGCCGTGCACGAGGCGGTTCGCCTCGGCCAACAGCTCGCCGAACGTGACCTCCCGCCCGTCGGGATCGACGACGGCGAGGTCGTCCGGCCGCTGTTGCCCGTGCGTCCAGAACCCGATGTCGGTCACCCGGCCGACACTAGAACCCGTTCTCATCACCGGCAACGGGCCGGGCCGGCGGGCGGCCCGGTGGCCGGGACCGGTAGGGCTCAGGCGCCGAGGACGGCCTCGGCGATGCGCCGCAGGTCGGCACCGGGCGTGGCCATGACCACGAGCATCGTCACGCCCGCCTCCTCCCACATGGCCAGGTCGTCGCGGATCTTGGCGACCGGCCCCACGAGCGAGACGTCCTCGGCCAGCCGGGTCGGCACGGCGGCGATCGCCTCGTCGCGGCGCCCCTCGAGGAACAGCGACTGCACCTCCTCCACCTCGGCCTCGTAGCCCATGCGGGCGAAGACGTCCTTGTGGAAGTTCATGTCCTTGGCACCCATGCCGCCGATGTAGAAGCCGAGCGTCGGCCGCATCGCCTCGAGGGCGGGCGCCGCGTCGTCGGTCACGATCACCGCGCAGTTGGCCGCCACGTCGAAGCGCTCGGGGGCGCCGCCGGGCCGGCGGGCGAAGCCCTCCTCCAGCCAGCCGCGGTAGGTCCCGGCGACGCGGGGCGAGAAGTAGATCGGCAGCCAGCCGTCGGCGATCTCCCCCGTCAGGGCCACGTTCTTCGGGCCCTCGGCGCCGAGCCAGATGGGCACGTCCGCACGGAGCGGGTGCACGATCGACTTGAGCGGCTTGCCCAGCCCGAGCGACCCCGGCCCGTCGTAGGGCACCGGGTGGTGGGGCCCGTCGTTCGTCACCGGGCCCCGGCGCGCCAGCACCTGGCGGATGATGCCGACGTACTCCCGCGTGCGGGCCAGCGGCTTCGCGAAGGGCTGGCCGTACCAGCCCTCCACCACCTGCGGGCCCGACACGCCCATCCCGAGGATCAGCCGGCCGCCCGAGAGGTGGTCGAGGGTGAGCGCGGCCATGGCGGTGCCCGTGGGCGTGCGCGCCGACATCTGCACGATCGAGGTGCCGAGGCGGATGCGCTCGGTGTGCGACCCCCACCACGCCAGCGGCGAGAACGCGTCGGACCCGTAGGCCTCGGCGGTGAAGACGGCGTCGAAGCCGAGCCGCTCGGCCTCGAGGATCGTGTCGAGCACGCCCGACGGCGGCTGCGCCGGCCAGTAGCCGAGCTGGAGTCCGAGCTGCATGGACGCGAGCGTACCGATCGCTTGCCGCCGAAACTAGAATGTGTTCTCATTCCGCGGTGAGCGAGCTGCGCACCACCGAGACCCGGCTCGAGTTCCCGTACACCCGCACGGTGGGCGCCGTCTTCGGCGGCTACCTGGCGGCCCTGCGGGAGCGGCGCCTGGTCGGTATCCGAGGCGGCGACGGGCGGGTGCTGGTGCCGCCGGTCGAGTACGACCCCGAGACGGGCGCCTCGCTCGGCACCGACCTCGTGGAGGTCGGTCCCGAGGGCACCGTGCTGTCGTGGACCTGGGTCCCCGAGCCCCGCCCGAAGCACCCACTCGACCGGCCCTTCGCCTTCGCCCTGGTCCGGCCGGACGGGGCCGACACCGCCATGGTCCACGCCGTCGACGCCGGGTCGCCCGACGCCGTGTCGACCGGCATGCGGGTCCGCCCCCGCTGGCGGGACGAACCGACCGGCCTCGTCACCGACCTCGAGGCCTGGGAGCCGCTGCCGTGAGCGTCGCCAAGGAAGACCTGGTCATGACCCACCTCGTGTCGCTGACCTACCGCGACACGCTGCCGCCGACGCTGAACCGCTTCGTCGACGGCCTCTTCGACGGCCGCATCGTCGGGCACCGCTGCCCGTCGTGCCGGCGGGTGTACGTGCCGCCGCGCGGCTACTGCCCGCTGTGCGTCGTGACGACCGGGCCCGACGACGAGGTCGAGGTGTCCGACCGCGGCATCCTCACCGGCTTCACGGTGATCACGCCCGTGGCGTACTACGGCCAGCAGGCCACCGACCCGTTCGTCCACGCCTCTGTCCGCCTCGACGGCGCCGACACGACGCTCGTGGGCGTCGACATCACCGGCGTCCCCCACGACCAGCTGCACATGGGCCTGCGGGTCCGGGCGGTGTGGAAGCCCGAGGAGGAGCGCACCGCCGAGGGCATCACGAGCCGCGGGTGGGGCGGCGTCACGACGTTCATCGACTCCTTCGAGGCGACCGGCGAGCCCGACGCGGACCCGAAGGACTACCAGGAGCACATGTTCTGATGCCCGCCGACATCGGCTCCACCGACATCGCCGTCGTCGGGTTCGCCCAGATGCCGGCCGTGCGCCGGTCCATCGAGACCGAGGTCCAGATGCTGGTCCCGGTCATCACCGAGGCCATCACCATGGCCGGGATCGACCGCCGCGAGATCGGCTTCACCTGCTCGGGGAGCTGCGACTACCTGACCGGCGGCCCGTTCGCCTTCGTGCAGAACCTGGAGGCCGCCGGGGCGTGGCCGCCGATCGCCGAGTCGCACGTCGAGATGGACGGCGCCTGGGCGCTCTACGAGGCCTGGGTGCGCCTGCTGCACGGCGACATCGACACGGCCCTGGTGTTCGGCTCGGGCAAGTCGTCGGCATCCGAGCCCCTCGACCTGTGGCCCCAGCAGCTCGACCCGTACCACCTGGCGCCGCTCGGGGTGGACCCGGCGTCGCTCGCCGGCCTCCAGGCCCAGGCCGTGCTCGACACCGGTCGCGCCACCGAGCGCGACCTGGCCGAGGTGGTGGCCCGCAGCCGCCGCAACGCCCTGGCCAACCCCCACGCCCAGCTGCGGGGCGAGGTCGACGTCGACGCCCTGCTGGCCGAGCCCTACGTGCGCCAGCCGCTCCGCCGCCACGACCTCGGGCCCATCTCGGACGGAGCGGCCGCCCTGGTGCTGGCCCGTGGCGAGCGCGCCCGCCAGCTGTGCGAGCGGCCCGCCTGGATCCGGGGCATCGACCACCGCACCGAGCCGCACCTGCCCGGCCTGCGCGACCTCACGACGTCGGCCTCGACGGCGCTGGCCGCCCGCAAGGCGGGCTACGACGGCGGGCCGCTCGACGTGGCCGAGCTGCACGCCCCGTTCAGCGTGCAGGAGGTGGTGCTGGCCCAGTCCCTCGGCCTGCCCGAGGGGACCGACGTCAACCCGTCCGGCGGGGCGCTGGCCGCCAACATCGTCATGGCCGCCGGGCTCATCCGCATCATCGAGGCGTCCGCCCGGATCATGGACGGCTCCGCCTCCCGGGCGCTGGCCCACGCCACCAACGGCCAGCTGCTCCAGCACAACCTCGTCTGCCTCCTGGAGGGATCCTGATGGCCGAGCGCTGCGCCGTCGTCGGCGTGGGACAGACCCACTTCGCCAAGCGACGAGACGACGTGTCGATGCCCGGCCTTTTGCGCGAGGCGATCGACCGGGCCCTCGAGGACGCCGAGCTCGCGCTGGCCGACATCGACGCCGTGGTCATCGGCAAGGCGCCCGACGCCTTCGAGGGCATCATCCAGCCCGAGCTGTTCCTGGCGGACGCACTGGGCGCCACCGGCAAGCCGCTGTTGCGGGTGCACACCGCGGGCAGCGTGGGCGGGTCGACGTTCATCGTCGGCGCCCACCTCGTGCAGTCGCGCATCCACCGGCGTGTGCTGGCCGTGGCGTGGGAGAAGCAGTCGGAGGGCAACGCCCAGTGGGGCCTGGCCGGCGGGCGCAGCAGCGGCATCGGCGCCGGCGGCGCCTTCGCCCCCTGGATCCGCGCCTACATCGAGCGCAGCGGCGCGCCCGAGCACGTCGGCTGGATGGTGGCGGTGAAGGACCGCAAGAACGCCTGCAAGAACCCCTACGCCCACATCCGCCGCGACGACATCACGCTCGAGACGGTGCGCGAGTCCCCCATGCTGTGGGACCCGCTGCGCTTCCTCGAGTCCTGCCCGTCCTCCGACGGGGCGTGCGCCGTCGTGCTCACCGACGAGGCCGGCGGGCGGGCGGCGCCCCGGCCGGCGGCGTGGGTCGATGCGACCTCGGTGCGCAGCGAGCTGGGCCAGTTCCCCGGTCGCAACCCGGTGCGGCCCCAGGCCGGCGTCGAGTGCTCGGCCGACGTGTACCGCCTGGCCGGCATCACCGACCCGCGGGCGCAGATCGACGTGGCCGAGCTGTACGTGCCGTTCAGCTGGTACGAGCCCATGTGGCTCGAGGGCCACGACATCGCCGGGCCGGGCGAGGGCTGGAAGATGGTCGACAGCGGCGAGACCGAGCTCGGCGGGGCGTTCCCGGTGAACCCGTCCGGCGGCGTGCTGTCGACGAACGCCATCGGCGCCTCGGGGCTCGTCCGCTTCGCCGAGGCGGCGCTGCAGGTGCGGGGCCTCGCCGGCGAGCACCAGGTCGACGGCGCCCGCACGGCGCTGGCCCAGGCCTACGGCGGCGCCGCCCAGTACTTCGCCCTGGGCATCCTGCGCAGCGAGCCCACCTGATCACCCGGGCGGCGCCGGCCTGGTCGGCGGCGCCGCCCGGTGCCCGGGGGGCGGCGGGCTCCCCGACCCGGACGCCGCCCGCGCTCAGGCCCGGGCCGGCGCTCCCTTGCGGAGCGCCTCGTTGGCGTCCGGCGGGAGAGCCAGCAGCGGCTCGGCCAGCTCGTCCACGGTCGGCCCGTACTCGGCCGCCAGCGGGGCCAGCGCGTCGAGGTCGAAGCCGTAGAGCTCGGCCACGTTGCGGCACAGGATGCGGTCGAGCTCGGCCGGCGGCAGGTCGTGGAAGAGCTGGCGCAGGTGCTCGCGAGTGAACGGGTGCGTGCCCTCGTCGTGGGGGTAGTCGCTGCCCCACATGAACCGGTCGGCGCGGATGCGGTCGCGGGCGGCGACGTCGTCGGGCCCGGGCTGGCTGACGCCCATCCACACGTTCTGGGCGAAGTACTCCGAGGCCAGGCGGGGCAGCTTCTGCTCGTCGCCGTAGCGCATCTCTCCCAGCGCCCCCGTGTTCACCCGCTGGATCGTCCGGTCGAGCGAGTCGAGCAGCGGCGGCACCCAGCTGCAGCCGGTCTCGGTGATGACGAGCTTGAGCCGGGGGAAGCGCTCGAGCACGCCGCTGAGGATCAGCTGGACGAGCGGGCGCTGCGAGTAGAACGGCACCTCGGTGATGAACAGCACCATCGACACGGCGTAGCGGCCGTAGTCGGGGGCGCCGGTGCCGCCGTGGACGTTGACCGGCACCTCGAGGTCCTGGCACACGGCCCAGAGCGGGTCGTAGTACGGGTCGTAGAGCGGCTTCACCCACTTCACGTCCGGGGCCACGTTGGGCAGCAGGATGCCGCCGCGCAGGCCGTGCTCCTTGATCCAACGGACGTCCGCGATGGCGTCGTCCACGTCGTTCAGGAAGACCTGCCCGACCCCGGCGCGCCGCTCGGGGAAGCGGCCGCACCAGTCGGCCAGCCACCGGTTGTGTGCCCGGATGCCGGCGAGGCGGCGCTCGTAGTCCTCGGGCTTGGGCGGCTGGGCGAACAGCACGAAGCTCGGGAAGAACGGCGGGACGGTGTTGGGGTACACGACCTCGCCCACGACGCCGTCGGCCAGCTGCTGGCCGTTGCGCATGTCGTCGTCCCAGTTGCGGAGCCGGCGCGTGTCGCCGAGGTCCTTGAAGGGGTTCTTGTACTTGCCGCGCCAGGCGTCGAACTCGTCGCGGTAGGCGGGGTCGAGGTACTCGCGGTAGTGGGCGTGGCTGCCGCCGGCGTGGCAGTCCGCCGAGATGATCGTGTAGCGGCCGCCGGCCGCCGCCTGCAGCTCGGTCGGGGCGCTCATGCCGGGGCCACCTGCGTGGCCCGCGCCATGCGCTCGACCGTGTCGATGTACTCCGCCACCATCTCGAACACGACGTCCTTGCAGGAGCGGATGTTGTTCATGCGGCTCACGACCTGCCCGACCGGCATGCCGGCGAGCTCCTCGTTGCCGGACCTCTGGATCCGGGCCATCGCCTCGCTGTTGAGGATGAACTGCAGCGGCATGGGCAGCGTGCCCGGCGACTCGGGCGCCTCCCACGCCTCGGTCCAGGCCGTGCGCAGCATGCGGGCGGGCTTGCCCGTGAGCGAGCGGGACCGGACCGTGTCGCTGGCGCCGGCCTTCAGCAGCTTCCGCATGGCGATCTCGGACGTGTCGGACTCGGCCGTCGTCAGCCAGATGGAGCCCGTCCACACGCCCTGGGCGCCGAGCGCCATGGACGCCGCCATCTGCCGGCCGGTCCCGATGCCGCCGGCGGCGAGCACGGGCACGTCGACGGCGTCGACCACGTCGGGGACGAGCACCATCGTGGCCACCTCGCCCGTGTGGCCGCCGGCCTCGTAGCCCTGGGCGATCACGATGTCGACACCCTGCTGGACGTCGCGGACGGCCTGCTCGACGCGGCCGATGAGGGCGGCGACCTGCACGTCGAGGGCATGCGCCCGGTCGATGGCCTCCTTCGGCGGCGGGCCGAGGGCGCTGGCCAGCAGGGAGATCGGGTGGGCGAGCGCCACGTCGATGAGCGGCGTGCCCGTCGACTCGGTCCAGCCGAGGACGCCCTCGCCGATCGGCGTGCCGTCGCCTTCGCGGGCGGTCGGCAGCGGCGGCACGTCGTGGTCGGCGAGGACCTTCTCGACGTAGTCCCAGTGCTGCTGCGGGATCATCTCGCGCAGCTGCTTGCCGAGGCCCTTGGCGTCGCCGTGCAGGCCCGCCTCGCGGTCGGCGCTCTTCACGGGCATCACGACGTCGACGCCGTAGGGCTTGCCGTCCACGTGCTCGTCGATCCACGACAGCTCGATATCGAGCTGGTCGGGGCTGAAGGCCAGCGCCCCCAGGACGCCCAGGCCGCCGGCCCGGCTCACCGCGGCGGCCACGTCGCGGCAGTGGGTGAAGGCGAAGATCGGGAACTCGATGCCGAGCTGCTCGCAGAGCTCGTTCTGCATGGCGGGTGCCTCCCCGTCAGCTGGAAACTAGAACGTGTTCTAAACCTAGCAGCGGCCCCCCGGGATGCGCCCGGGCGGGCCGTCGCTCAGGGCGCCACCGCGCCCCAGTCGGCGAAGCCGGTCGGGTCGTGGCGCCCCATCGAGGCGTGCTCGAACAGCCCGCGCCCCTCCTGGCCGTCGCAGTGGGCGACGGCGGCGTGGTCGATCACGCCGAACGGCACGAGCGCCGCCACGGCCGGGTCCGTCAGGTCGTACTCCACGCCCTCGACCCAGCCCCGGCCCCGCCACTGGCCGTGCCCCCAGTCGCCTGAGCCGCCGTAGCCGGCGCCGACGTGGAGGGCGACCCAGGCGCGCGGCTCGACCGCGACCTCGACGTCGCGGCCGCCCCGCGCCCGCATGTGGAGGACCGCCTTCTCGGGCTGCCGGGTCCCGGGCCGGTAGACGATGTCGACCTCGGGCCAGCCCAGCTGCTCGATTCGGCCGTCGCCGAAGACGCGGGCCGCCTCGTTGAGCGTGCGGTGGCCGTCGGGCTGCTCCTGCACGATGACGACGAGGGCGTGGTCCTCGAACCGGACGGGGACGTACAGCCACCAGAAGCCCTCGATCGGCTCGTCGGCGGCGCGGCCCTGCGGCACCGGCTCGCCCACCGGGCGGATACCCCACGACCGGTCGCGCGTCCCCGCCCAGGTGCCCGGCTCGACCACGGTGGTCTCGCCCGCCACCCGGACCTCGCCCGACCACGTGCCGACCTGGGCGAAACGCGACGCGTCGAGGAGCACCTGCGTCCCCGCCCGCAGCAGGTGGTGCGGCTCGTCGAGCGCCGGGAACGAGGCCTCCCACAGCAGGTCGAAGCCGAGCCCATGGTCGTCGGCGTCGCACACCAGGCGGACGCGGCGCAGCGGCTCGACGACCTCGACACGGTACGGCCCGACCCGCTGCTGCATCCGGTCCTCGCCCAGGGCGTCGGAGCAGCGCACGGCCCACTGGCGGTCGCCCCGGCGCACGACGGCGTAGGCGTCGATCACGCCGAGGTTGGGGTAGACGCCGAGCCCGGTGACCAGGAGGGTCTCGCCGGCCGGGTCGAAGGCGTTGAAGTACGACCGGTCGTAGAAGCTGCGGTCGCTGGTGGCGACGTGGCGCATCGACACTGGCGCCTGGTGGACCGGGAACTCGTCGAGCGGGACGGGCATCGTGCTCCTCGTTCGGGGGATCAGCCCCAGGGGCGACCGTCGACCGCCCGGGCCAGGGTGTCCCGGTGGTGCAGTAGGTCGTCCCCGGCGTCGGGGGCCGCCACCTGGCCGTGGGCGACCTGGCGGTGCCCGGTGCGGAGGAAGACGATCCCCCACTGCAGGGCGGCGTAGGTGCCGTACCAGTCGAGCGCCCGGGGCGAGTGCCCGGTCAGCCGCTCGTACTGCCCCGCCACGTCGTCGACGCGCAGGAACGACGGGAGGCCGGGCAGGTCCCACTGGGCGGCGAGGTCCTGGAACACGCGGTGGGCCATCAGCAGCCAGGCCACGTCGAGCTCACGCGGGCCGACGCCCGCCATCTCCCAGTCGAGGACCGCCACGGGCCGGGACGCCCGGTAGATCACGTTGCCGATGCGGGCGTCGCCCCAGGACAGGACCGCCTCGCCGCCCTCGTCGGGCCAGGTCTCGTCGAGGCGGGCGAAGCCCTGCTCGACCAGCGCCGAGCGCATCCCGCTCGCCCGGACCGACCACTCGTACCAGGCCCGGGTGCGGGCGACGTGGCGTCGCAGGGCCGTGCCCCCGCCCGCCGACGGCCCCGACGGGTCGAGGAACGCGAACCGCGCCGCGGCGTCCTCGATGCCGTGGAGTTCGGCCAGCACGGCGACGGTGGCGTCCTGCAGCGCCCGCCGGTCCTCGGGCGGGGCGGCGAACAGCCAGTTGTCGCCGAACGTGTACGGCAGGACGTCGGGCGGCACCTCGCCGTCCACCCGGTCCATGACGAAGAACGGGGCGCCCACCCACGACCGGTCGGGCTCCCACCACCGCACGGTGGGCACAGGCACGGACGTGAGCTCGGCGACGGCCCGCAGCAGCGCCGCCTGGTGCCCCAGCTCGTAGGACGGGAACACGGGCACGTCGTCGAGGTCGGGCTCGAGGCGCGCCACCAGGCGCTCGGCCACCGGGCCGTCCTCGCCGCGCCAGGTGGCGTCGAACAGGACCGTCTCGCTCGACATGCCGTTGGCGCTGCTGCGGTCGATGTCGACGACCTCGGGCGCCGCCTGCTCGCCCAGCTGCCCCACCAGCCAGCGCCGCAGGCCGGCCGCGAGCCGGTCCGGGTCGCGCCGGGCCTGCGTGACGGTGCTGGCGTCCGGCCCGTCCGGCGGCGCCGCGGGCGCGCCGGCGACGGACTCCGGCCCTGCTGCCTCGACCATGGCGCCTCCCCCCGGGACGTCCCGGTGGGCGAGATCGTGGGCCCCCACGATCGGGGCGGCAACGTTACGTTCCGCTGGATGGCACCCCTGCCGGCCGGCCCGCCCGCGCTGCGGCCCTTCGAGAGCGCCCGGCTGGGGCCGCTCACCCTGCGCAACCGCATCGTCAAGGCGGCGACGTTCGAGGGGCGCACCCCGCGTGGGGTGGTGACCGACGACCTGGTCGAGTTCCACCGCCGGGTGGCCGCCGGCGGCGCGGCCCTGACCACCGTGGCGTATTGCGCCGTGTCGCCGGACGGGCGCGTCAACCGCCACGGGCTGGTCATGGACGACGAGGTGGTGCCCGGGCTGCGCAAGCTGACCGACGCCGTGCACGCCGAGGGCGCCGCGGCGGCCGCCCAGCTGGGCCACGCCGGGCTGGTCGCCAACGCCCGCTCGAACCGGGCGCCCGCCCTGGCGCCCTCGCGGCGCTTCAGCCACGTGTCGATGACGCTCGTGAAGGGGGCGACGACCGCGCAGCTGGCCCGCGTCGTCGAGGACTTCCGGCGGTCCGCCCGCGTCGCCGTCGAGTCCGGCTTCGACGCCCTCGAGGTGCACCTCGGGCACGGCTACCTGCTCAGCTCGTTCCTCAGCCCCAACCTCAACAAGCGCACCGACCGCTACGGCGGCAACCTCGAGGGCCGCAGCCGCTTCCCCCGCGAGGTGGTGCGGGCCGTGCGCGAGGAGGTCGGGGACCGCGTCGCCGTGCTCGCCAAGCTCAACATGGCCGACGGGGTGGCGGGGGGCCTGTGGCTCGACGAGGCGGTCGAGGTGGCGCGCCTGCTGGAGGCGGACGGCTGCCTCGACGCCATCGAGCTGACCGGCGGCAGCTCGTTCCTCAACGCCATGTACTTCTTCCGGGGCGAGGTCCCGCTGCGCGAGATCGCCGCCAGCCAGCCGGCCGCCCTGCGCCTCGGCGTGCGCCTTCTCGGGCCCCGGCTGTTCCCGAGCTACCCGTTCGAGGAGGCGTTCTTCCTGCCGTACGCCCGCCAGGTGCGCGCCGCGGTCGGCCTCCCACTGATCCTGCTCGGCGGCATCAACCGGCTCGACACCGTCCAGCACGGCCTCGACGAGGGGTTCGAGCTGGTGGCCATGGCCCGGGCGCTGCTGCGCGAGCCCGACCTCGTGGAGCGCATGCGGGCCGGCGCCGCCACCGAGGGCCTGTGCGTCCACTGCAACAAGTGCACGCCGACGATCTACTCGGGGACCCGCTGCGTGCTGGTCCCCGAGCCTGCACCGACGACCGCCGGGGGGCGCGCGTGAGCGACGGAGAGAGCCGGGCCGAGGGCGCCCGCTGGGACCACGAGGTCGACGTCGTCGTCGTCGGCTCGGGCTTCGGGGGGATGACCGCGGCGCTGCGGGCCGCCCACCGCGGCCTCGACGTCGTCGTGATCGAGAAGATGCCGAGCTACGGCGGTTCCAGCGCGCTGTCGGGCGGCGGGGTGTGGATCCCCAACAACCCGGTCAACGTGCGCGCCGGCCTGCAGGACTCGGTCGAGCGGGCCCGCTCCTACATGGCGGCGATCGTCGGGGACGCGGTGCCGCAGGCCCGCATCGACGCCTTCCTCGCCGCCGGGCCCGACGCCATGGCCTTCCTCGAGCGCGAGACGCGCTGGGTCCGCTTCATGCGGGTGGCCGGCTACGCCGACTACCACCCCGAGGAACCGGGCGGCGAGCCCACCGGCCGGACCGTCGAGCCCGTCCCGATCGACGCCCGCAAGCTCGGCGCGGACGAGGACGCCCTGCTCCGCAACCGGATGATGAAGGCGCCGGCCGGCATGTACGTCACGCAGGCCGAGTACCGGAAGCTCACGCAGGTCCTGACCACGTGGCAGGGCCGGGCGGCGGCGATGAGGATCGGCGTCCGCACGGCCGTCGGCAAGCTGCTGCGCCGGCGTGTGATCGCGCTCGGCGCCGCCGGAGTCGCCCGCTTCCGCCTGGCGCTGCGCGACGCCGGCATCCCGCTGTGGCTGGAGACGCCGATGGACGAGCTCGTGGTCGAGGACGGCCGCGTCCTCGGGGTGCGGGCCACGCGCGACGGCGCCGAGTGCGCGATCCGGGCCCGGCGCGGCGTCGTGCTGGCGGCCGGCGGCTTCGAGCGCAACGAGGCGATGCGCAAGCAGTACCAGCGGGAGCCCATCAATGGCGTGTGGACGTCGGGCGCCGAGGGCAACACCGGCGACGCCATCCAGGCCGGCCTCGGCCTCGGCGCCGCCGTCGACCTCATGGACGACGCCTGGTGGGGCCCGTCGATCGACACCGGCGGGCCCGGGCTCTTCATCCTCGCCGAGCGGGCCCTGCCCGGCGCCATCGTCGTGAACTCGCGGGGCGAGCGCTACGTCAACGAGGCCAGCCCCTACGTCGATTTCGTCCACCGCATGTACGAGGTGCACGACGAAGACGGCGTGAGCACGATCCCGTCACACCTGATCATCGACCAGCGCTACCGCAACCGGTACCCGTTCGTGCAGGCGCCGCCCCGCGCCCCGCTCCCCCGCTGGATGACCAAGTACGGCATCGTCACGACCGCCGACTCGCTCGACGAGCTGGCCGGCAAGATCGGCGTGCCGCCCGAGGGCCTCGCCGCCACCGTGCGGCGCGTCAACGAGTTGGCCGCCACGGGCCACGACGACGACTTCGGCAAGGGCGACAGCGCCTACGACCGCTACTACGGCGACCCGGCCAACACGCCCAACCCGTGCCTGGCCCCGATCGGGGAGCCGCCCTTCTACGCCTTCCGGCTCATCCCGGGCGACCTGGGCACCAAGGGCGGGCTGGTGACCGACGAGCGGGCCCGCGTGCTGCGCGAGGACGGCACGGCAATCCCCGGCCTCTACGCCATCGGCAACACGTCCGCCTCGGTCATGGGCCGCGACTACGCCGGCGCGGGCGCCACGATCGGCCCCGCCATCGCGTTCGGCTACGTGGCCGCCGACGACCTCGCCGAGCCGGCGGCGGCGAGGCCGGCGGCCGGCGACGCGCCCGAGCCCGAGGCCGCCTCGTGACCGGGCGCACGCACCCATCGGTCACCACCACGGTCCACGGGGGTGGCGTCGCCGAGGTCGTGGTCGACAACCCGCCGGTCAACGCCCTGCCGGTCGCGGGCTGGTTCGCGCTGGCCGACGCCCTGCGGGCCGCGGGCGCCGACGAGGCCGTGCGGGCCGTGGTGCTCCGCGCCGAGGGCCGCGGGTTCAACGCCGGCGTCGACATCAAGGAGATGCAGGCGACGGAGGGCTTCGCCGCCCTCGTCGGCGCCAACCGGGGCTGCTACGAGGCGTTCGGCGCCGTCTACGACTGCCCGGTCCCCGTGATCGCCGCCGTGCAGGGCTACTGCCTGGGCGGCGGCATCGGCCTGGTCGGCAACGCCGACGTGATCGTGGCGTCCGAGGACGCCACGTTCGGCCTGCCGGAGGTCGACCGGGGCGCGCTGGGCGCCGCCACGCACCTGGCCCGCCTCGTCCCCCAGCACAAGATGCGGGCGATGGTCTACACGTCGGCCACCGCCACGGCGGCCGAGCTGGCCGCCTACGGGTCGGTGCTCCGGGTGGTACCGCGCGACGGGCTGCGGGCGGCGGCGTTCGAGGTCGCCGAGTCCATCGCCGCCAAGTCGTCCACCGTCATACGGGCGGCCAAGGCGTCGCTCAACGGGATCGACCCCGTCGACGTCCACCGCTCGTACCGCTTCGAGCAGGGCTTCACGTTCGAGCTCAACCTGCTGGGCGCCGGCGACGAGGCGCGGGACGCCTTCGTAGCCGACAAGCGCCGCGATCCCGGTCAGCGGACCACGCCCCCGGGGTCCTGAGGCGCCCCGGGGCGGCCCGCCGTACCGTCGCATCCGGACGCGACAAGGGGAGCGCACCCGCCATGGCCCAGACCTGGGACAGCCTCGACCGATACGTGGTCATCTCGGCCGACACGCACGCCGGCGCCGACCTGCGCCAGTACCGCGACTACCTCCCCCGCCGGTGGCACGAGGAGTTCGACGCCTGGGCCGAGGGCTACTCGAGCCCCTACGACGACCTGGTGACCGCCACCGCCGCGCTGAACTGGGACAGCGACGCCCGCGTCAAGGCACTCGCCGACGACGGCGTCGCCGCCGAGATCGTGTTCCCGAACACGGTCCCGCCGTTCTTCGAGACGATCGGCAACTTCGCCTCGATGCCCTGGACCCGCGAGGACTACGAGCGGCGGGCGGCCGGCATCCAGGCCCACAACCGCTGGGTCGTCGACTTCTGCCGGCGCGAGCCGGTGCGCCGCCGGGGGCTCGTCCAGATCTTCCCGCACGACATCGAGGCCGCCGTCGCCGAGGTCCGCTGGGCGGCCGAGACCGGCGTCGTCGGGGGCATCCTCGCCCCGGCCATCCCGGCCAACCACGCCGTCGAGCCGTGGTTCCACACCCGCTACGAGCCGCTGTGGGCCGCCCTCGAGGAGACGGAGCTGTCGTTCGGGCAGCACCCCGGCACGGGCACCCCCGACGTGGGCAAGGACCAGCCCGCCGCCGCCGCCGTGATGCTCGTCGAGTTCACGTGGTGGACCCGCCGCACGCTGTCGCACCTGATCCTGGCCGGCGTGTTCGAGCGCTACCCCGACCTCAAGGCGGTGTGGACGGAGCAGGGCGTGACGTGGGCGCTCCAGGACCTGGGCCTGCTCGACTACACGGTCGCCGACATGAAGTCGACGGCGGACAACCGCACCACCACGCTCTTCGGCGCCGACGTGATCGACAGCCTGTCGCTGACGCCGAGCGAGTACTTCGCCCGCAACTGCTACCTCGGCGCCAGCTTCATGTCCCGGGGCGAGATGAAGTACGCGCAGTACGTCGTCGACCGGATCATGTGGGGCACCGACTTCCCGCACGAGGAGGGCACGACGCCCTACACCCGCGAGGCGCTGCGGGCCGCGTTCTCCCGGACGCCCGAGGCCGACCTGCGCAAGATCCTGGCCGGCACGGCCGCCGAGGTGTACGGGTTCGACCTCGAGGCCCTCGCCCCCATCGCCGCCGAGATCGGGCCGACCGTCGAGGAGGTGGCGGTCCCGCTGACCGAGGTCCCGCCCTCGAAGTCGCCTGCGTTCATCGGCGCCGTCAAGCAGCCGGCGGCCTGAGGGGACGCCCGTCCCGCCACCGATCGCCATGGGCCCCGCCGACCTCGCCGCCGCCGCCGAGGCGCTGTTCCGGGCGCAGGAGGACCGCGTCCCCATCGCCCCGCTCACCGGCACGTGGGAGGGCGTCGACGTCACCGCCGCCTACGAGGTCCAGCTGGCGAACATCGCCCGCCGGGTCGACGCCGGGGACTCGGTCCAAGGGCACAAGGTCGGGCTGTCGGCCAAGGCCATGCAGCAGATGCTCGGCGTCGACGAGCCCGACTACGGCCACCTGCTGGAGAGCATGTTCCTGTGGGAGTCGGACGCCGTCGAGGTGGGCCGGTTCCTGCAGCCGCGGGCGGAGATCGAGGTGGCGTTCGTGCTGGGACGGACGCTGGAGGGGCCGGGCGTGACCGTGGCCGACGCCATCCGGGCGACGGACTTCGTCCTCCCCTCGATCGAGATCGTCGACAGCCGCGTGGCGGACTGGAACATCAGGCTGCCCGACACCGTCGCCGACAACGCCTCGTCGGGCGCCGTGGTGCTCGGGGGCTCGCCCACCAAGCTCACCGAGCTCGACGTCCGCCTCATCGGCGCCACACTGCGCTCGAACGGCGAGTTGCGCGAGACGGGCGCCTCCGGGGCGGTGCTGGGAAACCCCGCGGTGGCGGTGGCCTGGCTCGCCAACAAGGTCGCGGCCTTCGGGGTCACCCTCGAGGCGGGCCACGTGATCATGCCCGGCAGTTGCACCCGGATGATCCCCGTCGCCGCCGGCGACGTGGTCACCGCGGAGTTCGACCGGCTGGGCAGCGTCAGCGTCAGCTTCACCTAGGAACGGAAGGTCTGGGAGCGTCATGGCCACTACCACGGCCGCCATCGTGGGGTCGGGCAACATCGGCACCGACCTCATGTTCAAGCTGCTGCGCTCGCCCTCGCTCGAGCTGCGGTACATGATCGGGGTCGACCCGGCGAGCGAGGGGCTGGCGCTGGCCCGCCAGCACGGCGTCGAGGCCTCGCACGAGGGCGTCGACTGGCTGCTCGACCGGGCGGAGCGGCCCGAGATCGTGTTCGAGGCAACGTCGGCCCACGTGCACGCCGGCAACGCTGCCCGCTACGCCGACGCCGGGGTCCGGGCCGTCGACCTCACGCCGGCGGCGCTCGGCCCCTACGTCATCCCGCCGGTGAACCTCACCGAGCACCTCGATGCCCCGAACGTGAACATGGTGACGTGCGGCGGCCAGGCCACGATCCCGATGGTCCACGCCGTGGCCCGGGTCGTGCCGGTGCCCTACGCCGAGATCGTGGCCACCGTGTCGTCACGCTCGGCCGGCCCCGGCACCCGCACCAACATCGACGAGTTCACCCGCACGACCTCGTCCGCGGTCGAGGTGCTGGGCGGCGCCGAACGCGGCAAGGCGATCATCATCCTGAACCCGGCCGACCCGCCGCTCATCATGCGGGACACGATCTTCTGCGCGCTTCCCGACGACGCCGACCAGGCCGCCGTCGAGACGTCGATCGACCGGATGATCGACGAGGTGCAGTCGTACGTGCCGGGCTACCGGCTGACCCAGCGCCCGCAGTTCGACCAGGCTCCATCCACCGGCGGCTGGGCCCGGGTGGCGATCTTCGTCGAGGTCGAGGGCGCCGGCGACTACCTGCCGCCGTACTCAGGCAACCTCGACATCATGACGGCGGCGGCCACGAAGGTCGGCGAGGAGATCGCCGGCCACCTGACGAAGGTGGGTGCCTGATGCCCTACTCCGACCAGCTCGACATCCGCGTCACCGACTCGTCCCTGCGCGACGGGTCCCACGCCAAGGGCCACCAGTTCACCGAGCGGATGGTGCGCGACGTGGTCCGGGCGCTCGACGGCGCCGGCGTGCCGGTCATCGAGGTGACGCACGGCGACGGCCTCGGTGGGTCGTCCTTCAACTACGGGTTCTCGCTCACCGACGAGCGGGTGCTCATCCGCGCCGCCGTCGAGGAGGCGCAGCGGGCGAAGATCGCCTCCCTGATGCTCCCCGGCGTGGGCACCAAGGACGACATCGCCTTCCTGGCCGACTCGGGCGTCGGCGTGGTGCGCATCGCCACCCACTGCACCGAGGCCGACGTCTCGATCCAGCACTTCGGCCTCGCCCGCGACCTGGGGCTCGAGACCGTGGGCTTCCTGATGATGGCCCACACGCAGCCGCCCGAGCGCCTGGCCGAACAGGCGCGCATCATGGCCGACGCCGGGTGCCAGTGCGTCTACGTCGTGGACTCGGCCGGGGCGCTCGTGCTGGAGCAGGTCACCGACCGGGTGGCCGCACTGGTGGCCGAGTTGGGCGACGACGCCCAGGTCGGTTTCCACGGTCACGAGAACCTTGCCCTGGGTGTGGCGAACTCGATCCTCGCCGTCCGCGCCGGGGCGGTGCAGGTCGACGGGTCGACCCGCCGGTTCGGCGCCGGGGCCGGCAACACGCCGGTGGAGGCGCTGGCCGCGGTGTGCGAGAAGCTCGGTATCCGCACCGGCATCGACGTGCTGGCCGCCATCGACGCCGCCGAGGACGTGGTCCGCCCGGTGATGGACGGCGAGTGCGCCCTCGACCGACTCTCGCTGACCATGGGCTACGCCGGCGTGTACTCGTCGTTCCTGCGCCACGCCTACCGGGCCGCCGAGCGCTACGGCGTGTCGGGCGCCGACATCCTCCTGGAGTGCGGCGCCCGCAACCTCGTCGGCGGGCAGGAGGACCAGATCATCGACATCGCCGTGGGCCTGGCCGCCGCCAGGGAGGTCGCCGGCGCCGGCACCCCCGTCGGCGCCTCCGCCGGCGGCGGGGCCTGAGGCCGGCCATGGCCGCGGGCCCGGCCGGGACGGTGGTGGCCGCGGCGCTCGCCCCCGTGGTGGTGGCCGGCGCCGGCGCGGGGCCGGGCGCCGACGCCTCGTCCGCCCGGGCGTCGGTGGCGCTGCTCGACGCGGCGGCGCTGCACCCGCCGGAGTCGCCGCTGACCGTCGGGGGCGGGTCGGCGCAGGTGGCGCCGGGCATCATCCTCGCCCTCGGCGCGCCGGTGGCCGGCCCGGGGGCGACGCCCGCCGCCGCGCTGGCGGCTACGGCGACCGTGCACGGCGGGCTGGCCGTGCACCAGGGCGGGGCGGTGACGCGCCTGGTCGTCGGCCGGACGGGTGCGGCCCCGGCCGGCCTCGACCTGGGGCTGGTCGGCGTGCTGTTCGAACGCGACGGCGTGCAGCTCGGCACGGCGGCCGGCGCAGCGTCGTTCGGCCACCCGGCGGCGGCCGCCGCGGCGGCGGCCGACGCCCTCGCCCTGGACGAGGCCCGGCTCGAGGCCGGGTGGCTCGTGTGGTGCGGCGCCCTGCTCCCGCCGGCCGAGGTGCCCGCCGGCTCCCACGCCCGGGCCGCCTTCGGCCACCTCGGCGTCGTCACGCTCCGCTGCACCTGACGCCCCCATCGCCGCCGGCGGAGCCAGGTTCATCGGGTCGACGGTCGGGACGCAACGGACGAGGGGGATGTGACATGGCCGAGGGGACGCCGCTGCCGAGGATCGGGGCGCCGGCGACGCGAGCGCTGGCCCACATGGGCGTGACGACGCTGGAGGACATATCCGGCCACCGGGCCGACGAGCTGCTCGAACGTCACGGCGTCGGGCCGACGGCCATCCGGCTGCTGGAGGAGGCGATGGCGGAGCACGGCCTGGCCTTCGCCGGCGGCGAGCGCGGTCACGCGGGCCCGCAGCCGCTGAGCGACGAGGTCCGGCACTATGTCGAGGGCCTGCCGGCCTCCCACCGGCCTCTGTTCGACCGGCTGCACGCCCTGATCCTCGACGAGGTGCCCGACGCCGAGGTCGTCATCTCGTACCGGATCCCCCTCTACCGGGTGGGCCGCCGCCACGTCGGCCTCAACCCGCGGCGGGCCGACGGCATCACGCTCACCGCGACGTCGCCGGACCACATCGCCGAGTTCCGGCGCCGCCACCCCGAGGTGCGGACGGGCAAGGCGAGCATCCAGCTGCGCCTCGACGGGGACGTGCCCGAGGACGACCTGCGCGACGTGATCCGCAAGGCCGTGCGCACCTAGGCGGGCCGGCGCGCCGGCACTCCGGGACGCGGTCAGGCGAGGACGAAGCGGCTCGTGGGTAGGACGTCGAGGTCGGCGTCGTCGATGAAGGTCGACGTGGAGGCGGCCATCGCCTCCATCCGCCGGCGCAGCTCCCCGTCGTCGCCGCCCGAGCCGAAGAAGGCGTGCAGGTCGCCGAGCGCCTCGAGCGGGAACAGCTCCTCGACCACGGCGTCCACGGGCGGCCACTGGGGCAGCGGGACCAGCGTCCGGGCGACGAGGTGCTGGGCGTAGCCGAACGTCGCCTGGGTGGCGATCGCCACCGACGTCTGCCCGCCGAGCCAGCGCGCCGCCCACTCGTCCCGGCCGAGTCCCGCCGGGACGCGTAGGAACGCGACCTGGGCGTAGCCGGGCGTGCGCCCGGCGGCCGGGCCGCGCCGGCGGCGGCGCCGGCCGCCTCGCCGGCCGCCGGCGCCGTCGGGCGGCACGAGCGGCACCGACTCCGTGACCAGCAGCGCGCCCCAGCGGGGCGTCGCGCCGGCCACCACGGCGTCGAGCGGCGCCCGCCGGTCGTCGACGGCCGAGTCCACCCACACGCCCAGCACCGCGCCGGGCAGCGGCGGGTGGGCGGTGATGAGCATGACTGCGCCGTCGACCGTGCCGTCCGCCACGTCGGCCTCGACGCGGTGAGCGCCGCGTGCCAATAGCGCCTCCCCCACCGGGCCGACGAGCTCGTCGCGCCAGGCGTCGGGCGCCTCCGTCGTCGGGCGCCACAAGACGTAGAGGACCTTCTCCACGCGCGCAGCCTGGCACCACCGCCCGCGCCAGCGCGGCGTCCGTCTCGCTCCCCGGCACGGCGGCTGCCGGGACGGCGACGACCGTGCCACGATCGTCGCCGTGCCAGGGATCTGCGACGGCCGCGTCGCCATCGTCACCGGCGCGGGCGGGGGGTTGGGCCGCGCCCACGCCCTCGAGCTCGCCCGCCAGGGAGCCCGCGTCGTCGTCAACGACCTCGGCGCCGCGATCGACGGCGAGGGCCGGTCAGCCACGCCCGCCGAGCGGGTCGTGGAGGAGGTCACCGCCGCCCGCGGCACCGCCGTGGCGAACGCCGACGACGTCGGCGACTGGGAGGGCGCCGGCCGCCTCGTGCAGGACGCGCTGGACGCCTTCGGGCGGGTGGACGTCGTGGTGAACAACGCCGGCGTCCTGCGCGACCGCATGTTCGCCAACTCCTCGGCCGCCGAATGGGAGGCCGTGCTGCGGGCCCACGTCCACGGCCACGCCGCCGTGGCCCGCCACGCCGCCGCCCACTGGCGCGACCGGGCGAAGGTCGGCGAGGCGGTCGACGCCCGCATCGTCAACACCAGCTCGGGGGCGGGGCTGCTCGGGTCGGTGGGGCAGGCCGCCTACTCGGCGGCCAAGGCGGCGATCCTCGGCCTCACGCTCGTGCAGGCGGCCGAGCTGGCCCGTTACGGCGTCACCGCCAACGCCATCGCCCCCGCCGCCCGCACACGGATGACCGAGGGGGCGTTCGCCGCCACCATGGCGCCCCCGGCCGCCGGCGAGTTCGACGCCATGGCCCCCGAGAACGTGTCGCCGCTCGTCGTCTGGCTCGCGTCCGGCGAGGCGCGCGATGTCACGGGCCGCGTGTTCGAGGTCGAGGGCGGCAAGGTGGTGGTGATGGAGGGCTGGCAGCGCGGCCCGCACGTCGACAAGGGCGCGCGGTGGGACCCGGCCGAGCTGGGGCCGGTCGTCGCCGACCTGCTGGCCAAGGCCGCCCCGGCGCTGCCGGTGTACGGGGCGAGCTGATGCCGATGGCGCCGGCGACGATCCCCGCCCTCGTCCGGGCCGCGGCCGCCCGGTACGCGGACGTCGAGGCGGTCGTCGACGGCGACGCCCGCGTCACCTACGCCGACCTCGGCCACCTCGTCGACGCCGCCGCCCGCGCCCACCTCGCCGCCGGCGTCGAGCCGGGCGACCGGGTGGCGCTGTGGGCGCCGAACGGGCTCGACTGGGTGGTCGCCGCCCTCGGCGCCCAGGCGGCGGGGGCCGTCCTCGTGCCGCTCAGCACCCGGCTCAAGGGCACCGAGGCCGCGTACGTCCTCGGCCGCAGCCGGGCCCGGGTGCTCGTCGTCGTCGGCGACTTCCTGGGCACCCGCTACCCGGCCATGCTCGACGGCCGGGACCTCCCGGACCTGCGGGCGGTGGCCGTGCTCGACGGCCCCGAGGGTGGCGCCGACGCCGTGGTGGCGGCCGACGCCCGCCCGGGCACGACGACGTGGCCGGCGTTCGTGGCGGCAGGTGCGACCGTGAACGACGCCGACGCCGAGGCACGCGCCCGGAGCGTCCGTCCGGACGACCCCGCCGACCTCATGTTCACCTCGGGGACGACCGGCCGGCCGAAGGGCGTCCTGTGCAGCCACGCCCAGGACCTGCGCGTCTTCGAGGTGTGGGCGAGCACGGTCGGCCTGCGGGTCGGCGACCGCTACCTCCTCGTCAACCCGATGTCGCACTCGTTCGGCTACAAGGCGGGCATCCTCGCCTGCCTGCTCGCCGGGGCGACAATGCTGCCGCTGCCGGCCTTCGACGTCGACGCCGTCGTGGACCTCGTCGCACGCGAACGGGCCACGGTCCTGCCCGGCCCGCCGACGCTCTACCAGGCGATGCTGCACCACCCGCGGCGGGCCGACGCCGACCTGTCCAGCCTGCGGCTGGCGGTGACCGGCGCCGCCGCCGTGCCCACGTCCCTCGTCGAGCGGATGCGCGCCGACCTGGGCTTCACCACCGTGGTGACGGCCTACGGGCTGACCGAGTCGACCGGCATGGTGACGATCTGCCGGCCCGACGACGACGCCGAGACCATCGCCACCACGTCGGGACGCGCCATCCCCGGCGTCGAGGTGCGGGTCGTGGACGACGCCGGCCGCGAGGTGACACGCGGCGAGCCAGGCGAGATCGTGTGCCGGGGGCACAACGTCATGCAGGGCTACTTCGAGGACACCGAGGCCACCGCCGAGGCGATCGACGCCGACGGCTGGCTGCACACCGGCGACATCGGGACCATGGACGAGCGCGGCTACGTCCGCATCACCGACCGCAAGAAGGACATGTTCATCGTCGGGGGGTTCAACGCCTACCCGGCCGAGATCGAGGACCTGCTGCTGAGCCACCCCGACATCGCCCAGGTAGCGGTGGTCGGGGTGCCCGACGAGCGCCTCGGTGAGGTGGGCGTGGCCTACGTCGTGGCGGCCCCGGGCACCGACCCGTCGCCGGACGACATCATGGCGTGGGCGCGCGCCACCATGGCCAACTACAAGGTGCCGCGCCGGGTCGTCGTGGTCGACGCCCTGCCGCTGAACGCCAGCGGCAAGGTCCTGAAGTACGAGCTGCGGCAGCGGGCCACCGCCGGCGCCACCACCTGAACGCGAGGGGGAGTCGTGGAGCGGTTCGAGGGGAAACGGTGCCTGATCACCGGGGGCGGCAGCGGCATGGGGCAGGCGACCGTCGTGCGTCTGCTGCGCGAGGCCGGCACGGTCGTCGCCGTCGACGTGAGCGGCAAGGGGCTGGCCGACACGACCGACCGGGCCGAGGCGGAGGGCATCGCCGGGCGGCTGACCACGATCGAGGCCGACGTAGCGAGCGAGCCGGGCGTGGCGGAGATGGTCGCCGCGGCGGCCGGCACGCTGGGCGGCCTCGACGTGCTCATCAACGCCGCGGGGATCCTGCGCTCGGCGCACACGCACGAGTGCTCGCTCGACCTGTGGGAACAGGTCATCGGCGTGAACCTCACCGGCACGTTCCTGGTGACGCGCGCCGCGCTCCCCCACCTGCTCGACGGCGGCGGCGTGATCGTCAACTTCGCGTCGACGTCCGCGTTCCACGCCCACCCGTACATGGCCGCCTACTCGGCCAGCAAGGCCGGCGTCGCGGCGTTCACGCAAACGATCGCGCTCGAGTACTGCAAGCGGAACGTGCGGGCCGTGTGCGTGGCGCCGGGCGGCGTCGCCACCCCGCTGGTCCTCGAGATCACGCTTCCCGAGGACGCCGACCCGAGCTTCTTCCGCCGCCTCATGCCCAACGGCCGGGGCTTCGCGGAGCCGCACGAAGTGGCCGGCATGGTGGCGGCCCTCGCCTCCGACGACGGCTCCTTCGTCAACGGCACGACCCTCCTCATCGACGGCGCCACCCACGCGTGAGCCGGCCATCCTCCCTGGAACCCGGTCAGCGGAACAGGGGTCGGGTGGGTGCGGGTGGGGTGACGTACCGTCCCTGCGTAGGCCGCCGGTCGCGCCGGCACCGAGGGGGACGATGACCGCGACGCTCGACTTCGACGCCACCAGCAGGGTCGTGCAGGGGCGCTTCACGCTCCACTACCACGACGCCGGCGAGGGGGCGGCGCTGGTGCTGCTCCACGGGTCCGGTCCCGGGGTGAGCGGCTGGTCGAACTTCAAGGGCAACCTCGCCACGCTCGCCGCCGGCTTCCGCACCGTGCTCCTGGACATGCCCGGCTTCGGGCGCAGCCCGTCCGTGGAGCTCGACCGGGCCTACCCGCGGGTCGCCGCCGACGCCGTGGTCGACCTGCTCGACACGCTCGGCATCGAGAAGGCGCACCTGCTCGGCAACTCGATGGGCGGCTACGTGGCGGCCGAGGCCGCGCTGGCCCACCCGGACCGGGTCGACCGGCTCGTGCTCATGGGTCCCGGCGGCCTGGCGGTCAACCCGTTCGGCCCCGAGCAGAGCGAGGGCGCCCGCCGCCTCAGCGAGTTCATGCTGTCGCCGAGCCGCGAGGGCATGGTCGCCTGGGTCGACTGCATGGTGGCCAACAAGAAGGTCGTCGACGACGCCCTGATCGACGAGCGCATGGCGAACGCCCTGGCGCCCGGCGCGCTCGAGTCGGCCATGGCGATCTTCATGAGCCTCCTGCAGCACCCGGAGGAGGTGCCGCTGTGGGCCCGGGCCGACCGCATCCGCCATCCGGCCCTCATCACCTGGGGCCGCGACGACCGGATGCTGCCGTTCGAGGGCGCCCTCCTCCCCTTCCGCCGCATGCCCCGCGCCGAACTGCACGTGTTCTCGCGCTGCGGGCACTGGGCCCAGGTCGAGCGCAAGGACGAGTTCGAGCGCGTCGTGACCGAGTTCCTCACCCGTCCGGCCCGGGCGTAGCGACCACCACCCGTCGAGGGAGCGCAAGACCATGCCCATTCGCAGCCTCGGTTACCTCCTCTGGCAGACGCCGCAGGCGGACACCTGGCGGGAGTTCGGCACCGAGGTCCTCGGGATGATGGCCGTCGACGGGCCCGACCCCGACGCCACGTACTTCCGCACCGACGACCGTCCCTTCCGCTTCGTGGCCGTGCCGGGCGACGAGCCACAGGTGACACTCGGCTTCGAGGTGGACGACGACCTCGACCTCGAGGATGTCGTCCGGGCGCTGGAGGACGGCGGCACCAAGGTCGAGCTGGCCACCGACGAGGAGGCCCGCCGGCGCCTCGTCACCGGGCTGGCCCGCTTCGAGGACCCGGCCGGCGTGCCCGTCGAGCTGTACCACGGCCCGGTCCTCGACCACGAGCCCGTGCAGACGCCGCTGGTCAGCCGGTTCGTCACCGGAGAGCAGGGCATGGGCCACGTCGTGGTCGGCACCGAGCGGGTGACGGCCACGGTCGAGCTCTACCGCCGCGTGCTGGGCTTCCGCCGGCGCAACACGATGCGCCTCGCCATGCCCGACCCCGACGGCACGCCGTACTCGGTCCTGCACTTCCTCGGCTGCAACCCGCGGCACCACACGCTGGGCGTCGTGGCCATGCCGTTCCCCGGGAACCTCGTGCACTTCATGCTCGAGGCCGCCGAGCTCGACGACGTGGGCCGCGCCTACGACCGGGTGCACGACCGGAAGGTGCCGATCGCCATGACGCTCGGGCGCCACAGCAACGACCGGATGGTGTCGTTCTACTGCATGGCCCCCGACGGGGCGATGGTCGAGTTCGGCTGGGGCGGCCTGGCCGTCGACGAGCCCGAGACGACCTACGAGATCACGAAGACGAGCTTCTGGGGCCACCGGCCGCCGAGGCGATGAGCTGCATCGCAGCACGAGGAGGAGCGAGCCGTGGTTGGTGACGACGTCGTCGAGAAAGTGCGTGGCCTGCTCCCGATGCTGCGCGAGCGTTCGCCGGAGGGTGAGGAGCTGCGCCGCCTGCCCGACGACGTGGTCAAGCAGGTGAAGGACACCGGGCTCGTGCGGCTGCTGCAGCCCACGCGCTACGGGGGCCTCGAGGCCCATCCGCGCACGTTCTACGAGGCCGTCCTCGACATCGCCGCCGCCTGCGGGTCGGCCGGCTGGGTGTCGTCCGTCGTGGGCGTGCACCCGTGGCAGGTCGGGCAGTGGCCCGACCAGGCCCAGGCCGAGGTGTGGGGCGACGACCCCGACACCTGGGTCTCGTCCTCGTACATGCCGGGCGGCACGCTCACGCCCTGCGAGGGCGGCTACCGCCTCACCGGGCGGTGGGGCTTCTCCTCGGGCAGCGACCACTGCCAGTGGGTCATCCTCGGCACGCCGGTCGACAACGGCGAGGGCCAGCCCGGCGAGTACCGCAACACGCTGCTGCGCCGGGGCGAGTACGTCATCGAGGACGTGTGGGACACCGTCGGCCTGCGCGGCACGGGCAGCAACGACATCGTCGTCGAGGACCTGTTCGTCCCCGAGTACCGCACGCTCGACCTCATCGCCATGTTCTCCACCAAGGCGCCGGGCCTCGAGGTGAACGAGGCGCCGCTGTACAAGATGCCGTTCGCCACCCTGTTCTCGTACGCAATCACGGGCCCGATCATCGGCATGGCCGAGGGGATGCTGGCAGAGGGTGTCGAGCTCACCCGCAAGCGGGTCTCGAAGAACTGGGGCAAGGCCTCCGACGACCCGTTCACGGTGTCGGCGCTGGGCGAGTCGGCGTGCGAGATCGACGCCTGCCGGCTGCAGATGTTCCGCAACCTCGACGAGATGATGGCCACGGTCGAGAGCGGCGAGCGCATCTCGGTCCAGCAGCGGTCGCAGGCACGCCGCGACCAGGTGATGGCCACCCAGCGGGCCATCGCCGCCCTCGACGACGTCTTCGACCGGTCCGGGGCCCCGGTGATCATGAAGGCCAATCCCATGCAGCGGATCTGGCGGGACGCGCACGCCGCCCGCCACCACACGATCAACACCTACGAGAAGTCGCTGCTCAGCTGGGGCCACGTAACGCTGGGCGGCAACCCGACCGACATGATGGTCTGAGGACCAAAATGGTTGCACCGACATAGTTTCGGTGGGAAACTACCTTCGGTCGGGGGGCCGGAGGGTGTTCGTCATGAAGCAGTCGCATCGGGGGGAGGCCGACGGGGGTGGTCGCACCCCCGTCGCCGAGCTGTACGACTCCACGTTCCGCCTCGTCTCCTCGTGGACGACCCGCACCGTGACCCAGTTGCTGTACGCCCGGGCCGGTATCGGGATCGGGCCGATCCAGCACGTCGTCCTCCGCCAGGCCCAGGCGGCCGGCCCGCTGAAGCTGGGCCGGCTGGCGGCGCTGACGGGCATGACGGCGTCGAACGCCAGCAAGGTCGTCACCGACCTCGTCGACGCGGGAATGCTCCGGCGGGAGGTCCCCGACGACGACCGGCGCGTCACGCTGCTCCAGGTCACCGCCAAGGGCCGGGGCGCGCTGGTCGCGCTGGAGCGGGTGGGCGGCGAGATGCTGGGCGAGCGGCTGGCGTCGTTCACACCGGTCGAGGTCGACGACCTGCGCCGCCTCCTGAGCCGCCTCGCCGACGAGGTGGAGTCGTGGGGGGCACAGCTGGTCGAGGGCGGGGATGGCGGCATCGTCGACGACCCCGGCGACGAGCAGGGCGACCGTCGGCGGTCGCGCACCCGGGGCGGCACCGCCGCCCTAACCGTGGAGGAGAGCTGATGCTGGTCGTAGCCCAACCCACGCCCGACGCACACGAGCGAGACGAACGCGAGGGGAAGGCGACCTCCGTGCTGGCCCGGGCGGCCATGATCCTCGACGCCTTCGACGGCACCACGCCGTCGCTCAGCCTGAGCGTGCTGAGCAGCCGGGCCGGCCTGCCCAAGTCGACCGTCCACCGCTTCGCCGAGCAGCTGCTCGAGCTCGGCTGGCTCGAGCGCGCCAACGGTGGCTACCGGGTCGGCATGCGCCTGTTCGAGGTCGGGGGCCTGGCCGAGCGCCGCAACCGCATGCGCGACAAGGCGCTGCCCATCCTGCAGCAGCTCTCGGCGGCCACGCACTGCGCCGTCCACCTGGCCGTGCTCGACCGCTCCGAGGTCGTCTACCTCGACAAGCTGCCGATCCGGGGTCTCGAGGTGCCCACCCGCGAGGGCGGGCGCATGCCCGCCCACTGCACCTCGCTCGGCAAGGCGCTGCTGGCCTTCGCCGACGACAAGGAGGTCGAGCGGGTGATCGCCCGCGGGCTCCCCCGGCGCACCCCCACCACCATCACCACGGCCGACGGGCTGCGGGCCGAACTCGCCGCGATCCGCAAGGCCGGCGTGTCCTACGACCGCGAGGAGGGCTGCGAGGGCATCTCGTGCGTCGCCGCCCCCATCCGGGGGTCGGGCCGGGCCATCGGCGCCGTGTCGGTCGCCAACTTCACCGGCCAGATCGACCTGCGGGCCGTGTCGGGGTCGGTGCAGCGGGCGGCCGGCGGCATCTGGCACGAGCTGTTCGGCAGCCGCGCCGCCTGCGGGACCGCCCGCTGAGGGCGGACGGGGCCGCACGGCGGCCCCCGCGCCCGGGACCCGGGGCCGGCGCCCCGGCGAGGCTCAGCCCAGCCGCTCGACGATCGTGACGTTGGCCTGGCCGCCCCCCTCGCACATGGTCTGGAGGCCGTAACGGCCGCCCGTGCGGTCGAGCTCGTGCAGCAGCGTCGTCATCAGCCGGGCGCCGGTGGCGCCCAGCGGGTGGCCGAGGGCGATGGCGCCGCCGTTGGCGTTGACCCGGTCCGGGTCGGCGCGGGTCTCGTGCAGCCACGCCAGCACGACCGAGGCGAAGGCCTCGTTGACCTCGAACCGGTCGATCTCGTCGACCGCCAGGCCCGTCCTGGCCAGCGCCCGCGCCGTGGCCGGGATCGGGGCGGTGAGCATCCGCACCGGGTCCTCGCCCAGCACCGAGAGGTGGTGCACCCGGGCCCGCGGCGTGAGCCCGTGGTCCCGCAGGGCCCGGTCGTTGACGACCAGCAGCGCAGCGGCGGCGTCGGAGATCTGCGAGGCCACCGCCGCCGTGACGCGCCCGCCGTCGATCAGCGGCCGCAGCGAGCGGATCTTGTCGAGGTCGGGCGGCCGGGGCCCCTCGTCGAGCGCCGCCTCGCCCAGCGGGGCGATCTCGGCCTCGAAGCGGCCCTCGGCCCGGGCGGCCAGCGCCCGCTCGTGCGAGCGCACGGCGTAGGCCTCCATGTCGTCGCGGCCGATGCCCCACTGCTCGGCGATCATCTCGGCCGACCGGAACTGGTCGAGCGGGCCGGGCCCGTAGCGGGCCACCCAGCCGGGGGAGCCGGTGAACGGGTCGTCGAAGCCGTACTCGGCGCCGACGAGCATCGCCGACGAGATGGGGATGCGCGACATCTGCTGCACCCCGCCGGCGATCACGACGTCCTGGGTGCCCGACATGACCGCCTGGGCGGCGAAGTGGATGGCCTGCTGCGCCGAACCGCACTGCCGGTCGACCGTGGTCCCGGGCACCGTCTCCGGTAGCCCTGCCACGAGGGCGCAGGTCCGGGCGATGTCGCCGGCCTGGCCGCCGATCGTGTCGACGCAACCGAACACCACGTCGTCGACCGCCGCGGGGTCGATCCCGGTGCGCTCCACCAGGGCACCCACGGCGTGGGCGCCGAGGTCGGCCGGGTGCAGGTGCGACAGGGCGCCGTTGCGCCGGCCCACCGGCGTGCGCACGGCCTCGACGAGGTACGCCTCGGGCATGGCGGCACGGTACCGACGGCCCGGCGGCCGCCCGCCCGTGCGGTCGGCCGCGGTGCCGGTCACCGGGATGAGGGGCTCCGCACCGGGCGGTCCGGTCGCGGCGAACGCGGGAGGGTGGGCGGGATGACCGACGCGCTCGACATGACCGGCCGGGTCGTGCTCGTCACGGGCGGCACCAAGGGTGTCGGCCGCGGGATCGTCGACCGCTTCGCCGCGGCCGGCGCCACGGTGGTGACCTGCGCCCGGCGCCCCCCGGCGGCGCCGATCCCGGGCGCCGACGTGCTGGCGTGCGATGTCCGCGAGGCGGAGCAGGTCCAGGCGCTCGTCGACGAGGTCGTGGCCCGCCACGGCCGGCTCGACGTCGCCGTCAACAACGCCGGCGGGTCGCCGCCGGTCCCCGCCGCCGACGCCTCGCCCCGCTTCGCCGAGTCGATCATCCGGCTCAACCTGATCGGCGCCCTGCACGTCTGCCACGCCGCCCACGCCGTGATGCGCACCCAGCCCGAGGGCGGTTCGATCGTCAACCTCACCAGCCTCAGCGGGCTGCGCCCCTCCCCCGACACCCACGCCTACGGCGCCGCCAAGGCCGGGCTGCTCAACCTCACCCAGACGCTCGCCATGGAGTGGGCGCCCGCGGTGCGGGTCAACGCCGTCTGCCCCGGCCCGGTGCTGACCGAGCAGGCCGCGCTGTTCTACGGCGACGAGGCGGGCGTCGCCCGGGTGGCCGCGACGATCCCCATGGGCCGGCTGGCCACGCCCCGCGACGTCGGCGACGCCTGCCTGTACCTGGCCTCGCCCCTGTCCGCCTACGTCACCGGCACGAACCTGCTCGTCCACGGCGGCGGCGAGCGGCCGCCCTACCTCGACGCCTCGGGGCGGGACCGGCCGGAGGGCGCGGGCTGATCAGGCGTGCTGGCTGGAGACGCTGACGACCTCGCCGGTCATGTACGAGGACAGGTCGCTGGCGAGGAAGGCGATGACGTTGGCGACCTCCCACGGCTCGGCGGCCCGGCCGAACGCCTCGCGGCGGGTGAGGTCGTCGAGCACTTCATCCGTGGTGACCTTGGCGAGGAACGGGTGCATGGCCAGCGACGGCGCCACCGCGTTGACCCGCACGCCGTACGCCGCCGCCTCGACCGCAGCGCAGCGGGTGAGCGCCATCACGCCGGCCTTGGCCGCGGCGTAGTGGGCCTGGCCCGCCTGGGCCCGCCACCCGAGCACCGAGGCGTTGTTGACGATCGTGCCGCCGCCCCGGTCCCGCAGGTGGCGCAGGGCGGCGCGCGTGCAGCGGAACGTGCCGTTGAGCGTCACGTCCAGCACCGTCGACCACTGCTCGTCGGTCATGTCGACGAGGTCGGCCGTCCCGCCGAGGCCGGCGTTGTTCACCACGACGTCGGCCCCGCCGAGCTCGCGTTCGGCGGCGGCGAACAGGGCCTGCACCTGGTCCTCGTCGGTGACGTCGCACACCTGGGCCGGGGCGCCGAGCCGCTCGGCCGCCTGGCCCAGGCGCCGCTCGTGGGCGTCGCTGACGAGCACGCGGGCGCCCTCGGCGAGGAAGCGCTCGGCCGTGGCGAAGCCGATGCCGGTCCCGGCCGCCGCGGTGATGATCGCCGTGCGGCCGGCCAGCAGGCCGCGCCCGGGCGGCGGCTCGGGGGGCGTGGTCGTGGGGGTCGTCACCGCGGCTCCTTGGGGAGGCCCAGCGCCCGCTCGCCGATGACGTTGCGCTGGACCTGGTTGCTGCCGCCGTAGATCGTGTCGGCGCGGGAGAACAGGAAGAGGCGCCGCAGGGCGGCGTGGCGGCCGTCGTCGACCGTGCCGGCCATGCCGAGCACGTCGGCGGCCAGCTCGCCCATGTCGCGGTGCAGGGTCGCCCAGTAGAGCTTGGTCACCATGGCCGCGCCGGTGAGCTCGGGCCGGTCGGAGGCCAGGAAGCGCACGGCGTTCCACCGCATGATGCGCAGGCGGCCCCGCACGTCGGCCAGGCGCTGGCGGACACGTGGGTCGCCGACGGTCCCGTTGGCGCGGGCGGCGTCCACGATCATGGCCAGCTCGTGCTCGAAGTAGAGGACCTGGCCCAGCGTCGAGGCGCCGCGCTCGAAGGCGAGCGTCCCCATGGCCACCCGCCAGCCCTCCCCCACCGGGCCCACGACGTTGCCCGCCGCCGTGCGGGCGCCGTCGAAGAACACCTCGTTGAATTCCGACGACCCCGTGAGTTGCACGATGGGCCGGACGTCGACGCCGGGCTGGTCGAGCGGCACCAGCAGGTAGGACAGCCCGCGGTGGCGGGTCGAGGCGGGGTCCGTCCGGGCCACGACGAAGCACCAGTCGCTGACGTGGGCGAGCGAGGTCCACACCTTCTGGCCGGTCACGACCCACTCGTCGCCGTCCCGCTCCGCCCGGGTGGCGACGTTGGCCAGGTCGGAGCCGGCGTCGGGTTCGGAGTAGCCCTGGCACCACAGCTCGTCGCCGCACAGGATCGGCGGCAGGAAGCGGCCCTGCTGCTCGGGCGTGCCGAAGGCGATGATCGTCGGGCCGGCGAGCGTCTCGCCGATGTGCCCGAGCCGGCCCGGGGCGTCGGCGCGCACGTACTCCTCGTTGAAGACGACCTGCCGGTCGAGCGGCAGCGCCCGCCCCCCGAAGCCGGGCGCCCAGCCGATGCCGGTCCAGCCGTGGGCGCCCAGGTGGCGCTCCCACGCCCGTCGCTCGTCGATGGCCTCGTCCTCATGGCCCGGGCCGCCGCGGCCGCGCAGCTCCTTGAAGTCGCCGTCGAGCGACTCGGCGAGGAAGGCGCGTACGTCCGCCCGGAACGCCTGGTCCTCCGCCGTGGGCCGCAGGTCCATCAGGCGCCCTCGCCCGTCGTTCCGGCGCCGCACAGCCGGCGCAGCACCGCGTCCGCCTCCGCCACGACCCCTTCGACGACCTCGGCCACCGACGGAAGGGCGTCGATGGTCCCCGCCACCTGGCCGGTGGGCAGGATGCCCGCCTCCAGGTGGCCCTCGACCAGCGCGGCGCGGGTGAGCATCGGCGCGTTGGCGGCCATGGCCACCTGCGCCCAGGTCAGTTCGCTCGACCGCCGCATGCCGACACCCTCGCGCACGAGGTCGGCGGCGCCCGTGCCGGTGAGGCGGCGGAGCCGGAACGCGTTGCGGACCGCCCGGACCAGGACGGCGGCGCGGGGCCCCCGCTCGAGCCGGTCCACCAGGTCCGTGCGGATGACCCGCTGGGGCTGCCCGTCCACGGCCGTGGTGACGACCGTGTCGGCCGGCCCAGCGGCCAGGTAGCGCTGCTTCACGGCGTCGGGCACCGTGCTCTCCCGGGTGAGGAGGAAACGCGTGCCCATGGCGATCCCGGCCGCGCCCCAGGCGAGGGCGGCGGCCAGGCCCCGCCCGTCCTTGAACCCGCCGGCGGCGAGGACCGGGATGTCCACGGCCGCCGTGACCTCGGGCAGCAGCAGGACCGTGGGGATCGCGCCGGTGTGCCCGCCGCCCTCGTGGCCCTGGGCGATGACGGCGTCGACGCCCCAGGCCGCCACCTTCTCGGCGTGGCGCCGGGCGGCGATCGTGGGCATGGTCCGCACGCCGCCGTCGCGCAGGGACTTGATCAGCCGCTCGTTCGGCGCCGCCGCGAACGACGCCAGCGCCACGTGCCGGTCGATCAGCAGGTCGGCGATCCGGTCGACCTCGCCGTGGTCGGCCCGCAGGTTGACCCCGAACGGGGCGTCGGTGCGGTCCTTGACCTCGCCGATGGCCCGGACCAGCTCGTCGAACGTCATCGTGGCCGAGGCGAGGATGCCGAGCCCGCCGGCGGCGGAGGTGGCCGCGGTCAGGCGGGCTCCGGCCACCCACCCCATGCCTGTCTGCACCACGGGGTGGCGGATACCGAGCAGGCGGCAGAACGCCGTGTCCAGCGCCGGGTGTGCCGGCGGCCGGGACGGTGGGGCCTCCTCGCCGGGTGCCCGGCGCCCCGCGTCCGTACGCTCGCCCCCGTGCGTGTGTTCGACGGCGCCGACGACCTGCGAGCGGCGGTGGGCCGGCACCTCGGCCACAGTGGCTGGCTGACGGTGGACCGGGCGCGCGTCGACCGCTTCACCGGCGCCACCGGGGATGGGGCGTCCGGGGACGGCCTCGCCCCCGGCTTCCTCGTCCTGTCCCTGGTCAACAGCTTCCTGCCCGAGGTCGTGGACGTGCGGGGCTTCGCCATGGGCGTCAACTACGGCGCCGACGGGGTGCGCTTCCCCGCGCCCGTGCCCATCGGCGCCCGCCTGCGGGGCGGCGTCGAGCTGGCGGCCGTCGACGACGTCCGCGGCGGCGTGCAGGCCACCTGGGTCGTCACGGTCGAGCGGGACGGCAGCCCCGAGCCGGCCTGCGTCGTCTCGTCCCTCGCCCGCTACCTCGTCTGAGCCCGCCCGCTCGTCCGGGCGCGGGGCTCCGGCGTCCCGGTCCGCCGGGCTCACGACCCGGCGCCGGCGCCCACGCCGGCGGCGTGACGTCCGGCGCGCCGGCCGAAGAACGTCCCGTCACCCAGCGAGATGCCGCTCACGTAGCCCCGCGCGGGGATGCCCGACGTGGTGCGGCCGGCGGCGTAGAGGCCCTCGACCGGACCGCCGTCGAGGTCCAGCACCTGGCCGGTCGGGAGCGTGTGCAGGCCCCCGAGCGTGAACACGCCGTAGATGCCGCCCCGCAGGTCGATGGCGCCGAACGGCGGCTCGAGCGGCCGGGCCCACTCGGGCGCCTTGTGGAACAGCGGGTCCTCGCCCTTCACCGCGTGGCGGTTGTAGAGCTCGACCGTGGCCTGGAGCGACCCCTCCGGGAGGCCCATGTCGTCCTCGAGCTCCGCCACCGTCTCCGCGGCCCAGGTGATCTTGAGGAACGAGGGGTTGGCCTCGTAGGTGGCCAGGTCGAGCACGAGGAAGACGTCCTTGTCCTGGCGGAACACCGCGGCCTGGCCGGCGCGCCCGTGGTACACGTCCTCGTTGATGAAGCGCTGGCCGGCGGCGTTGACCAGCAGCGACGGCATGAGCACGTGGGGCGGCGCCGGGCAGGACACCTCGGCCGAGTCCATGTGGCGGACGGCGGCGCCGACGGCTTGGGCCATGCGGATGCCGCGCCCGTCGTCGCCGTCGGTGCCGAGCTTGAAGCACCGGGGGTCGTCGAGCCACGGCGCGTGCTGCCGGACCATCTCGTCGTTGAAGGAGAAGCCGCCGGCCGTGAGCACGACACCGCCCCGGGCCCGGATCGCCAGCTCGTCGCCGTAGTGGCGGGCGACCACGCCGACCACGCGGCGGTCGGCGTCCACCACCAGGCGCTGGACCGTGGTGTCGGTGCAGGTGCGGGCGTCGGTGGCGGCCAGTGCGTCGATCAGCGCCTCCATCAGCTTGACGCCCGAGCGCTGCTCGACCTGGGGGCAGTGCCCGCGCGGCACCGGCGGGGCGACGGTGGAGAACGGCCAGGCCGTCTCGCCGCCCGAGAGCTGCAGCCCGTCGTCGGTGAGGACCTCGTAGACGGGCGCCTCGTGGTAGCTGCCCTTGAAGGGGACGCCGTGGGCCACCAGCCAATCGAAGTGCTCGAGGCTGCCGTCGCAGTACTCCCGCACCTTTACCTCGTCGGCGTCGGGGCCGCAGGCGGCCATGAGGAAGCGGAACATGTCCTCGGCCGTGTCGGTGAAGCCGCAGGCCTCCTGCACGGGGGTGCCGCCGCCCAGGTAGATGGACCCGCCGGCCATCGCCGACGCCCCTCCCCCGGCGCTCGCCCGCTCCAGCACGACCACCCGGGCGCCCGCCTCGGCCGCCTCGAGGGCGGCGCTGGCGCCGGCGCAGCCGAGGCCCACGACGACGACGTCGGCCTCGTCGTCCCAGCGGCCCACCTCCGCGGCGGGGACGGGCCGGACCGAGTCGGCGCTCACCCCACGACCCGGGCGTCGTCGAACTGCCAGAACGCCCGCAGGGCGGCCAGGCGCCCGTCGTCGGCGATCCGGTAGGTGTAGACGCCCTCCACCGCCACGTCGGTGCCGTCGGGCAGCGTGGTGGTGATCGTGCCGACGTTCGCGCACTCGGGGCCTGCCGCGTACGACTCGCGGATCGTGAAGCGGATGGTGTTGCCGGCGATCACCGTGTCCCAGAAGGCGGCGATGGCCTCGGGCCCCTGGTGGCCGTGGCCCTCGGGGTCGAAGGGCGACGGCCCGATCGGGTCGGCGACCACGGCGTCGTCGGCGAAGCCGGCCAACCAGGCGGCGCGGTCGCCGGCCTCGGCGGCCGTCATCGAGTGGATCGACGCCGCCCGGGCCGGGTGCTCGGCGTAGCCCTCCATGCCCTCCACGTGCGGACCTCCCCGTCCCTGCCGGGCCCCGGGCCCGGCTCGGGCCGACGGTAAACCGCCCCCGGTGTCGCGTCGCCGCCCGCCACCACGCCCGGACCGCCAGGTGGGACGCGCCTGACCCCGCCGGGGCGGCCTCGTGCGGGACATGGTTCCCACCTCTCGCGAGCGCGGCACCGAACCCGCCGGTACCGTGCATTCCGCCAGCGTTGATCGCCCCACGTGCGGCCCGGCAGGGTCGTTGCGACGAGCGAACCGGGACCAAGGTCCCTGTCGCGGCCGCCGTGCCCGCCCCACGCTGGGGGCGATCGCGATGTAGGAGGTGCAACGATGCCGACGACGTTCGGGACGCCCGCCGGTTCCCGCCAACTCGAGGTGCGGCCGCTCGACGACGAGGACGTCGGGCAACTGGACGCCCTGTGCCAGCGCCAGTCGTCCGACAGCCTCCGGCGGCAGTTCTTCGACCCCGCGCCGCCGACGCGCGACCGCCTCGACCGCCTCACGGCGCATGACGACGGTCGCGGGGTTGCCATCGTCGCCCTCGCCGGCGGCACGCTCGTCGGTGCCGCCCGCTACGACCGCGTCGATGCCGGCGACAGCGCCGAAGCCTGGGTGTTCGTCGACGAGGCCGTCGCCGACCCGGAGGTCGACGTCCGGCTCCTGACCGAACTCGCCCGCATCGCCCGGGAGGCCGGTATCCGCCGCCTGCTCGTCGAGGTGCACCCGCTGGACCGCGAGCTGCTCGAGACGCTCGACGCCACCCCGCTCCACACCGAGCGGCACCTCCACTGCGGCATCGTCACGGTCACCGTCCACCTGGACCCGGCGGCGTCTCGCGCCCGCCCCCAGGGTGGGGACCCGGCGGCCCTGCTCTGTCGCAGCGTCCTGGTCCCCGTCGACTGTTCGCCGTTCGCCGAGAAGGCCGTCGCCGCCGGCGACTGGCTCGCCCGCCGGCTCGGCGCCGAGCTGCACGTCGCCACCGGCGTGCTCGCCCACGACCCCTGGTGGGACGACCGCTACCTGGCCCGCATCCGGTCCACCTACCGGCGGGCGCAGACCCACCTGTGGACGCACTCGGACATCGCGGGCGGCGTCGCCCGCCTCGCCGACGACATCGGCCCCACCGTGCTCTGCGCCGCCACCCACGGCCGCTCCCGGAGCGCGTCGGTCGTCGGCTCGACCTTCCTCGCCATGGCCCGGGCGACCGACGTCCCGGTCGTCGCCGTGGGCCAGGAGGCCCGCCCGCCCCAGGCAGCCGACCTCCCGATCGTGGCCTGCGTCGACGGCAGCCTCGCGTCGGAGTCCGTCCTGCCCGGGGCCGCCACCTGGGCCCGCCGCCTCGGCGTGCCGCTGGACCTCGTCACGGTGGCCGACGCGGACGGCGGCCCGGACGCCGAGCCGGTCCGCTTCGGCGGCGCCCGGCGGGACGCGGCGGAGTACCTGGAGGAGCTGCTCGCCGGCCCCGAGCTCGCCGGGCTGACCGCCAAGTCCGAGGTGCTCTCCGACCGTGTGGCGCCGCACCACGCCATCGCCGACCGGCTCGCCCGCCGGCCGGCCACACTCGTCGCCCTGGCATCGCGCGCCCGCACGGGCCTGGGGCGCATGCTCGTCGGCAGCGAGGCGGCCCGCATCATCCAGGCCAGCCCCGTGCCCGTCCTGGTGCACCGGGTCGTCGGCGGCGGCGCCTGACCGGGCCACGGCGTCGGCCGCGACGATCGGCAGCGCCATGGACGTCCGCAGCCGCCGCGTCGCCTGGGCGCTCGGCGCCCTCGCGCTCGTCGTCCCGCTCGGCGTCGTCCTCGCCCGGGGCGGAGGCGGGGACGACGGCGAGGGAGGGCCGACGGACGGGCCGCCATCCACCGGCGCTTCGCTCACGACGTTCCCCCTGCTCGGCACGGCCGGGGACGCGCCGGACCGGCCGGCCCTGGCCGTCAAGCTCGACAACACGTCCAGCGGGCGGCCGCAGTCGGGGCTGGACGGCGCCGACGTCGTGGTCGAGGAGGTCGTCGAGGGCGGGCTGACGCGTCTCCTCGCCGTCTTCCACTCGCAGGTCCCCGACACGGTCGGCCCGGTCCGGTCGGCCCGCTCGACCGACATCCCGCTGCTGGCCGAGCTGGGGCGGCCCCTGTTCGCCTGGTCCGGCGCCAACCCGACCTTCGCCGCCGCCGTGCACGCCGCCGACCTGGTCGACGTGGGCGCCGCCGCGGCGCCCGACGCCTATCGGCGAAGTGACGACCGCAGCGCCCCGTACAACCTGTACGCGTCGCCCGAGCTCCTGTGGGCCGCAGGCGAGGCGAGTGACCCCGACGCCGGCCCGCCGGACGCCCTGTTCACCTACCGGGCGGCGGGGGCGGCGCTCCCGCCCGACGCCGAGCCCGCCGGCGGGTTCGCCGCGAACGGCGGGGACGGCCTCGCCACGGACGTCCGCTGGACGTGGGACGGCACCAGCGACCAGTGGGCCCGGGCCCAGGACGGCACGGCCCACGTGGACGCTGACGGCACGCAGGCCCACGCCACCAACGTCGTGGTCCGCTTCACGCCCTACCGAGACAGCGGTGTCCGGGACTCCACCGGCGCCGTCGTCCCCGAGGCCGCCAGCGTCGGCGAGGGCGACGCCTGGCTGCTCACCGACGGGCACCTCCGGCGCGGTCGCTGGCACAAGGCCGACGCCGAGGCCCCCACCACCTACACCGCCCTCGACGGATCGGCGCTCGAGCTCACGCCCGGCCCGACGTGGGTCGAGATCCTCCCTCCGGGCTCCGGCGACGTCGTCGCCAGCGAGCCGTGACCCGCTCACAGGATGCCAGGTGATGTCGCCTTAACTCGGCGCCGACATGGTCGTCTGGTCGGGGGCGCCGGCCTGACCGGGGCCGAGGGAGGGCGGGCGCCTGGGCGGGGGGGACCCGGGCGCCGGGTCGCCCGCGGCGTACGATCGGCGGCCCATGGCCGGCCGGTACCCGAATCGCGTCCCCGACCACGACGTCCGGCTCGCCCGACTGCGGGAGTGGCTGAACACGGGCCTGTGGTTCCTGCCCATGGTGTGGGCGTTCGCCTCGATGGCGGCCGCCCTGGCGCTGGTGGCGGTGGACCGGCGGCTGGGCGGCGACGACCCCAGCTGGCTCGTATTCGGGCGGGGCGTCGACAGCGCCCGCCAGGTCCTCGCCGTCATCTCCGGCTCGACGATCGCCTTCACCGGGACCGTCTTCTCCATCACGATCGTCGCCCTCCAGCTGGCCAGCACGCAGTTCTCGCCGCGGGTGCTGCGCACGTTCCTGCGGGACCGGGCCACCCAGCACTGCTTCGGCACCTTCGTCGCCACCGCCCTGTACTCGCTGATGGTCCTGCGCGAGGTCGGCACGCCTGGCCTCGAGGTGCCCGGGCTCGCCATCTCGGGCGCCTTCGTGCTGATCGTCGGCAGCGTCTTCGCCTTCGTGTTCCTGGTCCACCACGTCGCCCAGTCGGTGCGGGCGGTGTCGATCATCGACGCCGTGGCCTCCGAGACCCGGGCCTCGGTCGAGGCGAATCATCCGGCCGCGGCGGCCGACCCGTTCGCCGGCGCCGCGGCGCCCGCCGCGCCGCCCCGCCAGGTGATCGGCCTGGACCACGGGCCCGGCGTCCTGCTCGGCGTGGACGAGGACAACCTGGTCGCCGTGGCGCGCCGCCACGACTGCGTGCTTCAGGTCGTTCCCACGGTCGGCGACTTCGTGCCGACCGGAGCGCCGGTGGTCCGCGTCCACGGCTACACCGACGTCCCCCCCGGCGCGGTGCTCGACCACGTCGGGATCGGGCCCGAGCGCACGCTCTACCAGGACACGGCCTTCGGCATCCGCCAGCTCGTCGACATGGCCGAGAAGGCGCTCTCCCCCGCCGTCAATGACCCGACCACGGCCGTGCAGTGCCTCGACCGCATCCACGACATCCTCCGCCGCCTCGCCCCACGGCCGCTCGCCTCCGGCCGCTACGGCGACGAGGACGGCCGCCTGCGCCTCGTCGTCCCCCAGGCGAGCTGGGACGACTACGTCCACCTGGGCTTCGACGAGATCCGGCACTTCGGCATCGGCTCGATCCAGGTGCCGCGGCGCATGCGGGCCGCCCTCGACGACCTCCTCACCGTCGTCCCGCCCGACCGCCGGGCGGTGGTGGAGAGCCAGCTCGCGGCGCTCGACCGGGCCGTCGACCGCACCTACGCCGAGCCCGACGAGCGCGCCCGGGCCATGGCATCCGACCTGCAGGGCATCCGCTGACCGGCGCCGGCGCCGGCTGCGGTCTGGCCAGGCCTCAGGCGCCGACGGCGGTGCAGGCCGCGCGGATGGCGTCGGCGGACGCGCGGAGGGCGGCGTGCTCCGCCGCGTCGACGGGGAGGTCGAGATGGGCCTCGACCCCGTTGCGCCCGACGATCGTCGGCACCGACATGCAGACGTCGCCGATGCCGAGCCAGTCGGTCAGGTACGACGTGACGGGGAGGACCCGGCGCTCGTTGCGGGCGACCGCCTCGATGACGCGGGCGGCGACCACGCCGATGGCGAAGTTGGTGGCGCCCTTCCCGGCGATGATGGCGTAGGCGGCCCGGCGGACGTCGTCGAGCATCCGGCGCCGCTCGTCCTGGTCGGGCGCGCCGCCGAGGGCGTCGCCCCACCGGTCCAGGGGGACGCCGCCGATCGTGGCGGTCGACCACAGCGCCACCTCGCTGTCGCCGTGCTCGCCCAGCACGTAGGCGTGGACGTTCTGCACGGCGACCCCGCAGCGACGGGCCAGGAGCTCGCGCAGGCGGCTGCTGTCGAGGACGGTGCCGGTGCCGATGACGAGCGCTGGGTCGAGGCCGCTGCAGCCCAGCGTCGCCCGGGCGACCACGTCGACCGGGTTGGTGACCACCAGGAGCAGGGCGCCGGGCGAGCCCGCCACCAGCTCGGGGACCAGTTCCCGGCACATGCGGGCGTTGTCGGCGGCGAGGTCCATCCGGGTCTGGCCGGGTCGCTGCCGGGCGCCCGCCGCCAGCACGATGACGTCGGACCCGGCGCAGTCGCCCAGGGCCAGGGCGGGGTGCACGGTCGCCATCTGGGCGAACTGGACGCCGTGGGCGAGGTCGAGGGCCTGCGCCGTCGCCTTGGCCGCGTCGACGTCGTAGAGGACCATGTCGTCGGCGGCCCCGCGCAGCAGGCAGGCGTAGGCGACCGTCGCCCCCACGCTCCCGGCCCCGACGACGGCGATCCGCACGGCCCCGAGCATGCCCCACGCCGGCGGTGCCGTGACGCATGCGGGGGTACCGCAACGGGGCCGGACCGGGCAGGCTGGGCGGTGATGGGAACGAAGGACCCGCACCGCGACGTCGAGTACCTCGGCCGGGCCGAGTGCTGGGCACTCCTCGAGCAGGCCAAGGTCGGCCGCCTGGCTGTGATCCTCGACGACACGCCCGTCATCTTCCCGGTGAACCACGTGGTCGAGTGGGACGCCGTCCTGGTGCGCTGCGACCCGGGCGGGAAGCTGGCGGGCCTCTACGAGGGCGCCCCGGTCAGCTACGAGATCGACGAGCTCGACCCCGACGGCCGCGGCGGCTGGAGCGTCCAGGCCAAGGGCCGGGCGCACCCGATGCACGACCCGTGGGACCGCGACGCCACGCCCGACCCGGTCGCCGACCGCCGGCCCCGCTGGGTCCGCATCGCCGTGACCGACCTGACCGGGCGCCGGCTGCGCCGCTCCGCCGCCGAGGCCTGGGTCGACGACACCGGTGACTTCGTCGTCGAGGCCAAGCTCGGCCCCGACTGGGCCGGCGACTGACGGCCGGCACGCCCCTCCCCACCGAGGCGTCGCCCGAGGGCCCGTCCGGGCAGTGCCGAACGGCCCTACCGGCACCGGGCGGTCGGGCAGATCCTGGAGGCGGAAAGCGACCTGCCATGGCCACGATCCCGGCCGACGCGCCCACCGCTATCGATGACTGACCACGCCGGGCCGGGAGACCGCCAGGTGCCCGGCCTCACCGGACCGAAAGGCCTGCCGTGACCATCCGTGTGTTCCTGCTCGACGACCACGAGCTCGTCCGAGCCGGCGTGCGTGACCTGATCGAGACCGACGGCGACATCGAGGTCGTCGGCGAGGCCGGCACCGTGGACGAGGCCATCCGCCGCGTGCCCGCCACGAGGCCCGACGTCGCCATCCTCGACGTGCGGCTGCCCGACGGCAACGGCGTCGAGGCGTGCCGCGACATCCGCTCGTCGCACCCCGAGGTGCGGTGCCTGATGCTCACGTCGTACTCCGACGACGACGCCCTGTTCGACGCCATCATGGCCGGCGCCTCCGGCTACCTCCTCAAGCAGGTGCGCTCGAATGACCTGATCGAGAGCGTCCGCCGGGTCGCCGCCGGCCAGTCCCTGCTCGACCCCGCCCTCACCGCCACGGTGCTGGAACGCATGCGGAACCCCCCGCAGCAGGACGAGCAGCTCAAGCGCCTCACCGAGCAGGAGCGCCGCATCCTCGACCTGCTTGCCGAGGGCCTGACCAACCGCCAGATCGGCGAGCGGCTGTTCCTCGCCGAGAAGACCGTCAAGAACTACGTGTCCAACCTGCTGCTCAAGCTGGGCATGCACCGGCGCACCGAGGCGGCCGTCTACGCCGCCCGCATCGCCGAGCGCCGCGACCGCCACGCCACCTGACCGGCCGGGTGCCGCCCCCGGGGCGCCGCTACGGCGGCGGGCTGGTCGGCCGAGGGCGGGAGCCGGGGCGGGCCGGCCGGGCGTCCGGGCCGGGCCGCGGCGGCGCGAGGAGGTTCATCCGGACCACTCCATGTGGCCGTCGGCTCGCTGCGGGACCGGCTCGCCGGCCCGGGTGCGCCGGCCGGAGACGACGTGGGTGGTGATGCCGACGAAGCGCCCGTCCGTCCCGGACGCCCACGCGGCCAGGCGATCCCGATCGTGGGCCGGGACGTCGCTCGCCGGCACGTCGACGGCGAGGCCGGTGACCACGACGCTCCAGCCGCTGCGGTCGTGACGGTCGATGTCGTCGGCCTCGAACGCTACGACCGTGTCGCGGGTGGCGAGGTCGAGAAGCGTGCCGCGGGCGGTGTGGAGGACGATCCGGTCGCCCACGACGGCGAAGTCGACCGGAACGACGAGCGGCAACGCCCCGGACGACAGGCCGATGCGCCCGACGTGGGCGCAACGGAGCAGGTCCAGGCACTGCGTGCGGTCGAGGACCTCCAGGCCGTTGCGGTCGATCTCCATGGGCCCCAGCGTGCGCCGGGCGCCGGGCGGCCGATCAGGGCCGAAGGTCCCAAGGCCTGATGGTCACAGGTAACCGAGCCGCTGGGCGTCGCCGGTGAGCTCGTCCCGGAACGCCGGGTGGGCGATGGCGATCAGCGCGCGGGACCGCTGGGCGATGGAGCGGCCCCGCATGTCCGCCACGCCGTACTCGGTGACGATGTGGTCGACCGTGTTCTTCAGGGTCGTGACCATGGAGCCCTGGGTGAGCGTCGCCCGGATGCGCGACACCTTGCCGCCCGCCGCCGTCGAGGGCAGGACCACGAAGGCCCGGCCGTCCCGCGAGTACATCGCGCCGCGGGCGAAATCGGCCTGCCCTCCGCTCGACGACCAGTAGCGCCCCGCCACGGTCTCGGACGCGCACTGCCCGACGAGGTCGACCTCGGTGGTGGCGTTGATCGAGACGAAGCAGTCCTCCTCGGCGATCACCCGCGGGTCGTTGACGAAGTCCACCGGCAGCAGCTCGACCGCCGGGTTCTCGTGGAGGAAGTCGTAGAGGCGCTCCGTGCCGAGCGCGAACGTCGTCACCACCTTCCCCGGCGCCAGCGTCTTGCGGGTGCCGTTCACCACGCCCTTCTCGACCAGGTCGATCATCCCGTCCGACAGCAGCTCGGTGTGGACGCCCAGGTCGCGGTGGCCGGCCAGGCCCGCCAGCAGGGCATTCGGGATCGACCCGATCCCGGCCTGGATGGTCGCCCCGTCCGGGATGCGCTCCACCACGTGGCCGGCGATGCGACGGTCGACGGCGGACGGCTCGGCGGGCGGCACCTCGACCAGCGGCCGGTCGACCGCCGTCCAGCCCGCCACCTGGCTGACGTGAAGCTGGTTGCGCCCGAACGTCCGGGGCATCCGGGCGTTGACCTCGAGGAAGAACGGCACCTTCCCCACGAACGGCGCCACGTAGTCGCAGTTCGTCCCGAGCGAGAAGTAGCCGTGGCGGTCCATGCGCGACGCCGCCGCCACGACCAGCGAGCACGACGTCGTCTCCCGCAGGAGCCGGGGCACCTCGCTGAAGTTGTTGGGCACCAGCTCCAGCTGGCGGGCGTGGAAGGCCGGCCGGGTCACCGGCGACAGGAAGTACGAGACGTGCGTCAGCCGGCCCGGGTAGGCGCCGTGCAGGTAGGGCCGGTCGTACAGGGCGTGCATCTGGTGCACCCGCACGTGCGCGAACCGACCGGCGGCGGCCCCGGCCTCGAGGGCGTCGAGCACCGAGACCGGCTCGCCGTTCGCCAGCGGGACGATCACGTCCGCCCCGTCGGTCACCAGCTCGAGGACGGTGTCCGGTGTCGTCGGGGTACCTCCGGTCATCCCGCCATCTTGGCGCCCGTCGCCCCGTCCGGCGCAGCCGTCGCCTCGGCCCGGGCCTTCAGGTTGAGCAGCATCCGGCGCTCCATCAGGAAAGCACCGGGGTCGGCGAGCAGCCCCCACACGACGGCGCCGAGCGAGCGCGGGGGCGGCAGACGGAAGCGACTGAGCAGCCGGCTGCGGCCCCGGCCGGTCGCGGTGAGGCGCAGGCACCAGGTCGTGCCGTCGGGGGCCTGGCTTAGCATGAGCTCCCCGGGCACGACGAGCCGGATCGTGAAGCCCATGTCCGGCGTCATCAGGATCGTGTCGCCCACCGCCAGGCGCTGCAGGCGGGGATCGAGGTCGTCGGCGCTCGGATGGCCGTCGTTGTCGATCCAGTCGTAGCTGTACCAACCGCCACGGCCCCACCCCAGCTGGACCAGCCACGGCCACACGTCGGTGGGCAGGGCGTCGATCGTGACCGCCCGGTCGCTCTGGTGGGCGGTCCCCGGCAGGAGCTCGTCGCCCGGCAGGCTGTGGCGGGCCTCGTCGAGCGTCGACCCCCAGCGGCGGTGCCACGGCCCGACATAGAGCCGGTAGCCGTTGAGGACGACGATCAGGCCGATGAGGAGGGCCCAGCCGCCGGCGTCGCCGCCGAGCACGACGAGCAGCGCGCCGGCCGCGAGCGCGGCGGCGAGGCCGGCCAGCACGATCAGGACGATGGTGCGTCGGGTGTGCACCGTGGGCTCCTCCCGCTCAGCCGGGGGCCGGGACGACGAGGACGGGGTGCGGCGCGTGCCGGACCACGGCGCGTGCGACGGCGCCGAGCGGCGGGTGGCCCGGGCCGGCCCGGTGCGCCGGCCCGCCACCGCCGACCACGACCAGGGGGGCGTCCATCTCGGCCGCTGCCACGAGGATGCCCTCGGCCGCGTCGTCGCCCTCCATCAGGTCCCAGTGGGCGTCGATGCCGTCCGCCTGCAGGGCCGCCCAGGCCGCAGCCGCCGGCCGGCCCGCCGCCCGGTCCTCGGCGGCGTCGACGACCTGCAGGACGCGCACCTTCACGTCGAGGGCGGCGGCCCAGGCACAGGCTGCCGCGGCAACGCCGGCGGACGACGGCGAGTCGTCGACGCAGGCCAGGAGGCTGGCGACGTGGGGTCGGGCGCGGCGCACCTCGGGCCCGACGAGCACGATCGGCCCGTCGCGGCGGAGCAGCTCGTTGGCGACGCTGTGGAAGACCAGGTCGGCGGCCGGGCCGCGCACATGGGTGGCGACGCAGAGTGTGGCGTCCCGGGCCGTCGCCTCGGCGAGGATGCCGGCGGCGACGTGGTCGTCGGCGGTGACGTGGATGGCGTCGAGTCGCACGCCCGCGTGGCGGGCGTGCCACAGGAGCTCCTCGGCGTCGTCGTCGGCCGAGGCGGCGCCGGAGACGACGACCCCCTCGAGGCGGGCACCGGTGGCGTCCGCGAGGGAGCGGCCGACCGGCAGGGCCCGGTCGGCCTCCTCGCCGAAGTCCAGCGGGACGAGGATGGTGCGGGTCATCGTGGCCACCTCACGCGCTCTCCGAAGCCGCCGACCAGGAGGAGCACGCCTTCCGGAGGGAAGGCCTGGAGCAGGACGGCGAGGAGGTCCCGGATCGAGACGACGCCCACCGCCCGGCCGCCCTGGACCACCACCAGGTGGCGGACGCCCTCGTCCAGCATGCGGGCGGCGGCGGCCACGACCGTGGCGTCGCGGTCGACCGTGGCCGGGCGGGGCGTGGCGAGCTCGGCCGTCAGCGTGTCGGGGGCCCGCCCGTCGGCGACCGCCGCCGTCACGTCCCGCTCGGTGAGGATGGTCACGAGTGCTCCGGGCGTCCCGACCACCAGGGCCGACACGCCCTCCTGCCGCATGGTCCGGGCGGCGATGCGGAGCGACGCCTCGGGCTCGATCGTGACGAGCGGCCGGAACGGCAGGTCCCGCACCAGCGGCACGTCGGTGGCGGTCATGGTGGTTCCTCCTCGTTGCGTCATTCCGGCGGGCCTGTCACCCGGCCGGCTCGACCACGACCGCGGTGACCATGCCGAACATGCCGGTCTCCCGCTCGACGTGGTTCAGGATGTGGCAGTGCCAGACCCAGGTGCCGGGCCTGTCCAGGTGGACGAGCACCGAGTACCGCTCCCCCGGCGCCACGTTGACCGTGTCGGCCACGTAGGGGTTGTCCAGGGGGTACCCGTCCTTGGCCACGACCACCTGGTCGAACTGGTGGAGGTGCATGGGATGGATCTGGCTGCCCTCGTTCATGTAGTGGACGAGGACCCAGTCGCCCTCGTCGGCGACGATCGGCGTGGTGGCCGGGAAGCTCTTGCCGTTGAGCGACAAGCCGATGACCCCGCTGTCGTTGAGCACGAGCGGCATCTCCTGGCTCACGCGCAGGTCGGCGGGGATGGCCTCGTCGCCGATGGTCTGGCCGCGGTGCAGGTCCATCCGGCCCACGAGCAGGGTGCCGAGCAGCCCGTTCGGGACCTGCATCTGGCCGTGGTGGTGGGCGTGGTACATCGCCACCGCGGCCTCGTCGGCGGTGAAATCGTAGGTGAACGACTCACCGGGCTCGATCGACGGCTGGGTCAGCGGGGCGACGCCGTCCATGTCGTTCTCCACGTTGATGCCGTGGAGGTGCAGGTCGGTCGCCATGGGGAGGTCGTTCTGCAGCTCGATGCGCACCCGGTCGCCGACGTCCACCGCGATCTGGGGGCCGGGGACCATGCCGTTGTACGTCCAGGCGTCGACCGTGGTGCCCGGCTCGACCTCCCACGGCGTGATCTCGGCAGTGAGCTCGAAAACCTTGGTGCCGTCGGCCTCGACCCGGGGCTCGAGGACCTGGTTGCCGACGCCCTCGGTCTCGGCCGGGTAGGCCAGGATCGACTCGTCCATCGCCGCGCTCATCTCGGCGTACTGCTCCTCCGTCATCGTGTCGCCGCCGGCGGCCGACGAGCCGCTGTCGGACATGGCCGACATGTCGTGGCCGGCGGAGGACATCGAGGCGCCGTCGCCGCCGGCTGCGCCGCCGATCGTGAGCGTGCCGGTCATGCCCGAGTCGGCGTGGCCGGCGATCGTGCACAGCACGTCGTAGTCACCGGGTGCCAGGCCCGACAGGTCGAGCGTCTCGCTCTCGCCGCCGGCCAGGTCGGCCGTGACGACGTCGGTGCCTTCGACCGAGAAGTTGTGGGCGGCGGTCCCGCCGTTCGTCACGGTCAGGCTGCCGCCCTCCGGCACGGTGATGGCGGCCGGGCTGATGGCGAACTCGCTCAGCGACACGGTCACGGGGGTGCCGGCGCCGCCGGCCGTCCCGCCGTCGTCGTCGCCGCCCAGCAGCGCCACGACCGTGGCGATGAGCAGGGCCAGCACGGCGAGGACCACGGCGAACCCGGCGAGCCCGAGGTTGCCCTCGTTCTCCGGCGCCGTCCGGGGGGAGGGCCGGGGCGGGTCACCGCTGCCATCGCCTGCCGTGACGGGGGGCTCGATCGTCTGCACGGGGGGGTTTCTCCTCGTCTCGGTCCCGCCGGGGGCGGCGGGAGGGCTGTTCTCACGGTGCGCCGACGGTGGGGCCGGCCGGCAGGGGCAGCCGGCCCGCCGGATCGGGACCTTGGTCCCGGCGCGATCAGGGACGGACGGCCTCGGCCGCGGCCTGGTGGGCAACGCAGAAGCGGGCGGCCGGGACGGCCACGAGGCGCTCGTCCGGGATGACGACGTTGCAGGCCTCGCAGCGGCCGTAGGCGCCGCGGGCCAGGCGGAGCAGGGCGTCGCGCACGGCGGCGACCTCGCCGTCCACCTCGTGGAGCAGCGAGAGGTCCCGCGTGCGCTCGAACGTCTCCGTGCCCAGGTCGGCCGGGTGCTGGTCGGCGCCGCTCAGCTCCCCGACGTCCTGGCACTCGGTCATGGCGTCGAGGCCCTCGCCCCACAGTGTCCGCTGCACCGCCCGGAGGCGGTGCAACTCCGCCACCAGGCGCCGGCGGGCGATCGACGGTTCGGCGAGCGACGGCGGGGCGTCGACCGGCACCACGACGCCGTGGCCGCCGTCCCAGCGCCGGTACACGACCATCGCCCGATCGGTCGTGGGGTCCACCACGACGACGAAGGGCTCGCCGCTCAGCTCCAGGCGTTCGGCGGCCGCCGCCGGGTCGAGGACGGGCGGCGGCGGCTCGATCACGACCTCCTCGTCGACGCACCGCACGGCCTCGGCGGCCGGCGCCCGGCCGTCGTGGCGGACGAGGCCCAGTCGGCCGTCGCCGCGGTGGTGCACGACGGCGTCGGCGCCGGTCCCGAGCTCGCGGAACAGCAGGAACTCGCCGTCGAGCATCTCGAGGTCGAAGACGGCCTCGTCCAGCGTGGACTCCGCCGGCGACAGGGTCCGGCGGCGCACGACGGGCCGCTCGGGCGGCTCTCGCTCGGCCCGGGCGGCGGCGTGGGCCGGCGCCCCCCACGACCGCGCCGGCCGGCGCCCGCTCCGGTGCCGCTCGCCGAGACGGACCAGCTGGTCGTGGAGCCGTGCCTGGGCGACATCGACGGCCGCCAGGGCGGTGGCGCCCAGGGCGTGCGCCCGGACGACCCGGCCGTCGACGTCCATGGTCGCCCGCGCCGTCCACCGGTGGTCGTCCGACGGGTCGTCCGACCGGGCCACGCGCAGCCCGACGTGGATGACGGGCGCGGGGGCGACCCGGACGAGCCGCCGCAACTTGGTCGTGGCGTACGCCTCCACGATGGACGGCGTCCCGACGCCGAGTCGAAGCTCGACGGGCGGCGGCGGTGGCGGCCGGTCGCGGCGTGAGGTGATCGTCATGTAACCCTCCTGAGGTCGAGCGGATCGGTGGAGGTCGGGGCCGGGTGGGCGACGGGCCGTCAGGCCACGCACGAGATCGAGATGGACTCGTCGTCGACGCCGGCGGCGCGGAAGGCTTGGTGGATCCGGGCGGCGATGGCGCCGTCCGACGTCGACGCCGCCGCAGGGCGGTGCACCACGACCCGCAGGTCCCGCCCGCGCCGGTCGACCGCGGCCCGCACGTCGCCGCCCGCCCCCTGCAGGCCGTCGTCGACGACGCGCCGGGTGACGATGGCGGCGGTGGCGGCCAGGTCGTTGAGGTGCCGGCGGACCGCGTCCTCGCAGGCGTCCACGACGTCGCCGTCGCTCACGGCCACGGTGGTCCAGCGGGCGAAGGGGTTGGGCCAGCCGGCGCCGTGGACGACGAGGGGCACGTGCCGGCGGACGGCGCACGTCGTGCCCTGCTCATGGACCACCGGGTGCGGCTCGTCCTCGGACCGGACGTCGACCGCGACGTCGACGCCGCCGGGCAGGTCGAGCGGGCAGGCATCCCGGTCGAGCCCGACGCAGGGGCGGGACGGCCCGGCGTCGCGGTCGAAGCACCGCACGACCTCGTGGCCGGCGGCTCCCAGGCGGGCGGCCGTGGCGTCGGCGAGGCCCGGCGTCGTCTCGATGCAGAGTATGCGCATGCCGGCACGGTGGGCCACCGATGGGGTGCAGCGGCAGGGCACAGCTTCCGCGCCCGCCGGGACCTTCGGCCCTGCCGCGCCGGGCCCTTCGGAGGGAGGATCGACGCATGGCACACGACACCGTCCACCAGTGCCCGTACTGCGAGCTCCGCTTCGCGTACCGGCCGGAGCTGGCCGATCACGTCGCCGCCGACCACCCCCGGCCGGTCGACGATGACCTGCCGGCCGCCACCGCACCCGCCGGGACCATCACCGTCCCGCTCGACCCCGCCCACCCGCCGACCGTCGCCCTGCCGGTCGCCATCGCTCTGGCCCGCCCGACGGGCCTGGCCGTCGAGATCGTGGCCGCCCCCGCCGTCGGCCTGCCGACCGCGCCCTACCTCGCCGCGGCCCGCCGGCGGGTCGTCGAGGCCGGCGTCGTCGCCGTCCGAGCCGTCGAGCTGATGGGCGACGCCGCCGCGGCGATCGTCGCCCATGCCGCCACCGGCCGCACCCGGCTCCTCTGCCTGTCCACCCACGCCTGGGGCGTGGTCGGCAAGGGGGCGCTGGGCAGCGTCAGCGACCGGATCGTCCGCAGCTCTCCCGTCCCGGTCGTCCTCGTCGGCCCCGCCGTCCTGCACCCCGGGCAACCGATCCGTCGGGTGCTGGCCGGCGTGGACGGCTCGACGCTGTCCCGCCAGGCGGTCGACGTCGCCGCGGCCTTGGCCGGCCGGTTGGGCGCCCGGTTCGACCTCGCCTACGTCGTCCGGCCCAACGACCCCTACGACGACGCGCCCGACGCCGCCCTGCTCTGGGGCGAGCAGCACCTGCAGCCCCCGTGGGACTACGAGGTCGTCCACGGCGACGACCCGGCCCGCACGCTGGCCGACTTGGCGGGCCAGGCCGGCGACACGCTGGTGGCGGTCGGCACGCACGGCCGCACCGGCCTGCCCCTCGCCGTCCTCGGCAGCGTGGCCGTCGGCCTCGCCGACCAGTGCACCGGGCCGGTCCTCGTCCTGCCGGCGACGGCGGCCCCCGGCGCCGGCACCACCGGCACCACCGACATGGCCACAGCCACCCCACGGCGCGCCGCTCCCGTGGAGGGAGAGCAGTGATGGCCCCGGCCGGCCGGCACCAGGTCGTCGTCGGGGTGGACGGGTCGCCGCACGCCCGCCTCGCCATGCGATGGGCCTCGCGCTTCGCCCTCCTCCTCGACGCCGACGTCACCGCGGTCCACGGCACCGGCCTCCTCGACCACGTGGACGGGCGACTCGTCCCCGCCCACGCCCACATCGACGAGATCCGTCGGGCCCTCGAGGAGGAGTGGTGCGGCCGCCTGGACCGCACGCACCTCCCGCACCGCGTCGAGGTCGTCGAGCGGCCGGCCGTCGACGCCCTGCTGGCCGCCGCCCACGAGGGGCCCACCGATCTGGTCGTCGTCGGCACCCGAGGGCGCGGCATCCCCCGCGCCCAGGCCCTCGGCAGCACGGCACTGCAACTGCTCCGGCAGGCGACGGTGCCCGTGCTCGTCGTCCCGGGGCCCTCCGGCGACCGCTCGGTCGAGCTGCGCCGGCTCGTGATCGGGGTCGACGGGTCCGTGGCGGCCCAGGCCGCCCTCCTCTGGGCCTCGGGCCTGGCCTGCCTCACCGGCGCCCGCTGCGAGGTGGTGGCCGTCGCCGAGGACGACCCGGTCTTCCCGCTGGGCACGGCCGCCACCGTGACCGCCGCCGGCGAGGAGGACGCCCCCGACCGCCTGCGGGCGATTGCGGAGCAGGCCTGCGAGTCCCTGCGTGACCTGGGAGTGACCTGCGAGGTGACGGTCCGCCGCGGCACGGCCGCCGACGCCCTGCTCGGCGTGGCCCGCGACCGGCACGCCGACCTCGTCGTTGTGGGCAGCTCCGGCGAGGGCTCGGCCGGCAACCCGCTGCTCGGCTCCGTCAGCCGCCAGGTCGCCCACGACGCCGGCCGCCCGGTCGCCGTCGTGCCGCACCCCGGGCACCGCCACCCCGGCGCCCACCACCCGGCATCGGCAGCGACCGCCGGCCGGCGCTCGTGACCCCCGTCGAGGACTGGAGAAGACCATGGACGAGATCGTCGTCGGCATGGACGGCTCGCCCGGAGCGGCCGCCGCCCTCCGCTGGGCCGTGGCGGAGGGCCGGTTCCGCGACCGCCCGGTGACCGCCGTGATGGCCTGGGGCCTGCTCGACCAGCACCACCCGGGCGGCGACCGCCACTTCGACCCCGACTACGGCGACGAGATGGCCGGCAAGGCGCTGGCCGCCGACGTCGAGGCGGCGCTGGGCGCCGAGGCGGCAGCCGACGTGGGTCGCCGGACGGTCTGCGACCTCCCGGCCGCCGCCCTGCTCGACGCCTCGGACGGGGCGGAGATGATCGTCGTGGGCGCCCGAGGCCTGGGCGGCTTCCGGTCCCTTCTGCTGGGCTCGGTCAGCGACCAGGTCCTGCACCACGCCACCTGCCCGGTCGCCGTGGTGCGGGTCGGCGCCGAGGACGGCGACGGCCGCGGCGGCCCGGTGGTCGTCGGCATCGACGGCTCAGCCTCCGCCGGCGGCGCCCTGCGATGGGCGATCGCCGAGGCCCGCGTCCGCGACGTCCCGCTCCTGGCCGTCCACGCCTGGCAGCCGGCGTTCGTCGGGGGCGACGCTTTCCTCCCCGTGCCGGCCGAGTCCGACGCCATGGACGAGTCCGCGGGGCACCTGCTCGAACGGTCCCTCGCCGCCGAGGACACCAGCGGCGTCACCGTGCGGACGGTGCGGGAGTGCTCCGGCGCCGCCACCGCCCTCCTCGACGCCGCCACCGAGGCTTCCCTCGTCGTGGTCGGCTCGCGTGGCCAGGGCGGCTTCGCCGGCCTGCTGCTCGGGTCGGTCAGCCAGCACGTCGCCCGCCACGCCCCGTGCCCCACCGTTGTGGTGCCCCATGACCGGTGACACGCCGCACCCGGATCCGGCGGGGCCGCCCTAGAGCGGCGCCCGCCAGCAGGCCTGCGTGCCCCCGCCCGAGGGGGCCGGGCGGAGCGCGAACGTGCCGCCCGCCCGGGCGGCGCGCTCGCGCAGGTTGCGCAGCCCGTGGCCGCCGCCCGGGGCCCCGGTCGGACCGCCCTCACCGGGGCCGCCGTCGCCGGTGCCGGCGGTGCCGCCGCCGGGGCCGACCCCGTCGTCGGTGACCGTCACCTCGATGTGGCCCGCGTCGACCAGCACCTCGACCTGCACCTTCGTCGCCCGGGCGTGGCGGGCGACGTTGGCGAGCGACTCGCGGATGACGTTGAGCAGGTGCTCCTCCATCGCCTCGCCGACGGCGGCGTCGATCGGCCCGTCGAAGCGCACGACGGGGTCGAAGCCCAACGCCGGCGCCTGCTCGGACGCCACGGCGAGCACCTCACGCCGGACGCTGTGGTCGCTGAACGTCACCGGTTGCAGTTCGAAGATGACCGAGCGCACGTGCCGAACGGTCACGTCGAGGTCGTCGACGGCCTGCCGGATGCGGTCCGACATCTCGGGCCACCCGTCCGACATCCGCCCGGCCACGCCCTGCAGCATGAGGCCCGTGGCGAACAGCCGCTGGATGACGGTGTCGTGCAGGTCCCGGGCGATCCGCTCGCGGTCCTCGAACAGCGCCATCTCCTGGACCCTGGCGGCCAGGCGGGCGTTCTCGATCGCCACGCCGGCCGCCGCCGCCAAGCCGACGACTAGCTCCTCGTCGACGTCGGTGAAGACCTCGCCGTCGGCCTTCTCGGTCAGGTAGAGGTTGCCGAACACCTCGCCCCGCACCCAGATCGGCACGCCGAGGAACGACGTCATGTGCGGGTGGTTGGGCGGGAACCCGTAGCTGTCGGGGTGCTCGGTCAGGTCGGGCAGCCGCAGGGGCCGGGGGTCGACGATCAGCTTGCCGAGGATGCCGTGGCCCTCCGGGAGGTCGCCGATGACGGCCCGCCCTTCCTCGTCGATCCCGACGGTGATGAACTCGGCCAGCCACTTCCGCTCGGTGTCCAGCACGCCGACGGCCCCGTACCGGGCGTCGACCAGCTCCACCGCCGTCTCGACGATCCGCCGGAGCACGAGCGGCAGGCTGAGCTCGGACCCGAGCGCCATCACCGCCTCGAGAAGACGGCGAAGCTGCTTCGCCCCTGCGACCTCGGCCATCGCCGGCATAGTACGGGTCGGGTCAGGCGACGACCGCGGTGGCCCTCACCCGGCCACGCTTGCTCGCGCGGTTTTGAACGACGATTCAATCCATAGGACCTACGATGCAGGCCGTGAACCGACCCCCGCTGGCCGGGCTGCGCATCGTGGAGTGCTCGATGCTCGGCCCCGCCGCCGTCACCACGTACCTCGCCGACATGGGCGCCGACGTCATCAAGGTCGAGCCCCCGGGCGGCGACTACGTGCGCCGGATGACCTGGCCCATCGTCGAGGGGGTGTCGCTGATGCACCTCCACCTCAACCGGGGCAAGCGGTCGGTGACGCTCGACCTGCGACGGCCCGAGGGCCGGGAGGTGTTCCTCGACCTGGTGCGGGGCGCCGACGCGGTCGTCGAGGCCATGCGCCCGGGCGGGCTCGAGCGGCGGGGCCTGGGCTTCGACGTCCTCCGGGACGCGAACCCCCGGGTGGTCCTCGTGTCGATCTCGGGCTTCGGCTCGACCGGCCCGTACCGCGACATGCCGAGCCACGGCATCGCCTACGACACCTGGGCCGGGCTGGTCACGCCCGCCGTCGACGGCGAGGGCCACACCTACCTGCCCGAGCAGCCCTCGGTCGGCATCCACGCCGGGCCGCTGTTCGGCGCGCTGGGCATCCTCGCCGGCGTGCTGGCGGCCCGCGAGACCGGCGAGGGGTCGCGCTACGAGGTCGCCCAGTCCGACGCCGCCGCCGCCGTCGACTGGCTCCGCAGCGAGACGTGGAAGGCCTACGAGCGGCCCGAGGACGAGGTCACCGGCAACGCCTCCGACGGCTACGCCCGCCGGGCGCCCGGCACGGGCGGCATGCGCGACGCCGTGCGGTACCAGGTCTACGGGTCCAAGGACGGCCACGTCCTGTTCCAGGCGTCCGAGCGGGCGTTCTGGGAGTCCTTCTGCCGCGGGGTCGACCGCGACGACCTGTTCGCCCGCTACCCCGGCGAGCCCGTGGCCGACCACGCCCGGGGCAACCGGACGCTCCAGGCCGAGCTCCGGGCCATCTTCCGGCAGCGAACGACGGCCGAGTGGGTGGCGTTCGGCATGGCCCACGACACGCCGATCGCGCCGGTCAATTCGCCGCGGACCCTGGCCGACGACCCCCAGTTCGCCGACCGGCTGGGCTTCCTCCCCCGGGAGGCGCTGGGCGCCGAGCAGCTGCCGCTGCCCCTCAAGGTGGTCGACGGCGAGCTGCCCGTGCCGGCCATGGCGCCGACGCCCGGCCAGCACACCGACGACGTGCTGCGGGAGACGCTCGGCTATGCCGCCGGCCGCATCGCCGACCTCCGGGCCACCGGCGCCTTGGGCTGACGGCTGCATATTTTATACGATCATGCCGATGCACCTCCGCGACTCGCCGACCGAGGGGGGCTTCCGGGCCGAGCTGCGCCGCTGGTTGGCCGAGACCGTCCCGGCGCAGGCGCCCCCGCCCGACCCGCACGACTGGGCCGCCCGGCGCGCCCGCGACACGGCCTGGCAGCGGCTGCTCCACGACGCCGGCTACGCCGGGATCAACTGGCCGAAGGAGTTCGGCGGGCGGGGCGCCACCCCGGCCGAGCACCTGATCCTCCTGGAGGAGGCGGCCCGGGCCGGGGCGCCCGACGTCGGCCTCAACTTCGTCGGCCTGCTCCACGCCGGCCCCACGCTCATCATGGAGGGCCGGCCCGACCAGCAGGCCGAGCACCTGCCCCGGATCCTGCGCGGCGAGTCGGTGTGGTGCCAGGGCTTCTCCGAGCCCGAGGCCGGCAGCGACCTCGCCAGCCTGCGCACAAGGGCTGTGCGCGACGGCGACCACTACGTCGTGACCGGCCAGAAGGTGTGGACGTCCTACGCGACGGCCGCCGACTACTGCGAGCTGCTGGTCCGCACCGATCCCGACGCCCCGAAGCACCGCGGCATCACCTGGCTGATCATGCCGATGGACGTGCCGGGCGTCGAGGTCCGGCCCCTGCGCACGATCGAGGGCAGCGACGAGTTCGCCGAGCTGTTCCTCGACGAGGCGCGGATCCCGGTGGCCAACCGGGTCGGCGCCGAGAACGACGGCTGGCGCGTCGCCCAGGTCACCTTCAGCTTCGAGCGGGGCACGGCGTTCGTCAGCGAGATGCTCGACGCCATGAACCTGGTCGAGGGCCTGGCCGGCCTCGCCCGCCGGGTGCCCCGCGGCGCCGGCACCGCGTGGGACGACGCCGGCATCCGCCGCGAGCTGGGCGTCGTCGCCGCCGAGCTGGACGCCCTGTGGGCCACGACCAAGCGCAACGTCAGCCGGGCCGGCACGGGCACGCTCCCGGTCGCCGGCGGGTCGGCTTTCAAGCTGGCCTACGCCGACACCCGGCACCGGCTGGGCGACCTGGCGATGCAGGTGCTCGACGGCTCGGCCCTCGCGCTCGGCGAGCTGCCCGGCCTGGGCAACGCCGCCCAGGTGCACGGCGAGCTGCACTCGCTGGCCGTGAGCATCGCCGCCGGCACCTCGCAGATCCAGCGGAACATCCTGGCCGAGCGCGTCCTCGGCCTCCCCAAGGAGCGCTGACATCCACCTCGACCTCGACGCCGACCAGGTCGCCCTGCAGGAGGGCGTCCGCACGTTCTGCGCCGGCCGCTTCCCGCCCGCGGTGGTGCGGGCGTCCGCCGACGGGCTGGACCGCGACCGCTGGCGGGAGCTGGCGGAGCTGGGTGTGTTCGGCCTGACCCTCCCGGAGGCCGACGGCGGGACGGGCCTCGCCGCCGCCGACGCCGTCGTCGTGTTCGAGGAGCTGGGGCGCGCCGTCGTCCCGGGGCCGCTGGTGGCCTCCTCGCTCGCCGCCGGGGCGGTCCCCGGTGTGGTCGGGGGCGACACGGTCGTGACGCTGGTCGGGCCCGGCCCGGGCGGGCCGGGCTCCCCCGTGCTCGTGGAGCACCTCGACGCCGCCGACGTGGTGCTCGTCCTCCCCGGCGACGGCACCGACGGCGACCGCGGCGACGGCACCGACGGGCCGATCACCGCCGTCGACGCCGCCGCCGTGCGGGCCGCGGCCCGCAGCGTCGAGCCGCTCGACCCGGCAACGCCGGTGAGCCTGGTGGAGGCGCTGCCGGCCGGCGACCCGGTCCCCGGCCTCGACGCCGCCGGACTCCGGCGGTCCGGCTCGTTGCTCACCACCGCCCTGCTCCTCGGCATCGCCGAGGCAACGACGGGCCTCGCCCTGTCCTACGCCCAGGAGCGCACGCAGTTCGGCCGGGCCATCGGCTCCTTCCAGGCCGTGAAGCACCTGGTCGCCGACATGTTCGCCCGCACCGAGGTGGCCCGGGCCGCCGCCTACGCCGCCGGCGTCCTCGTGGACGAGCCCGACCAGGGCGACGCCGCCCGGGCCGTGGCCGCCGCCCGCGTCATGGCCACCCGGGCCGCCGTCGCCAACGGGAAGGCGTGCATCCAGGTCCACGGCGGCATCGGCTTCACGTGGGAGGCCGACCCCCACCTGTTCCTCAAGCGGGCCTGGGCCCTCGCCCCCCGCTTCGGCTCGCTCGACGAGGCCGCCGAGGAGGTGGCCCGCCACCTGCTCGCGGCGGGCCGTCCGGCCGGCCCGGCGGGGGGCGACACCTAGGATCGCGTAGTGGCCGGCCCCGACCCCACACGCTCGCCCGACCGTCCCGGTGCCGCCCCGGCGGCGCTGCCGAGCGACGGCGTCGAGAAGCGCCGCAGCAGCGGCGACCTGGCCGCCGACTACATCCGGCGCCTCATCTTCGACGGCGTGCTGCGCCCGGGCGACAAGGTCAACCAGGACGAGATCGCCCGCATGCTCGGCATCAGCCGCATCCCCGTGCGCGAGGCGCTCATCGGCCTCGAGCGGGCCGGCGCGGTCACGATCGAGATCCACCGGGGGGCGTTCGTCAGCCCCTTCGACGCCGCCGCCATCCAGGACCACTACGACCTCTACGGGACCGTCTACGGCTTCGCCGCCGTGCGGGCGCTCGGCCGCGGCGGCCCCGCCGTCGTGGCCGAGCTGGCCCGCCTCGCCGACGGTCTCGCCGTCGAGGACGACCCGGAGGCGTTCGGCCGGCTCGTCATCGCCTTCCACGGGCGCGTGGTCGCCGCGGCCCGCTCGCCGCGGCTGAAGGTCGTGCTCCAGGCCATGGCGGGGCTGGTGCCGGGCTCCTTCTTCGCCGTCGTGCCCGAGGCCGTCGAGATCGAGCGCCGGGGCATCCGCGCCATCGTGGCCGCGTTCCAGGCGGGCGACGCCGCCCGGGCGGCCGCCGAGTACGACCGCACGATGGGCGCGGTCGGCGAGGCGGTCGTGCGCGTGTTCGAGGCCCGGGGCCTCCTGGCCGAACCGGCCGTTAGCACGCCGCCGACCCCCGCCTGACCGGCGCCGACCCCCGGCTGACCGGCGCTCACCCCTGCCAGGTGGCGACCAGCTCGGCCGTCGTGGTGAGCGTGGCCACGAGGCCGAGGCTGTTCGCCACCACGGCCTCGCCGTAGGCGACCGGCACGCCGGCCACGGCATCGGTCGGCAGGACGACCTGGTAGGAGCGGGCGACGGCCTCGAACACGAGGTGCGGGATCGCGATGTTGAGCGACACGCCGGCGACCACGAGCGTGGTCACGCCCTCGTTGCGCAGCAGGCCGTCGAGCGGCCCGGCGCCGAGCGGCGAGAGGCCGTAGTAGCGGGGCAGGACCACGTCGCCGTCGGCGGGCCCCAACGCCGCCACCGGGCGGACGGCGTCGGCCCCGGCCGCGGTGAGCACGCCGGCGCGGCGGGCGCCGGCGAACAGCCGGGCGTTGCGGTTGGCGCCGAAGCCGCCGGGCAGGGTCTCGGCCGTGGCGTGGATCACCCGGACGCCGGCGGCGCGGCCGGCGGCGAGGAGGTGGGCGAGGGCGCCGACGAGCCCCACCTCCTCGGCGGCCGCCGCCAGCGCCGGGAGGCCGGCACCGGCGCCGACGACGCCCTCCTGCACCTCCTGGACGACGACGGCGGTGTGCGCAGGCCGCACGAGCGACGCCAGCTCCACGGGCACGGTGTCACCGGAACCGGAGGCCGACGGCCCCCGTCCCGAGCAGGTCCTCGGACACCACCCGGCCGAGGGCGGTGGCGTCCCAGCGCTGCTCCCCCGCCGCGGCGGTGGCGGCCTCGCGCCAGCCGTGCATCCACACGAGGCGGTCGTGGATGGACCGGATGACCTGGCCCGTCATCAACCCCGACTCGTCGCTGGCCAGCCACGCCACCAGCGGCGAGCTGTTGCCGGGATCCATCGGCTGCCATTCGCCCTCGGGCACCTCGTCGGTCTCGACGACGGGCGGCGCGCCGGGCATCGTGGCGGTGAGGCGGGTGGCGCCGGAGGGGCCGATGGCGTTGGCCGTCACCCCGTAGGCCCGCAGCTCGATGGCGAGGGTCTGGGTCAGGCCGACGATGGCGGCCTTGGCGGTGGCGTAGTTGGACTGGCCGAAGTTGCCGGTGAGCCCGGCGCCGGACGTCGTGTTGATGATCCGCCCCACCACCCGCTCCCCCGCCTTGGCCCGGCCGCGCCAGTGCGCGGCGGCGTGGTGCGAGCAGCTCCACGTGCCCCGCACGTGCACGCGCATGACGACGTCGAAGTCGTCGGGGCTCATGTTCCAGATGGCGGCGTCGCGGGCGATGCCGGCGTTGTTGACCAGCACGTCGAGGTGGCCCCACGTGTCCACCGCCTTCTGGACCAGCGCGCCGGCCTTCTCGTGGTCGCCGACGTCGCCGTAGTCGGCCAGGGCCTCGCCGCCGGCCTTGGTGATGAGGGCGACGGTGTCGTCGGCTGCGTTGCCCGACCCCTCGCCCCGCACCGACCCGCCCAGGTCGTTGACCACGACGGCGGCGCCGTGCCGGGCCAGCTCGAGGGCGTGGGCGCGGCCGATGCCATGCCCCGCCCCCGTCACGACGGTGACCTTCCCCTCGAGCATCCTCATGACGTCGTGGCTCCTCCGTCGGTCGTGAGCGCCTGGCGCAGCACGAACTTCATGACCTTGCCGTTCGGGTTGATGGGCAGGGCGTCCACGACCTCGACCCGGCGGGGCACCTTGAAGTTGGCCATGCGCTCGCGGCACCAGGCGACGACCTCGTCCCCGTCCACCGTGGCGCCGGTGCGGGGCACGACGAAGGCGGCGCCCACCTCGCCGAGGCGGTGGTCGGGCGCGCCGACGACGGCGACCTGCGCCACCCCCGGGTGCCGCAGCAGCGCCGCCTCGACCTCGGCCGGGTACACGTTGAACCCGCCGACGATGAACATGTCCTTCTTGCGGTCGGTGATGCGAATGTTCCCGTCCGCGTCGAGCAGGCCGATGTCGCCCGTCCGGAGCCAGCCGTCGGCGTCGATCGCCGCCGCGGTGGCCTCCGGGTCGTCGACGTAGCCTCGCATGACGTTGTAGCCCCGCACGAGGATCTCGCCGGGCCCGCCGCCGGGCACGTCCGTCCCGTCCTCGTCGACGATGCGGACCTCGACGCCCGGCAGGGGCTTGCCCACGGTGGTGGCGATGACCTCGGGCGGGTCGTCCCAGCGGCACACGCTCACCGTGCCCGTGGTCTCGGTGAGCCCGTAGCCGGTCACGACGTTCTCGAACCCCAGCTCGGCGAGCATCCGCTCGATGACGGACACGGGGACGACCGCGGCGCCGGTCACCGACAGGCGCAGCGACGACAGGTCGAACGACGGCAGGTCGGGGTGGTCGAGGATCGTCTGGAAGACCGTCGGCGGCCCCGGGAGGAAGGTCACGCGTTCCTCGGCGACCCGCGCCATCACCGTCGGCACGTCGAACACGGCCTGGGGCAGCACGGCGGCGCCGGTCAGGACCGAGGCGAGCAGCCCCGCCTTCAGTCCGGAGGTCTGGAAGAAGGGGAACACGACCAGGTAGCGGTCGTCGGCCCGCAGGCCCACCAGGTCGGCCCACACCTGGTAGACGCACACGCTCGGCCCGTGGGCGACCATCGCCCCCTTGGGGGCACCGGTCGTCCCGGAGGTGAACATGATGTCGGACACGTCGTCGGGCCCGACGGCGGCGGCCCGGCGGTCGGCCTCCCCCCGGGCCTCGGCGGTCGAGCGGGCCAGGAAGTCCGGCCAGGCGGTGGCGCCCGCCGGGGCGTCCCCGCCGAGGACCACGCGCTCGCCGAGGGCATCGAGGCCCGCGACGCCGTCGAGTTGGGCCAGCAGGTCGGTGCCGGCGGCGTCGGTGACGGTGAGCAGCAGCCGGGCGCCGGACGTGCGCAGCACCTGGCCGGCCTCCTCGCCCTTGTAGCGGGAGTTCAGCGGCACCAGCACGCAACCGGCCAGGTACGTGCCGAACGACGCCACCGCCCAGTCGACGCTGTTCGGCGCCCACAGGGCCACCCGGTCGCCGGGCGCGAGGCCGGAGACGACCAGCGCCCCGGCCACCGCGCGGGCCTCGTCCAGCAGGTCGGCGTAGGTCAGGCGGCGCCCGTCGCCCACCAGGGCGTCACGCCCGGCGTGGGTGGTGGCGGCGTGCTGCAACGCCCCCGGGATGGTGTCCATCGGCACATTGCATATAATATTCACAACGTCCGCCGCCAGGGAGGGCCTGTGACCTCGACCGCTCCGGCCGCCACCGCGGCCGCCATCCGGATCCCGAAGATCGTGAGCGTCGACGACCACGTGGTCGAGCCGGCTCACGTGTGGCACCAGTACCTGCCGGCCGCCTACCGCGACCGCGGCCCGCGCATCGAGCGCCGGGGCATCGCCGGCATGCGCCACGTCGGCGGCGGGCACTACGAGCAGGCCTTCGACGACGACGCCCCGCACAAGGCCGACTGCTGGGTGTTCGAGGACCTCGTCTACATCCACAAACGCCACGTCGCCGCCGTCGGCTACTCGCGCGACGAGATGACGATGACCCCGATGACGTACGACGAGATGCGGCCGGGCTGCTACGACCCGGTGGCCCGCGTCGAGGACATGGAGCTCAACCACGTCGAGGCGTCGCTGTCGTTCCCGACGTTCCCGCGCTTCTGCGGCCAAGCCTTCACCGAGGCCAAGGACCACGACCTCGGCCTGGCCTGCGTGCGGGCCTACAACGACTGGATGGTCGAGGAGTGGTGCGGCGACTCGGGCGGCCGACTCGTCCCCCTCACCATCGTCCCGCTGTGGGACGCGGAGCTGGCCGCCGCCGAGGTCCGCCGTAACGCGGCGCGGGGCGTGCGGGCCGTGTGCTTCAGCGAGATCCCGCCCCACCTGGGGCTGCCGTCGATCCACACGGGCGCGTGGGACCCGTTCTTCGCCGCCTGCGCCGACACGAGCACGGTCGTCGCCATGCACATCGGCTCGTCATCGCGCATGCCGGCCACCTCGCCCGACGCTCCCAACGCCGTCGCCGCCACGCTGAGCTTCAACAACGCCATGGCGTCGATGAGCGACTGGCTGTTCTCGGGGAAGCTCATCCAGTTCCCGACGCTCACCCTCGCCTACAGCGAGGGCCAGATCGGCTGGATCCCCTACATCCTCGAGCGGGCCGACACGGTCTGGCAGGAGCACAGGGCCTGGGGCGGCGTGGCCGAGACGATCCCGGAGCCGCCGTCGACCTACTACTACCGCCAGGTCTACGGCTGCTTCTTCCGCGACCAGCACGGCATCGACGCCCTCGACAAGGTGGGCGCCGACAACATCACGTTCGAGACCGACTACCCCCACACCGACTCGACGTGGCCGAACACCAAGGCCGTCGCCGAGGAGCTGATGGCGGGCATCCCGCAGGACGTGGTGGACAAGGTCATGCGCACCAACGCGGTCCGCATGCTCGGCCTCGACCTCGACTGAGCGGCCCGGCCCACCATGCTCGCCGAGACGGTGCGCGCGGCCGGCCGACGCTTCGGCGACCTGCCGGCGTTCGTCGCCGCCGACGGCAGGCCGCTGACCTACCGGGCACTCGACGCCCGCGCCCACGCCGTGGCCGCCGGCCTCGCCGCCCGCGGGGTCGGCGAGGGCGACCGTGTGGCCCTGCGGCTGCCGTCGGCCCCCGCCTACGTGGTCGCCTACGCCGCCGCCGCCAAGCTCGGGGCCGTCACGGCCGGGGTCAACCCGCGCCTGGCGCCGCCCGAGCAGGAGGCGCTGGCGGCGCTGGCCGACCCGGCCGTCACGCTCGTCCACGAGGACGAGGTGGCCGCACTCGAGGCCGCGGGACGGCGCGCCCTCGACCGGCACGCCGGGCCGCCCCCGCTCGCGCCGGACGAGGACCGGCCGGCGGCGCTGGTGTTCACCTCCGGCACGACCGGGCGGCCCAAGGCGGCGATCTTCGCCGGCCGCCAGATGCGGGCGGTGGCCGTCGCCGACACCGGCGGCACGTGGGCCGACGGCCCCGGCCCGGCCATGCTCGGCTCGACGCAGTTCGCCCACGTCGGCTTCATGACCAAGCTGCCGTGGTACCTGCGCCGCGCCACGCGGACGCACCTGCTCGCCCGCTGGCGGGCAGACGACGCCCTGCGCACCATCGCCGCCGAGCGGATGCCGTCGATCGGCGCCGTCGCCCCCCAGCTCGCCCTCATGGCCCGTTCGCCCGAGGCCGGGCGCCACGACTGGTCCCACGTGGCCCTGGTGGTCGCCGGCGGCGCCGCCTCGCCGCCGGCGCTGGTGGAGGAGGTCCGCCGGACGTTCGGCGCCGGCTACTCCATCCGCTACTCCTCCACGGAGTCGGGCGGCTGCGGCACGGCCACGGCTCCCGGTGCCGACGACGAGGAGGCCATGCACACGGTCGGGCGGCCCCGCAGCGGTGTAGCGGTCGAGGTGCGCGACGCGGCCGGCCGGCCCTGCGCCCCCGGCGAGGTCGGCGAGCTGTGGCTCCGCTCCCCCACCCAGATGGTCGGCTACTGGCGTGACCCGGACGCGACCGCCGCCACGCTGGTGGACGGGTGGGTTCGCACCGGCGACCTGGCGTCGGTCGACGCCCGGGGGTGCGTCCGCCTGGCGGGCCGGCGGGACGACATGTACGTGCGGGGCGGCTACAACGTCCACCCCGCCGAGGTCGAGGCCCACCTCGCCGGCCACCCCGACGTGGCCGAGGCGGTGGTGGTTCCCCGCCCCGACCCGGTCATGGGGTCGGTCGGCGTGGCGGTCGTCGTCCCGGCGGCGCACCGGCCGGCGCCCCGCCTCGAAGACCTGCGGGCCTGGCTCGCCCCGAACCTGGCCCGGGACAAGCTGCCCGAGGCGCTGCGGGTCGTGCCGGCCCTGCCGCTCACCCCCATGCTCAAGGTGGACCGGCGCCGGCTCGTGGCCGACGAGGCCGCCGGCGACGAGGCCACCGGGAACGTCGCCCGGCCGGCGGGCGGCTAGCCGTGCGGCTCGGTCCCCACGATCGACACGAAGCTCACCATCTCGCCCGGGTAGCCGCCGAGGTTGTGGGTCAGGGCCAGCGAGCGCTCGCCCACGGTGGCGATGCGGCGCTCGGCCGGCGCCTCGCCCCGGAGCTGCAGCCAGGCCTCGAACATCATGCGGAGGCCGCTCGCCCCCACCGGGTGCCCGAACGACTTCAGGCCGCCGTCGGGGTTGATCGGGAGGTCGCCGTCGCGGTCGAACGTGCCGGCCAGCACCTCCTTCCACGCCGTGCCCCGGTCGCAGAAGCCCATGTCCTCGGCGAGGACCATCTCGGTGGGCGTGAAGCAGTCGTGGACCTCGGCCATGGCCAGCTCGGCCCGGGGATCGGTCACCCCGGCCTGGGCGTAGGCGTCGGCGGCGCTGGCGGCCACCTCGGGGAACGTCGTGTAGTCGTAGTCGGGGTCGGTCAGGCCCGCGCCGTTGCCGGAGACCAGGACAGCGCCTTCACATACAGGGGCCGGTCGGTGTAGCGGTGGGCGTCCTCGGCGCGGACCACGATCGCCGCCGCCGATCCGTCCGCCACGCCGGCGCAGTCGAACACCGACAGCGGTCCCGCCACGGCGGGCATGGCGCAGATGCGGTCGACCGAGGTCTCCTTGCGGAACTGCGCACGCGGGTTCACGGCGCCGTTGGCGTGGTTCTTCACCGCGATGCGGGCCAGCGCCCGGCGCAGCTCGTCGGGGTCGACGCCGTAGCGCTCGGCGTAGGCCGGGGCGACCATCGAGAACATCGCCGCCGCCGTCAGCGTCCGCTGGGTGCCGTCGGCCGGGATCGGGAAGGCGTTGAGGCCCTGGTGGCCGCTGTCCTTCACCTTCTCGACGCCGACCGCCATGGCCACGTCGTAGGCGCCCGAGGCCACGGCGTAGGCGGCTTGGCGCAGGGCCTCGGAGCCCGTGGCGCACATGTTCTCGACCCGGGTCACCGGCTTGCCCACGAGCCCGAGCGGCTTGGACAGGACCATGCCGCTCATGCCCGACTGCGCGGTGCCGAGCCAGAAGGCGTCGACGTCGTCCTTGCCGATGCCGGCGGACGCGAACGCCTCGCCGGTGGCGTCGAGGAGTAGGTCGTCGATGCCCTTGTCCCAGTGCTCGGCGAAGCGGGTGCAGCCCATCCCCACGATCGCCACCCGGTCGCGGATGCCGTGCGACGCCATGTCAGCGCTCCTCCCCCGCCCGGAGCGGCCGGGCCTTCCAGAAGTAGTTGTGGACCCCTTCGGCGGTGAACAGCCGCCGGAACGTCATCTCGACCCGGTCGCCGATGCCCACGCCGGTGGCCTCGACGTCCGTGAGCTCGACCGGCAGGCGCCCGCCGCCGTCGAAGTCGACGACGGCGAAGACGACGGGCGGCGACGGCGAGTAGGCCAGCCGGTCGACGGTCGAGGTCGCCACCGTGCCGACGGCGTCGGCCATGGGCCGGGGCCGGTCGTCGCCGGGCGCCGGGGGCAGGTGGACCGCGCCCTCGGCGGACTCGGAGGCGACGAAGCCGAACTTCCAGGCCCGGGACCGGTCGGCGGCAGGCGCCGACGGCCTGGCCGGCAGCGGGCGGCGGGGCGGCTCGACCGGCAGGTAGCCGCGCCAGGCCAGGTAGGTGCCGTAGGCGACGGCGCCACCGGCGTCGAGCTGGGCGGCCACCGGCCGGGCCGGGCGGCGCCCGGCCAGGGCGCCGGTCGTGCGGAACAGGACCACGTCGGCCCCGTCGGCCAGCGCCACGAGCGCCACCACCTTGCCAGGCCCGTCTGCGTCGTCGATGGCGCCGTCGTCGTCGGCGCGGGCCGCCGTGTCGGTGCCGGAGAGGTCGTCGAGGGCGGCCGCCAGGAGCAGCAGGGGCTGGGCGGCGCCCGTCTCGCCCACCTCGGCGGCGAGGCGGCCGGCCGTCGAGCCGGCGCCCGGCACGCGGTCGGCGACGCCCAGGCGGGACACCAGCGTGGTGCCGGCCCGGGCGTGGGCGGCGGCCACCAGGACCACGTCGACCTCGTCGGCGCCCACGCCGGCGTCGGCCAGGGCGTCCGCCCAGGCCCGCGCGCCCAACTCGGCGTAGCGGCCCTCGCCGAAGCGCTCCTCCCAGTGGGTGGAGTGGGCGTCGCCGGGCGTGCGCCAGCGGTCGAGGAACTCCTCGGTGGCGCTGCCCCAGCCCACCAGCTCGGCCAGCAGCGGGCCGGCGGAGGCGTCGCCCACGAGGGCGGCGGCGCCGGCGTCGCCGCCCGCCGCCTCGTCGGCGCTGCCGGGGCGGCCGGTGCGGAGGTCGGCCGTGACCACCAGCGCCGGCGCAGCGCCCGTCAGACCGGCCCGCAGGGCGCCGAGTGCGGAGCGGACCGACCCGTTCACGTCGAAGGCCGGGCAGCCGGGGTCGAGGGTGAGGGCGGCGTGCACGGTCGTGGCGTTGGCCTTGTCGAGGTAGGCCGGCGCCACGGTGGAGAACCACAGCGTCGCCGGCCGCACCCGCGGGGCGTCGCGCCGGGCCAGGCGGGCGGCCTCGACGCCCATCGTCGTCGTGTCCTCGTCGTAGGAGGCCACGGTGCGCCGGCCCCGGCCGCCCCCGGCGCCCGCCACCGGCCGGATGGCCGCGCGGTCGAGCCGGCGGTACGGCAGGTGGGCGCCGATGCCCAGGATCCCCCGTGACGTGCCCACTGACATGCCGTCACCCTAAATCGTTCCGTCGAAAATAGGCAAAACTGAACCGACCGGAAAGGTCGTATATGAACATCGGCGATGTCGTGAATGAACGCGCCCGGGCGAACGGCCGGCCCCTCGACGGGGTGCGGATCCTCGCCGCAGAGCAGATGCAGGCCCTGCCGTTCGCCACGCAACTGCTCGCCCGGCTCGGGGCCGACGTCGTGAAGGTCGAGCACCCCGACGGCGGGGAGTCCGGCCGGGGCGCACACCCGGCCCTGACCGACCCCGCCGGCCGGCGCGTGGGTGCCACGTTCCTCCGCAACAACCTCGGCAAACGCAGCATCACGCTCGACCTCAAGCACCCCAGGGGGCGCGAGGCCTTCCTGGCGCTCGCCCCCCGCTTCGACGTGGTGTGCGAGAACTTCAAGGCCGGGACGATGGAGCGGCTCGGGCTCGGCTTCGACGCCGTCGCCGCCGCCCATCCCACCGTCGTCTACCTGTCGGTGTCCGGCTTCGGGAACCACATGGAGCCGTGGGGCGATTCGCCGTACCAGGCGTGGCCCGCCTACGCCTCGATCGTCGAGGCGATGTCCGGCATCTACGAGTACCGGCGCGAGCCGGGACGCCGGCCCCGCGCCAACCCCGTGGGCGCCTTCGGCGACATCAGCGCCGCCCTGTTCGGCACCGTCGGGCTGCTCGCCGCCCTGCGCCAGCGCGACCGCACCGGCACCGCCCAGCGGGTCGACGTCGCCATGCTCGACGCCGTCGTCGCCATGACCGACATCGTCGTGAACTTCTGGTCCATGGGCGTGCGGGGGACGATCGAGGACGAGGTCCGGGCGGTGATCGACACGGTCCCGGCGTCCGACGGGCACGTGGTCGTCCAGGTCGGGCGGCTGCACCAGTACCGGGCGCTGGCCGGCCTCCTCGACCGCCCCGAGTGGCTCGACGACCCCCGCCTGGCCGACCACGCTGGGTGGGCCGAGCACTTCGACGCCCTGGTCCGCCCGGCACTCGAGGCCTGGGCGAAGGCCCGGACCCGGCAGGACGCAGCCGAGGCCCTCGGCCGGGCCGGCCTCGCCGCCGGGCCGTGCCTGACGGCGGCCGAGGTCGCCGCCGACCCGCACCTCGACGCCCGCTCGATGCTGGTGGCGATCCCGCGCCCCGACGGCGTGGGGGAGCCGGTGCTCGTGCCGGGCAACCCCGTGAAGCTCGCCGGCGTGGCCGAGGGCCCCGAGACCCGGCCGCCCTGGCTGGGCGAGCACACCGACGAGGTGCTGGCCGCCGAGCTGGGGCTCACCGCCGCCGAGCTGGCCGACCTGCGCGCCGACCGCGTCATCGGCTGAGCGCCGCGCCACCCGCCATGCCGCGCCCACAGGCCACACCGACCATCCCGACCACCCCCGACCACAGACGGAACAGGAGGGCGACGCCCATGCGACGCCGAGGTACGGTCACCGGATGAGCGGCGACACCGCCGTGGAGGCCCAGCTCACCGCCCGCGAGGAGGGCGGCGTGCTGTGGCTGACCCTCGACCGGCCGGAGGCCGGCAACGCCCTGACGCCGGCCCAGCGCGACCGGCTCGTCGGGCTCCTCCAGGAGGCGAGCGCCCGGGTCGCGACCCGCGTCGTCGTCCTGACGGCCACGGGCCGCCACTTCTGCACCGGCGCCGACCTGCGGGCGTCGCAGGGCACGCCGACCCACCCCGACGGCGTCCCCGAGCGCGTGGTCGGCGACATCGGCCGCGTCATCGCCACCGGCGCCCAGCGCCTGGTCTCCGCCGTCCTCGACTGCGAGAAGCCGGTCATCGCCGCCGTCAACGGCACCGCCGCCGGCATCGGCGCCCACCTGGCCCTGGCCTGCGACCTGGTCCTGGCGGCCGAGGGGGCGCGCTTCGTCGAGGTGTTCGTCCGCCGCGGCCTGGTGCCGGACGGAGGCGGCGCCTGGCTGCTCCCCCGCCTCGTCGGCCTGCAGCGGGCCAAGGAGCTCATGTTCCTCGGCGACGCCCTGAGCGCCGCGGACGCCGAGCGCTACGGCCTGGTCAACCGGGTCGTCCCCGCCGATGACCTGGTGGCCGAGGCCACCGTCTGGGCGACCCGCCTGGCCGCCGGCCCCACCCGGGCGCTGGCCGCCACCAAGGCGCTGCTCAACCGCTCGCTCGACACCGACCGGTCGTCCGCCTTCCGCGAGGAGGCCCTGGCCCAGGAGCTCAACATGGCCACCCACGACGCCAACGAGGGCGTGGCCGCCTTCGTCGAGCGCCGCGACCCCGCCTACCGGGGCTGGTGAGGAGGACGACCGTGGGCACCACGCCCCCCGCGACCACCGCCGTCCGCTACGGCCAAGCCGACGGCGTCGCCGAGGTGACGCTCGACCGCCCGGACGTCGGCAACGCCTTCGACGCCACCATGCTCGACGACCTCGACGCCGTGTGGCGCCACGTCCGCGCCGACCCCGAGGTGCGAGCGGTGGTGCTGACCGGCGCCGGTGAACGGGCCTTCTGCACGGGCATCGACCGCAGCCTCATCCCGGAGGAGGAGTTCGACCCGTACACCTACGACGACCCCGGCCGCCGCCTCGGCCCCAAGAGCCAGGGCGTGTGGAAGCCGGTGGTCGCCGCCGTCAACGGCATGGCCTGCGGCGGTGCCTTCTACCTGCTCGGGGAGTGTGACGTGATCGTGGCGTCGCGCACGGCCACGTTCTTCGACCCCCACGTCACGTTCGGGATGACGGCCGTGTTCGAGCCGCTCCTGCTGCTGGCCCGCATGCCGTTCGGCGAGGTGCTGCGGATGGCCCTCGTCGGGGCGGCCGAGCGCATGTCGGCCGAGCACGCCCGTTCCGTCGGGCTGGTCTCCGAGGTGGCCGAGCCGGACGAGCTCGCCGAGGCGGCCCACCGCGTGGCGGCCGCCATCGCCGCCCAGCCGGCGGCGGCCGTGCAGGCCACGCTGCGGACCGTTTGGGCGGCCCGCGACCTGGCGCCCCGCCAGGCGTCCGACCTCGGCAACCTGTTCCTGAAGCTCGGGACGTCGGCGGAGGCCCTGGCCGAGGGCAACCGGCAGTTCGCGTCGGGTCGGCGCCAGGAGTGGCGCCTCCGCTGACGGACGCTCGTCGCGGCCCCCGGGCCCGCGGCCGCTCCGGGCCCCGCGTGGTGGGAGCTCCCGGGCGACCGGCGGGCCGCGGCCGGCTCAGGCCTCGGTCTCGGTGACCTCGTCGGCCGGGTCGTAGTGCGAGTAGAACTGCCGCGCCCAGCGCCGGTGCTCGATGATCGGCCGCTCGGACCGGGTCAGGACCGGCCGGGCCTGGTACACCTTGTTCTCCCAGATGGGGATGTCCTGGCTGACGCCGTCGCAGAACTGGTCGGCGGCCTGGACGGCGGCCTCGGGCCCGTTGGCGGCGGGGGCGGTGAACACCCAGCGGACGTGCACGCTCTCCTCGTCGATCGGCGTGGTCGACGACAGGAACGTCACGTAGCCCTTCACCCGGATCACGCCGAGGCCCAGGCCGAAGCCCTCGCGGACGAAGGTGCCGTCGAGGCCGACCGCCCGCTTGTAGGTGCCCTCGACGTGGAACTCGTCCTCGGGGATGGCGTCGGTGCCGTGCACGTAGCGGAAGTGGGCGTAGTCGACGTTGTTCTCCGCCATGTCCTGCGCGGCGGCGGCCACCTCGAAGTCGCGCACCACGGCAGCGGTCCACTCGGGGTCGGCGAACTCGCGCACCTCGGGCACGTCGTAGAACGGCGCCTCGTCCTCGGCGTGGTACCACGCCCACACCATCCCGTTGCGCTCGAGCGTCGGGTACGCCCGCGTGGCCGCCCGGGCCGGGATGCGCGTGGCCGTGCCGTAGGGGATCTCGACGCAGGCGCCGGACGTGCCGTCGAACGACCATCCGTGGAACGGGCAGCGCAGGCAGTCGCCCTCGACCTTGCCGCCCACGCCCAGGTGGGCGCCGAGGTGGGGGCAGTGGGCGTCCACGACGCGGGGCTCGCCGTCCTCCGTGCGGTAGAGCACGAGGTCGCGCCCGAAGTAGAAGAGCGCCCGGACCTCGCCCGGGCCGAGGTCACCGGCCTCGGCGACGACGAACCAGCCGTTGGGGACGGGGAACGGGAAGCGGCGACCTGCCCGGCGGGTCACGCGGACGCGCTTCTGGCGGTCGAACAGCAGCTCGCGGTCGCGTGGCATCGGGAGCCCGACGGGAAGCCCCGCCGTCGAGGGGGCGGCGTCGTTGACCGTGACCACCCCGAGCGCCTCGTCCCAACCTGTCATCGGACCCCTCCTCGCTCCAATATCTGAAACCCTATCGGAAACTATGGTTCCGTGGTGGGGAGCTCGCGCTCGTGCACCTCCGTCGCCGCCCAGGCGTCGGTGGGCGCCACGGGCGAGGGCGAGCGGAGCACGAGGTCCTCGACCCCCACGTCGGGGTGGGCCAGCGCCACGGCGAACGTGGTGGCCAGCGTGCGGGCCACCCCCTCCGGCGTCATGAACTCGGCCTGGAGCTGCCCGTGGCGGCCCCAGTGGCCGAACGCCTCGGTCAGCTCGGCCTCCCCGAAGCCGGCGCCGAACCCGGTCGGGAACGTCTGGCCCACGGCGACGCAGGAGAACCGGACCTCCGGCACCTCGTGCCGCCACGACCGCAGCGACGCCTCGAGCGCGGCCTTGCTCGCCCCGTAGGCGCCCAGGCCCCAGCGCGGCGAGCGCACGGTCTCCGACGACAGGACGGCGACGATGCCCCCGGGCGCCATGCGGCCCACGGCCGCCCGGACCAGCTCGTTGGCCCCGACCACGTTGGTGGCGAGGACCGAGCGCCAGTCGTCGGCGTCCGTCTCGGCCAGGGGCCGCAGCGGGGCGGCACCGGCCGAGTACACGACCAGGTCGAGCGGGCCGATCAGGGCCGTGGCCTCGGCCACCATCCGGGCGCAGCCGCCGTCCTCGCAGGCATCGGCGACCACGGCGTGGCCCCCGCCGGCCTCGGCGACGGCCTCCTCCAGGCGGTCCTTGCGCCGGGCCGCCAGCACCACCCGGGCGCCGTCGCCCACGGCGGCCGCGGCCAGCGCCCGGCCGATCCCGGCAGACGCCCCGACCACGAGCACCGCCCGTCCCTCCAGCGAGACGCTCATCGGCTTCCCTCCCCCTCCGCCGGGCCGGCGGCCGCGGGCTCGTACGTCCAGGCCACCACCGGGCCGGCCACCTCGACCATGTGCGCCATCTGCCGCCCGTCCGTGCGGACGTCGGCGGCAGCGACCCGGGCGGGGGCCCCGGCCGCGACCCCGGCGGCGAGGAGGTCGTCGAGCCGGGCGGCGTGTTCCTCGGCCCCGAGCCCCGGCCCGTCGGGCGCCCACTGCTCGACCGGCAGGGCGACGCCCCACCGGGCCGCGGCCTCCACCACGGCCGCGGTCGCCTCCGCGGCGTCCCGCCCGGCGGGCGCGCCGGCACCGCCGGCACCGCCGGCATCGGGGGCATCGCCGGCGTCGACCACGGCCAGCGCCGGGCGGCCGGGACGGGCCCGGCGGGCCACGGCGACGCAGGCGGCGGCGAGGCCGTGCGCCCCGGCGCGGGCCGGGACGACGGCGCCGCCGAGCGCCGTGGTCGGGAACGTGCGCGCCACCCAGAAGCCGGCGGTCCCCGGGTCGGCGGCGACCAGCCCGCCGGCACCGAGCGCCCGCGAGTAGGCAAGCGTGACGCGGCTGGGCGGCAGCGGCCCGGCCACGGCCGTCCAGCCCTCCTGGGTCACGCGGGCGAGGTCGGGTCGAAGTGGCGGGACCTCGGGTACCGCCCTGCCGCGGCCGGGGGCGAGCGCCTCGGCGGCGGGCCCGAGCGCACCGGGGGCCAGGGTCACGACCGGGCACCCGTCCCACCCGCCGCCGGGGACCTCCCGCGGGTCGAGCCCGGCGGCGACGAGCAGGTCGGCGTCCGCCAGGCCGCCCCGGGTGAGGTCCGCGGCCTGGAGCCCGACGGTCGCAAGGTGGTGCCGGCTGCGCCAGTCGAACACGCCCTTGGCGCCCCACGTGTTGAGCACGCCGAACCCGCCCGCGGCCGCCAGGGCGTGCAGGCCGGGGACGAGGGACGGCTCGGCCACGCCCGGCCCGACCAGCACGGCCGGCGCCCGGGCGGCGTCGAGGTGGGCCACCGCGTCGGGGCCCGGGGCCACCCAGCGGTCGACGGCCTCGGGGCGGGTGAGCCGGAGGCCCGACGCCGGCGCCGCCGGGTCGAGGGCGAGCCGGAGAGCGGCGACGCCGTCGGCCGCCAGCCGCTCGGCCAAGGCCGGCAAGCAGTCGACCAGCCCACCGGTGTCCTCGACGACCAGTGGGGCGGGTGCGGTCACTCCGGCCGGGGCCGGCCGCAGGGGCAGGACGCCGGGCGTCAGGGCGGCCCGGCGGTCGAGGACGGTGAGCGTCCCGTCGCCGGCGTGGACGGCGCACCGGGACCGGTGCACGAGCAGGTGGGCCTCGGCCAGCAGGCCCGCCACGGCGGGGTCGTCGGCGACGGCCACGGCGAGCCCGGCCAGCGGGCGACCGTACGTCGCCTCCACGCCGAGGAGGGCCAGCCCGCGCCCGACCACCCCACCGACGGTGGTGACCGCAGCCCCCGGCGGGGCGGCCGACTGCGGCCGCGCCGCCGCGGGCGGGGACGGGGTCATCGGGTCGTCGTCGCCTCCGTGGCGTGCCGGGCCAGGCCGGCCTTGAGGACCTTGCCCACCTCGTTGCGGGGCAGGGCGTCGACCGGCTCGAAGCGGACCGGGACCTTGTACGGGGCCAGGTGGCGGCGGCAGTGGGCGGCGAGGGCCTCGGGCTCGGGTGTGGCGCCCTCCCGGCCCACCACGAAGGCCCAGGGCACCTCGCCCAGGCGGTCGTCCGGAACGCCGACGACGGCGGCGTCGGCGACGGCCGGGTCGAGGCGCAGGACCTCCTCCACCTCGGCGGGGAAGACCTTGAGGCCGCCGCGGTTCACCATGTCGGACAGCCGGCCCTCGATCCAGACGAACCCCTCGGCGTCGATGCGGGCCATGTCCCCGGTGCGGAACCACCCGTCGGCACTCAGCCGGTCGCCCAGGTCGGCGCCCCCGGCGTAGCCGGCGGCCAGCGCCGGCGTCCGCAGCCACAGCTCGCCGGCGTCCCCGTCGGCGGCGTCGTGACCGGCCTCGTCGACGACCCGGGCCGTGACGCCGTCGTGGGGCCGCCCGATCGAGCCGAGCTTGTCCTCGCCGTGCTCGCGGGCGTCCGCGGCGTTCCAGCCGATGACCTCGCCGCCGATCTCGGTCTGGCCGTAGCTGTTGAGCACGGCGATGCCGAAGCGATCCCGGAAGCGGCGGGCCTGCAGCGGCGACAGCGGGGCGGTGATGCTGCGCACGTAGCGCAGCGGGGCCAGGTCGCCCACCTCGTCCGGGGCGGCGTCGGTGAGCATCGCCATCGCCGCCGGCGGCAGGACGGTCGAGCGGATGCCGTGACGGCGGACGAGGGCGGCGAACGTCGCCGGCTCGAACCGCTCCATGAGCACGACGGGTGCGCCGACCCGGAACGCGAACAGGACGTTGTAGATCCCTGCCCACAGCGACAGGGACACCGGCACGAGGTTGGGCATGGGCGCCCGGGCGGGAGCCGCCGTGGCGCCGCCACCGCTCGCGTTCCCACTCCCGCCCCGCAGCTTGCGGATCACGCCGTCGAGCAGGTCCGTCACCCCGGTGTGGGTGAGCAGGACGGGCTTGGGGCGGCCGGTCGTCCCGGAAGTGAACTGCACGAGCGCCACGTCGTCGCCGCTCAAGGCCACCGGGACCGGCGGCCCCGGGCGGGTGGTCACGCCCCCCTCCCCCACCACGACGACCGGCAGGCCCGGGAAGCGCTCGGCCCCGGCGGCGTCCCCGACGGCGGCTCCCGGGGCGACGGAGGCCCGAACGTGGGCCACCTCGTCATCGGTCAGGCGGGGGTTGACCGGGACGTGGGTGGCCCCGGCCCGCCAGGTCCCGAACAGGGCGGCGACGGCGTCCGGGCCGTTGGGCAGCATGACGGCGACGCGGGACCCCGGCCGGACGCCGGCCGCCACCAGTGCGTCCGCCACCGCGGTGGCGCGCCCGCGCAGCGCGGCCCGGTCCCACGCCTCGTCCCCGGCGTGGACGGCCACGACAGCGCCGTCGTCGGCGGCGTCGCCGTCCGGCCCGTCGGGCGGGAAGAGCAGCTCGGCGAGGCTCACCTCGCCGGCTCCCCCGCCGGCGCCGGCTCGGCCTCCTGCGGGCCCAACGGCTGCCACCGCGGCTCGCGCCCCTCGGCGAAGGCGGCCGGCCCCTCCGTCTGGTCGGGGTGGCCCCACACGGACACGAGGTCGCGGGCGCCGGACCGGCACGCCTCGGTGAGGCCGGCCTCCAGCGCACCCCACAGCGCCCGCTTGGTCGCCGCCATGGCGGCGGGCGAGTTCCGGGCGACCTTCTCGGCCAGCTCCTGGGCCGCCTCCCGCAGGCGCTCCGGCGGGTCGACGACCTCGCTGACCATGCCCAGTTCGTAGGCCCGCTGGGCGGACATGCGCTCGTGACGGCCGACGAAGGCCATCCGCATGACCGCCTCGGCCGGCATCTTGCGGATGAGCCCGATCGCCTCCAGCGACACGACCTGGCCGACGGAGACGTGCGGGTCGAAGAACTGGGCGTCGGACGCGGCGATCACGATGTCGGCGTCGGCCACCCAGTGGAAGGCGCCGCCGGCGCAGATGCCGTTGACGGCGGTGATGACCGGCTTGGTGACCTGCTGGTGCCAGGCGGTGAAGTGGAGGTCGAACTCCTCCATCGACCGCCGGTAGCGCTCCATCCCCAGGCCGTCGCTGGCGATCTGGCGGACGTCGACGCCGGTCTGGAACGCCCGGCCGTTGCCGGTGTGGACGATGACCCGGACCTCGGGGTCGGCGTCCAGCTCGCGCCAGGCTGTGGCCAGCTCCTCGCGCATGGTGGAGTCCATGGCGTTGAGCTGGTCGGGGCGGTCGAACACGAGCCACCCGACCGGCCCGCGCCGCTCGACCTGCAGCGTCGTGTACGTCGAGTACGAGCCCGGCGGGACGGTGTCGGTCACGGGGTCCTCCTGGGGGGTGGGCGGCGCCGGCGGGACGGGGGCCGGGCACCATCGACCCGGGCCGGGGCCGGAGACGTCGTCGGCCAGCGGCTCCCAGCGCGGCGGGCGCCGCTCGGCGAAGGCGGCCGGGCCCTCGGCCTGGTCGGGATGGCCCCACATGGCCACCGTGTCGAGGGCGCCGGCCCGGCAGGCCTCCGTGAGGCCGGCCTCGAGCGCTCCCCACAGCGTCCGCTTGCTGTGGGCGAGCGCGGTCGGCGAGTTGCGGGCGATGGCTTCGGCCAGGGCCTGGGCGGCCGCCTCCAGCTTCTGCGGGGCGACGACCTCGCCGACGATGCCCAGCTGGTGAGCGCGGTGGGCGTCCATCCGCTCGTGGCGGCCGGTGAGCGCCAGGCGGACGACCGGCTCCATGGGCGAGGTCCGGGCCAGGGCTATCGCTTCGAACGCGGTGACCTGCCCGACCGACACGTGGGGGTCGAGGAACGTGGCCGTGGAGGACGCCAGCACCACGTCGGCGTCGGCGACGAAATGGAGGCCCCCGCCGGCGCAGGTGCCGTTGACGGCGGCGATCACGGGCTTGCGGACGCCGTTGTGCCAGCCGGTCAGGCGCAGCTCGGCCCGGCGGGTGCGGCGGGACTGGAGCCGCAGGGCCTCGGGGTCCCGAGCGAGCTGGGCCACGTCGAGGCCCGTCTGGAAGGAGGCCCCGGCGCCGGTGTTCACGATGACGACGACGGCGGGGTCGGCGTCGAGCTCGGCCCAGGCCCGCTCCAGCTCGGCGAGCATGGTGGCGTCCATGGCGTTGCCCACCTCGGGCCGGTCGAACACGAGCCAGCCGACCGGGCCCCGGCGCTCCACCCGCAGGGTGGCGTAGCCCACCGTCAGCTCCGCGGGACGTCGTGCCAGGGCGCGTCGCGCCACGGGTCAGGCTCGCGGGGCAGTCCGAGCACGCGCTCGGCCACGATGTTCTTGTTCACCTCGGTGGTGCCCCCCTCGATCGTGTTGGCGCGGCTGCGCAGCATCCCCTTCACCTCGAACGGAAGTCCGGCGCCGTAGGCAGCCGGCCCACCGGCGTCGCCGCCCCCTCCGGCGGCGTCCCACGCCATGGCGCCGGGGCCGAGCAGCGCGGTAGCGGTCAGCTGGATGCGCTGGTTGAGGTCGCCCTGGTGCACCTTGCCGATCGAGCTCTCCGGGCCGGGCGCCCGGCCGGCCCGCAGCCCGGCGCGCACGCGCTCGTTGGTCCAGCGGCGGACCCTCTCCTCGGCCACGAGGGCCACGACCCGCTGACGGACGAGCGGGTCGTCCCAGCCACCCGGGAGGCCGGCGGCGGACCGGGCCCGCGCCAGGCCGACGAGCCGGGCCGCCCCGGAGCCGCCGATGCGGTCCACGCCGCCCGAGCCGGCCCCGGACACCATCTGGCGCTCGCCCGACAGGGTGGCGTTGGCCACCCGCCAGCCGTCACCGACGGCCCCGACCCGCTGGTCGTCGGGCACCCAGGCGCCGTCGAGGAACACCTCGTCGAAGTCGACCTCGCCCCCGATGTGGCGCAGCGGGCGCACGTCGACGCCGGGCTGGTGCAGGGCGACGAGGAAGTAGGTGATGCCGCGGCGCTTGGGGAGTCCGGGGTCGGTGCGGGCCAGCAGGACGCCGTAGTCGGCGAGGTGCGCCCACGTGGTCCACACCTTCTGGCCCGTGACGCGCCAGCCGTCGCCGTCGCGCTCGGCCCGGGTCGCCAGCGAGGCCAGGTCCGAGCCGGCGCCCGGCTCGCTGAAGAGCTGGCACCACGCCTCGGTGTTGCGCACGATCGGCGGCAGGTACCGCCGCCGCTGCTCCTCGGTCCCGTGGGCGAACAGCGCCGGGGCAGCCAGGTTGAGGCCGAGCGGGTTGAGCCTCCCGAGGTTGAGCGGGCGCAGCTCGGCCTCGACCGCCCGGGCGGCGGCGGGCGACAGCCCCAGCCCGCCGTAGTCCACCGGCCACGTCGGCGCCACCAGGCCGGACGCCCCGAACACCGGGTACCAGGCCTTGTAGTCGGTGCGGGAGCGGACCTCCCGCACGGCGGCCGGCCCGCCACGGGCCGCGGCCTCCCGCCACGCCGCGGGCACGTGCTCGGCGGCCCAGACCCGGGCGCGGGCGGCGGCCACCTCGGGCGGG
>DATFOS010000173.1:0-3307 GCA_035265325.1 Acidimicrobiales bacterium
GCGCCAGGTCATCGTCGACTGCGACGTGCTCCAGGCCGACGGTGGCACCCGCACGGCGTCGATCTGCGGGGGCTACCTGGCCCTGCACGACGCCCTGGCCCGGCTCGTCGCCCGGGGCACGATCGGCGCTCATCCCCTCACGGGGTTCTGCGCGGCCACCTCGGTCGGCGTCGTCGACGGCACCCCGGTGCTCGACCTGCCCTACGTCGAGGACAGCCGTGCCGAGGTCGACATGAACCTGGTGATGACCTCGGAGGGGCGGTTCGTCGAGGTGCAGGGCACGGCCGAGGGCCTGGCGTTCACGCGGGGCGAGCTCGACGAGATGCTGGCGCTGGGCGAGAAGGGCATCGCCGAGATCATCGAGTTGCAGCAGCACATGGTGGCCGTGCCGCCGCCGCTGCGCCCTGGCGCCCCGCCGGCCTGAGGTGGGCCCGGGTCACAGCCGGGTCCTGCTGGCCACCGGCAACGCGCACAAGGTCGACGAGATCCGGGCGATCCTCGGCGGCGGGTGGCACGTCGAAGCCCGCGACCCTGGCGTCGCGGAGACGGGCGAGACGTTCGAGGAGAACGCCCTCATCAAGGCCCGGGCCTTGGCCGAGGCCGCGGGTGAGGTCGCGGTCGCCGACGACTCTGGCATCGAGATCGACGCGCTGGCCGGCGCCCCCGGTGTGCGCTCGGCCCGCTGGACCGAGGGCGACTGGATCCTGCGGGTCCTGCGCGAGCTGGCCAACGTGCCCGACGGCGAGCGGGGCTGCCGTTACGTGTGCGCTGCCGCGGCGGTGTGGCCCGGCCCGCACAGCCGGGAGATCGTCGTGCGGGGGTTCGTCGACGGGGTTGTGGCCACAGAGCCACGGGGGACGGGCGGCTTCGGTTACGACCCGATCATGGTCCCCCTCGAGGGCGACGGGCGCACGTTCGCCGAGATGTCCGAGCCCGAGAAGCACGCGCTGAGCCACCGCGGCCGCGCCTTCCGCCAGCTCGCCCGCCACCTCGCCGGCCCCTGAGGGTGAGCCGGGACCTACCCGGGCACGGCGGCGGCGAGGTGCTGGCGGAGCACGTACTGGAGGATGCCGCCGTGCTCGTAGTAGGCGGTCTCCATCGGGGTGTCGAGCCGAGCGGTGACCGGGATCGTCGTGCCGTCGGCTTCGACCGCCAGGCGGGCGCCGATCAGCGTCGAGGCGTCGGTGCCGGTGAGCCCCCGGATGGTGAACGTCTCGGTGCCGTCGACGCCCAGCGTCTCCCAGGTGGCGCCGTCGGCCAGCTGCAGCGGCAGCACGCCCATGCCGATGAGGTTGGACCGGTGGATGCGCTCGAAGCTCTCGGCGATCACGGCCTTGACCCCGAGCAGCGCCGTGCCCTTGGCCGCCCAGTCCCGCGACGAGCCCGAGCCGTACTCCTTGCCCGCCAGCACCACGAGCGGCACGCCCTCGGCCCGGTAGCGCTCACCGGCCTCGTAGATCGTCATCTCGTCGCCCGATGGTTGGTGGCGGGTGACGCCGCCCTCGGTCCCCGCCGCCAGCAGGTTGCGGATGCGCCGGTTCGCGAACGTGCCGCGGATCATCACCTCGTGGTTGCCCCGGCGTGACCCGTAGGAGTTGAAGTCGCCGGGGGCGACGCCCTGGTCGATCAGCCAGCGCCCCGCTGGGCTGTCGGGGTGGATGGCCGCTGCGGGCGAGATGTGGTCGGTCGTGACGCTGTCGCCCAGGTACGCCAGTGCCCGAGCTCCCTCCACGTCGGCCAGCGGCGCCGGCTCGTCCGGCAGGCCGTCGAAGTACGGGGGGCGGCGCACGTAGGTCGACGTGTCGGACCACTCGTAGGCACCGCCCGCCGGGACCGGCAGCGACCGCCACTGGGCGTCGCCGTCGAACACCTCGCCATAGGCCGTGCGGAACATGTCCGACGCCAGGGCCGACTCGATGACCTCGTTGACCTCGGCCTCCGATGGCCACAGGTCGGCGAGGGTCACGGGCCGGCCGTCGGCGTCGGTGCCGAGCGGCTCGGTGGTGAGGTCGATGTCCATGGTCCCCGCCAGTGCGTACGCGACCACCAGGGGGGGCGAGGCCAGGTAGTTCATCCGCACGTCGGAGTTGATGCGCCCCTCGAAGTTGCGGTTGCCCGACAACACCGACACGAGGGCCAACCCGTGCTCTTCGGCGGCCGCCGCCATCGGGGGGGGCAGCGGTCCGGAGTTGCCGATGCAGGTCGTGCAGCCGAACCCCACGAGCCCGAATCCCAGCTTTTCGAGGTCGGTCAGCAGCCCGGAACGCTCGAGGTAGTCGATCACGACCTTCGAGCCGGGGGCGAGCGAGGTCTTCACCCAGGGCTTGCGAGTGAGGCCCTGCTCGACGGCCCGCCGCGCCAGCAACCCCGCGGCCACCATCACCTGCGGGTTGGACGTGTTGGTGCAGCTGGTGATGGCGGCGATCGCCACGTGGCCGTGGTCGACCTCGACGTCGGTCTCCTCCTCAAGCCCCGACGAGGCGTCGAGGTGGACCGCCACCCGCTGGTGCGGCCGCCCGGTGGCCTCGGCGCTCACGTCGGGGGTGTTGTCCTCGGTGTCGGCGCGCATGTTGGGACGAGCCCCGTCGCGCGTGGCGGAGGGCGGATCGCTCGCCGGGAACGACTCGGCGTCTGCGACGTCATAGGCGTGGCCGGGGTGACCGCGGCGGCCGGCGGGCCCCGCGGGGCCGGTGGCGCCGGCGGCGCCCGGCTGGCCGATCGCCACGGTGGTCCCGCCACCGGTGTGGGCGGCCTCCGGCAGTGAGTCGACCAGGGCCACGGCGAACCGTTGCCGGGCCTCCCGCAGCGGAACCCGGTCCTGCGGCCGGGCGGGGCCGGCGATGCAGGGCTCGACCGTCGACAGGTCGAGGCCGAGCGTCTCGGTGAAGACCGGCTCGACGGCCGGGTCGTGCCACAGCCCCTGCTCCTTGGCGTAGGCCTCGACGAGCGCGACGAGCTCGTCGGGTCGGCCGGTGAAGCGCAGGTAACGGAGCGTCTCGTCGTCGATCGGGAAGATCGTGATGGTGGACCCGTACTCGGGCGACATGTTGCCGATCGTCGCCCGGTTCTCGACCGGAACGTTGGCGACGCCCGGACCGTAGAACTCGACGAACCGCGCCACCACCCCGTGTCCCCGCAGCATGCTGGTGACGGTGAGCACGAGGTCGGTGGCGGTGGCGCCCTCGGGTAGCTCGCCGGCGAGCTTGAACCCCACCACCTCCGGGATGAGCATCGAGATCGGCTGGCCCAGCAGTGCCGCCTCGGCCTCGATCCCGCCGACCCCCCAGCCGACCACGCCGAGGCCGTT
>DATFOS010000174.1:0-2088 GCA_035265325.1 Acidimicrobiales bacterium
CGAAGCTGCGGAACTCGCGGCCCAGCGAGAAGATGTCGTCGGCCGTGAGGTCGTCGTCGACCGTGATGCCGTCGAGGCCCACGTCGATCAGCTCGTCGATGGTGCCGGGGTTGCGCGACCCGCGGTCGACGGCCTTGCGCAGGGCACGCACGATGAAGTCCTGCTGGCGGTCGATGCGACCGAAATCGGCGCTCGGGTCGAGCTCCCAGTCGCCGTCGATCAGCTGCTCGTAGTGCCGGGAGCGCACGTAGGCGAGCGCCTGCACCGGGTCGAGCGTCACGCAACCGGCCTTTCGCTGGGCGAGACCCGTCTCCTTGTCGCGGGCGGGGAAGGGGATGTAGACGTCGACGCCGTCGATGGCGTCGACCAGCTCCCGGAACGCCGCGAAGTCCACCTGGACGTAGTGGTTGGCTTCGATCCTGAAGTTCTCGGCGATGGTGCGGACGAGCATCCGGGGGCCGCCGACCTCGACCGCAGCGTTGATCTTGCGGCTGTAGCCGGTGCCCGCCAGCGGCACCCACAGGTCGCGCGGCAGCGACAGCAGCTTGGCGTCCTTGGTCGTCGGATCGATCCGCAGGATCATGATGGTGTCTGTCTTGAGCTCCCTACTGCGGCCGATCCGGACGGGGTCGTCGGGGTCGAGCCGCGAGGCGCTGTCGACGCCGACGATGAGGTAGTTCTCGACGCCCCCCGATCCGGTCGACTCGAACAGCGCGCCGCCGAGCTCGACTCGCGGCAGGCGCTCGTACTTGCGGAAGATGTAGGCCAGGCCGGCCGCGGTCATGCCCAGCCCTAGAGTGCTCAGGCACCCACCGAGCAGCACCAGCCGCTGGAACCACGACCGGTGGGACCGGCCGGAGCCACCGCGCCAACGGGGCCGAGGAGGCGGGCGGCCAGCGTCGGCCGCCTGATCGGTCCCGTCCTCCACGCCGGCATCCTACGGGCGCCGACCCACTCAGAGGGCTGCGGCCAGCGCCTCGAGCGACTCGTCGGGGGAGCCGACGCCCACGTCGAGGACCAGGGCGCGCTTGAGGAAAAGGTGGGCGTCGAGCGCCCAGGTGAACCCCATGCCACCGTGCACCTGGATGCAGGCGCGGGTCGCCCGGTCGGCCGCCCGGGACGCCACGATGCGGGCCGCGTCGACCGCCCGGCAGGCGCGGTGGCCGGCCGCGTCGTCGCCGGCCAGGTCGTCGCCGTCGCCGGCCGCCGGCGCGCCGCCGTCATCGGTTCCGCCTGCGGCCCCGCCTTCGTCCCCGCCTGTGTCCTCGGCCGCCTCGTCGATCTCGACGCCGGCGGCCTGCACCGCGGCCCGGGCGACCTCGAGACCGACCTGGGCGTCGGCCAGCAGGTGCTTGATCGCCTGGAAGCTACCGATGGCCCGGCCGAACTGGGTGCGGTCCTTGGCGTAGTCGGTGGCCAGCGTGACGGCGGCGTCGGCCAGCCCGACCTGGAGCGCAGCGGCCAGCAGCCCACCGACGGTGCGCAGCCGGGCGGCGTCGTCGGGCCCGCCCACCGCGTGCCCGGCGGGCAGCGCCTCGACGACGTCGACCGGGGTCAGGGGATCGAGCGGCCTGTCGACGCGACGGGACCCGGCGGGACGGCCGGTGAGGGTCACCCCCTCGTCGGCCACGACCAGCAGGGCGTCGAGGGCAGCCACATGGTCGACGAAGACCGGGCGGGCGGGCACCAGGCCGACGACCGCGTCGCCGGTGGCGGCCCGCCCGGAGATGTCGGCGCCGATGTTGCCGCCGAGCCCGGCGGCCAGAAATGTGCCGATGAGCGGGCCGGGGACCGCGGCCCGCCCCAGCTCCTCGAACAGCAACGTGGCGTCGGCGAACCCGAGCCCGACGCCGCCGCGGCTCTTCGGAAGAGTGAGGGCGAACACACCCATGCCGCCCAGGTCGTGCCACAGGTCGCGGTCGACGGCGCCAGGCAGATCGGCGATCGCCCGCCGGGCCTCGGGCGTCACGCGGTCGTCGAGGAAGCGGCGCAGTTGGGCCTGGAGGGCGAGCTGGTCGTCGGTCGGTTCGAAGTCCATGTGCGTGCCTCGGTCCCTCGGCGTCTCGCTCAGCGTTCCTTGGGCAGGCC
>DATFOS010000175.1:0-43160 GCA_035265325.1 Acidimicrobiales bacterium
ACCGCCTCGCCGGCCGGGAAGGCACCCTTGGCGCCGGTCACGCCGGCCGGCAGCAGCGACACGCCCCGCTCGGTGAGCGCCTGGCGGGCCCCCTCGTCGACGTAGATCGTCCCGGCGGAGCCGACGGCGAAGGCGATCCACAGCTTGCGGGCGGGCAGGCGACGCCGGCGCGGGACCACGACCGTGCCCACGCCCGGCACCCCGGCCACCGCCTCGGCCAGGACGTCGATGCGGTCGGCGTTGGCGATCACGGCCTTCACGCCGGACCACGCCGCGATCTTGGCCGCGGCGAGTTTGGACGCCATGCCGCCGCTGCCGCGCTCGGAGCCGGCGCCGCCGGCCACGGCCTCGAGGCTCTGGTCGACCTCGACGATCTCCTCGATGAGCGAGGCCTCGGCGTCGAAGCGCGGGTCGCCGGTCAGCAGCCCCGGCTGGTCGGTGAGCAGCACGACCACGTCGGCCGAGATCAGGTGGGCGACGAGCGCGGCCAGGCGATCGTTGTCGCCGAAGCGGATCTCGTCGTCGGCGATCGCGTCGTTCTCGTTGACGACCGGCACGACGCCCAGCTCGAGCAGCCGGGTCAGGGTCGAACGGGCGTGGAGGTACTGCTGGCGGACCATGAAGTCGAGCGGCGCCAGCAGGACCTGCCCGCCGATCAGCCCCGACTCGGCCAGCGCCACGTCGTAGACCCGCATGAGCCGGCTCTGGCCCACGGCCGAGACGGCCTGCAGGGTCACGGCGTCGCGGGGCCGGGAGGCGTCGAAGCCCAGCGCCGGCATGCCGGCGGCGATGGCCCCGCTCGTCACCATCACGACCCGATGGCCGGCTTGGCGCAGCGAGGACACCTCGCGGCAGAACTTGGCCACCGCCGCGCCGGAGATCTCGCCCTTCTCGTCGGTGATCGACGACGTGCCCACCTTGGCGACGATGATCATCGGGGCCTCGCCGTGGCGTCGCGGCGCGCACGCGTCATGGGTCGATGATCGCGCCACCGGGACCACTTCTCGGAAACCGTCGCGCGCACACCGGGCCCGCTCACCCGTGCCCCCCGTCGTCGTCCTCGTACGAGAAGGTGAGCCCGCCGATGCGGACCGCGTCGCCCACCTGCGCCCCGGCCCGGGCGAGCGCACGGTCGACGCCGAGGCGCTTCAGGCGGCGCTGGGCCTCGTCCAGGGCGTCGCGGCGGGTCAGGTCGGACAGCGCCACCGCCCGGACCGCCTCCCGGCCCTCAACGACCCACGTGGCACCCTCACGGACGACCTGGTAGCCCTCGCGCACCGGCCGATGGACGACGAACTGGCTCGGCTCGGCGAGCTTGGCCCGGGCCTCCCGGACGGCGTCCGCCAGCCGCCCGACCAGCGCCGGCACGCCCTCGCCGGTCACGGCCGACACCCGCAGGTCGAGAGCGACACCGTCGGGATCGTCCTCCTTCTCGTCCGGCGCGCCGGCGCCGTCGTCCGCAGGCGGCGGCGCCAGGTCGGCCCGGCTGCCCACCACGATGCGAGGACGGCGGGCCAGCTCGGCGTCGTAGGCGCCCAGCTCGTGCACCAGGACCTCGTACTGCTCGGCCGGCGGCCGCTCGGCCGTCGGCGCCAGGTCGAGCAGTACGCACAGGGCCCGGGCGCGCTCGATGTGGCGCAGGAAGCGGTGGCCGAGGCCCTTGCCCCCGCTGGCGCCCTCGATGAGACCGGGGATGTCGGCCACCACGTACTCGTCACCGTCAGTGGTACGCACGACGCCGAGATGCGGTTCGAGCGTGGTGAAGGGGTAGTCGGCGACCTTGGGCTTGGCCGCCGAGATGCGGCTGATCAGCGTCGACTTGCCCACGTTCGGGAAGCCGACCAGCGCGACGTCGGCGAGGAGCTTGAGCTCGAGCCGCAGCCACCACTCCTCGCCGACCTCGCCCTGCTCGGCGAAGGCGGGTGCCCGCCGCCGGTTGGACAGGAACCGGGCGTTGCCGCGCCCGCCCCGCCCGCCCTCGGCGGCGACGAAGCGGTCGCCGGCCGCCACCAGGTCGGCCAGCACCTCGCCGTCGCGGTCGCGGACGACCGTGCCCACCGGCACCTTCACGACGACGTCGTCGCCCCCGGCGCCGTGGCGGCGCTTACCCATGCCGTGCGTGCCGTCCTCGGCGCGACGGAACGGCTGGTCCTTGAACGCCAGCAGCGAGGCGACGTTGTGGTCGGCGACGAGGACGACGTCGCCGCCGCTCCCCCCGTCGCCGCCGTCGGGACCGCCCTTGGCCACGTGGGCCTCACGGCGGAACGACACCGAGCCGGCGCCGCCGTCGCCGGCCTTGACGTGCAGGTTGCACTCGTCGACGAACTGGGACACCAGGGCGAGTATCGCGGCCCCCGGTCCGCCCGGCGAACCGAGGCCTCCTCCACGAACGCCGGGCGGCCCTCGGACGCGCCCTCGGTGGGTCCCGGGACGCGCCACGGCCCGCCCCGGAGGGCGGGCCGTGGACGGGAAAGGTGGTGCGCCGGCTCAGTCGGGCAGGACGTCGACGAGCTTGCGGCCCCTGCGCTGGCCGAACTTCACCGTGCCGGGCGTCAGGGCGAACAGCGTGTCGTCGCCGCCGATGCCGACGTTCTCGCCGGGGTGGAAGCGCGTGCCGCGCTGGCGGACGATGATCGTGCCGGCGTTGACGGCCGTGCCGTCGAACACCTTCACCCCGAGGCGCTTGGCCTGGGAGTCGCGGCCGTTCTTGGTGGAGCCGGCACCCTTGGTCTTGGACATGTGGGGAGTCCTCCTCAGCCCTTCGAGATGCCGGTGATCTCGATCGTGGAGTAGTTCTGCCGGTGGCCCCAGCGGCGCCGTTGGTTGGACTTGTTCTTGTAGGTGAATCCCGTGATCTTGGGACCTCGGGTCTCGCCCACGAGCTTGGCCGTGACCGTGGCCCCGCGCAGCGCGCTGGGCGAGGACAGGACCGTCGAGCCGTCGACGACGAGGACCGGGGTCAGCTCGACCTGGCCGTCGTCGTCGCCGCTCACGAGCTCGACGTTGAGGGTCTGGCCCTGTTCGACCCGGTACTGCTTTCCACCGGTCTTGATGACTGCATACATCTGCGATCAGCCTCGTCGGCGCGCCAGGGCGCGAAGTGACAACTTGGGGACGGGACAGCTTACCCAGCCCCGGCGGGGGCCGGCCACACGGGGTGCTCAGCGGGTGCGGGGCTCGCCGGGCGGGACGGTGCCGAGGCGGACGGCGGCGTGGACGCCGAGCGGGAAGGCGGTGCCGATCAGGGGCCAGATGGGCCAGAAGCCGCCGTCGCCCCCGGTGGCGAGCCACACGAGGACGAGGAAGGCGTTGAGCGCCACCCACAGGTACAGGTGGACGCGGAAGTCGGCGGTGGCGAGCAGCGAGTGCGGCCGCACCGGCTTGGGGCGGATCGGCGGGCCGCTCACCGGCGCCGGCGGGGTCAGCTCGGGCAGGTCGTCGAGCAGGGGATGCAGGTCACCCCGCACCCGGGACTCGAGCGCGGCACGGGTCCGCTCCTCGAACTCGGCCAGGTCGAGCCGGCCGGCCCCGAAATGGGTGCGCAGCTCGTCGACCACGGCCTGACGCTCGGCGTCGGACACCCGGAGCTCGCGGCGCGCCACGTAGGCGGCCGGCGGCCGGGACGGGACGGGTTCGGGCAGGGAACCGCCGCTGTCGGGCAGGACATCGGCCATCGCGTCATTGTCCCCCAGGTCGGCGGCGTCCGGTAGGCGGCCCCCGCCGTCCCCGGTCAGTCCGGCAGCAGGTCCTTGTCGATGACCACGCCCCGGGCCTCGCACTCCGGGCACGGCAAGGAGAACGACTCGAGCAGCCCCTCGCCGATCCGCTTGCGGGTCATCTCGCACAGGCCCAGCTCGGAGATGTCGAACACCTGCGTGCGGGTCTTGTCCCGCGAGAGGGCGTCGCGGAACACGCGGGTCACCTCGTCGCGGTTCTCCTTGCGCTCCATGTCGATGAAGTCGATGACGATGATGCCGCCGATGTCGCGCAGCCGCAGCTGGCGGGCGATCTCGACCGCCGCCTCGAGGTTGTTCTTGGTGACCGTCTCCTCGAGGCTCGACCGGCCCACGTTCTTGCCCGTGTTGACGTCGATGACCGTGAGGGCCTCGGTCCGCTCGATGATGAGCGAGCCGCCGGAGGGCAGCCACACCTTGCGGTCAAGCGCCTTGTGCAGCTGCTCGTGCACGTGGAAGCGCTCGAAGAGGGGCAGCTTCTCCTTCTCGGTGTCGTAGTACTCGACCCGGTCGGCCAGCTCGGGGCTGATCGACGCCACGTAGTCGCGCACGGCGGCGAACATCGTGGGGTCGTCGATCTGGACGTTCCGGTAGTCCTGGTTGAACTCCTCGCGGATCACCCGGACCGACATGTCGGGCTCGCGGTAGAGGAGGGCCGGCGCCTTCGACCGCTTGGCCAGCGACTCGATCTTCTGCCACTGCGAGGCCAGGCGGCGGACGTCGTCCTGGATCTCCTCGGTGGTCACGTTCTGCGCCGCGGTGCGGACGATGATGCCGTGCTGCACCGGCTTCACCGCGTCGAGGATCTGGCGCAGCCTCTTGCGCTCGTCGTCGGCCAGGCGCTTCGAGATGCCGTAGGTCGACGAGTTCGGGATGAGGACCACGAACCGGCCGGGGAGCGACACCTCCTGCGTGAGGCGGGCACCCTTGGCCCCGATGGGGTTCTTGGTGACCTGGCAGACGATGGACTGGCCGGCCCGCAGCATGTGCTCGATGCGGGGTTGGCCGGCGCCGCGCTCGACGTCCTCCTGGTCGTGATGGACGTCGCCGCGATACAGCACCGCGTTCTTGGGTGTACCGATGTCGACGAACGCCGCCTCCATGCCGGGAAGCACGTTCTGCACCCGGCCGAGGTAGATGTTGCCGTGGATCTGGCTGATGTCGTCGGACGGACGCGAGACGTAGTGCTCGATGAGCGCCCGGCCCTCGAGCACGGCGATCTGGGTCGCGTTCTCGGCGTGGTGGACGGTCATCGAGTACCGGCCCACCGGACGGCCCTTGCGCTCGCGGCCCTTGCGGCGCTCGAGGGCGGCATCGTCCAGCTCGACGCCGCTCGGCAGCATCGCCTCGACCGGACGCGGGTCGCCGTCGCCGCCTTTGCCGCGGCGACGACGCCGCTTCCGCTTCGCGTCCCCCGAGCGTCCGTCTTCCTCGCCCTTGGCGTCGCTGCCGGCGGCCGGCACCGGGATCGTGTCGCCGATCTTCGGCTTGCGGGGCGGCGGGATCTTGGGGACCAGCGCCTTGGCCGCCGCCTTCACCGACTTGGGGCGGCCCTCGCGGTGGGTGTCGGGCAGCTCGGGCGTGCGGTCGCCCGAGGCGGCCGCCGCGTCGCCCGGGTCCCCGCCGGCGTCAGCGGCCGGTGCGGCTGCGACGCCCGCGGCGTCGTCGGCGCCGGCGTTGCGGCCACCGCCCCCGCGGCGACGCTTGCGTCCCCCGCCCGTGCGGGGCTCGCCCTCGCCGGTCGTGGCGCCGGCCGTTGCAGCATCGTCGGCGGCCTCGGCCGTGCCCGCGCTCGCGCTCGCGGCGGTGGCCTCGTTGTCGGCGCCGGCGCGGCCGGCGGACTGGGCCCGGCCGTCGCGATCGCCCTCGCGCCCACCGGCCCGGGCGCTGCGCCCGTCGGCCGGCTCGCCCTCGACCTGGGCTGCGGCATCCGCGTCCGCCGCTCTCTCGGCCCGGACCAGCGTGTCGTCGGCGCCGCCCTCTCCGGGCTCGTCTTCGGCGGTGGCGCCGGCGGTGGAACGGGACTTGCTGCGCTTGCGCCCACCCCGCGAGCCACGCCGGCGCGGCTTGCGCGGCGCGCCGTCGCCGGCACCCGCCTCGCCGGACGCGGCGTCGGCGTTCCCGCCGTCCGTGCCGTCGGCGAGGTCCCCGGACGTCCGAACGTCGGTGTCGTCCGGTGCGGTCACCGGCGAGTCGTGGCCCGCCTCCGGCGCGGCCGGCGCCGCGGTGGGCGCCGAGCGCTCCCGCGCGCGGGGCGCCGGCGCCGAGGCTGCGGCATCGTCCACCGTCGCCGGGACCTCGGTGGCCTCGGGCGCCGACGCGACGTCGCCAGCCTTGCCGGCGGCGTCAGCGGCGACGTCTGGCTTGCCGGCGATCGTCGCGGCCGGGCCGGCTGTCGTCGTGTCGTCCGTGGCAGCCTTGCCGGCTGCGGCCTTGCCGGCGGGGTCAGCGGCCACGCCGGCGGCCGGGCCGGCGGCCGTCGGGGCCGTCGTGTCGTCGGTGGCGGCCTCGCCGGCCGTCCTCGCAGCCGGGGCGGCTGCGGTCCTGTCGTCCGTGGCGGCCTTGCCGGCGGTCGTCGCAGCCGGGCCGGCTGCCGTCGTGTCATCCGTGGCGGCCTTGCTCGCCGCGGCCTTGCGGCGCGAGCGCGTGCGGGGTGCCGGCGTGGCCGGCGCCTTGTCGGCCGGGGCGTCGGGGGCCGCAACGCCCTCCGCCGCCGGTGCGGCCGTGCGGGCGCGGCTGCGGGCCGGCGGTGCCGGCTCCGCGGTCCCGCCGTCGGCCGGCGTCCCCGTTCCGGGCTCGGTCGCCGCCTTGGCGGAGGCGCCGTTGCTCCGGGACCGGGCGCGCGGCGCCGGAGTGGCCGCCGCCTGCTCACCCTCGGTCGCCGGCGTGTCCACCCCCGCCGGCGCGTCCGAAGCGACCGACCCGGCGGACGCGGCGGACGCGGCGGAGTCGGCCAGACCGTCGGAGACCGCCGGAGCGTCGGAGACCGCCGGAGCGTCGGAGACGGCCGGGGTGTCGGCCGCCACTCGGGCGGCCGGGGCCTGCGCCGCCGGCGTCGTAGTCGTGCTGGCCGCCGCCGGAGCGGCCGGCACCGCCGGGTCCGTGTCCGGCGGGCCGGGATCGCTGTAGGCGGCCACCGCGGCCGTGCTGTCCGTCATCGCCGGCGCCGTGCGCGCCGGGCCCGTGGCGTCCGAGGCGGCCGGGGGCGTGGCCTCGGCGGCCCCGTCGGGGGGCGTCTCGATCATCGCCGCGCCGGTCACTCGGGGAGCCCGCTCGGCGTCGGGCGCCGCCGCCGTGTCAGGGGCGGGCGCCCCCGGTTCGCCGGGAGCCTCGGAGTCGGCCATTGGTGAAGTCCTCTCTCATGACGCACGCGCCTCGGCGTGCGGAGGCAGCGTCGCTGCCGGGGGGAGGGAGATGACCTCCGCCCGGGCGCCGCCGGCCTGCGTCCATTGGGAAATGCGTGTTGCCCGAGCCAGCGACGATGCGGGATCGGGCGGAAGAACAGCGGAGACGAACTCGGCCGGGCGCAGCCCTCGTGGCTGCGTGGCCAGTTCGGCCTCGACACACGTGACGGGTGCCCCATCGGTGGGGGCCGGACCGACGACGTGAGCCGAGATGATGCCGGGACGGACGTCGTCGGTGACGACCTGTCCCTTGCGCTCGCGTGTGACGGGGAGTTCGCCGGCGGCGAGCGCCGTCTGCACCAGGTCCTCGGCCTCGGCCGGGGCCAGCCCGGACAGGTCGAGGTGCCACGTACAGCTGGTGACGACGGCCTGCAGCGACTCGGCACCCGGCTCGAGCCGGACCACCGCCTGCACGTCGATGCCGTCCGGGAGGCCGGGCGCCATCGCCGCGGCCGCCTCGTCGGGCGTGATGTCGTCACCCTCACGGAGGGAGATGTCCAGGTACTCCCCCAGGGATTCGTAGCCCGTGGACAGCGCCAGCCCGAAGCTCAGCTTGGGCCGGGGCGAGAACCCCTCGGTGTAGGCCACGGCCACGCCGCCGCGGCGCAGGCTGCGCTCCCAGATACGTGCCACGTCCCTGTGGCTCGTGAAGCGGACCTTGCCGAACTTCGAGAAGCGCACCCGCAACCTGCTCACGGGCGCGCCCCCGCCATGGACCGGGGTCGCAGCGACACCGGCACGGTGTGGCCGGTGGCGAGGTCCTGGCCCGTCCCCTGGCTGCCGCCCGCCGGCGGGGTGGCGGAGGCCACGACGTGCTCGATGCCGTAGCCGGTGCAGGCGCCGCAGTCGTAGCACGGCGTCCAGCGGCAGTCGGGCAGGCCGACCTCGGCGAGCGCGTCCTGCCAGTCCTGCCAGAGGAAGTCCTTGTGGAGGCCCGCCGAGATGTGGTCCCACGGCAGGACCTCGTCCTCGGTGCGGTGCCGGTAGACGTACCAGTCGAGGTCGAGGCCGGCCTCGGCCATGGCCTTCTGCCACATGCCCAGGTCGAAGTGCTCGCTCCACTCCTGGAACGTGCCGCCCTGCCGCCATACCGACTCGATCACCGGGCCGAGGCGCCGGTCGCCACGCGAGGCCAGGCCCTCGATCAGGGTGGCCTTGGGGTCGTGCCAGGTCAGCTGCAGCGCCTTGTTCCGGCGCGAGGCGTCGCGCAGGAGGTTGATCTTGCGGCTCAGCTCCTCGGCGGTGTTCTGCCCGAACCACTGGAACGGCGTGAACGGCTTGGGCACGAAGCCGCCGACCGACGCCTTGACCGCGGCCCCCTTCACGTGGCGGCGGCCGATCTCGAGGCAGTTGCGGGCCAGCTCGACGATGCCGAGCGTGTCCTCGTCGGTCTCGGAGGGCAGCCCCGTGAGGAAGTACAGCTTCACCCGGCGCCAGCCGTTGCCGTAGGCGGCGTCGACCGCCGAGTACAGGTCCTCCTCGCGGATGAGCTTGTTGATCACCTGCCGCATACGCCAGGTGCCCGCCTCGGGGGCGAACGTGAGGCCGGTGCGCCGCGCCTTCTGGATCTGGCTGGCGATGCCCACCCCGAAGGCGTCGACCCGGAGGCTGGGCAGGCTCACCGACACCTGGCCGCACTGGGACGGGTCGTCGACGATGTCCTTCACCGTCGTCTCGATGCCGGAGAAGTCGGCCGTCGACAGGCTGGTCAGCGCCACCTCGTCGTAGCCCGTGCGGCGGAGGCCCTCCTGCACCATCGTGCGGACCTGGTCGGCCGGCCGCTCGCGCACCGGCCGCGTGATCATCCCCGCCTGGCAGAAGCGGCAGCCCCGGGTGCAGCCCCGGAACACCTCCACGTTGAGCCGGTCGTGGACCACCTCGGTGAGTGGGACCAGTTGGTTGCGGGGGTACGGCCACTGGGCCAGGTCGGCGATCGTCCGCTTCTCGACCCGCTCGGGCACGTCGGGGTACCGGGGACGGACCTCGCGGAGGCGGCCGCCCTCCTCGTAGTCGACCTCGTACATCGACGGGACGTAGACGCCCTCGACGTGGGACAGCTCCCGCAGGACCGCCTCGCGGCTGCCCTCGGTGCGCCCCGAGGCCTTCCACTCGCGCAGCACCTCGGTGATCTCGGACACGACCTCTTCGCCGTCGCCCAGCACGACGAAGTCGAGGAAGTCGGCGAGCGGCTCGGGGTTGTAGGTGCAGTGCCCGCCGGCGGCCACCAGCGGGTGCTCGGGCCGGCGGTCGGCCGCACGGACCGGCACCCCGGCCAGGTCGACGCAGTTCAGGAGGTTCGTGTAGGTCAGTTCGGCCGACAGGTTGAACGCCAGGACGTCGAACTCGCCGGCCGGCTTGTGCGTGTCGACCGAGAACAGCGGGATGCGCTCGCGCCGCATCACCGCTTCCATGTCGCCCCACGGGCTGTACGCCCGCTCGGCGGCGGCGTCGTCCCGCTCGTTGAGAATCTCGTAGAGGATCTGCAGGCCTTGGTTGGGCAGGCCGATCTCGTACGTGTCGGGGTAGGTCAGCAACCAGGACACGACATGGGGCGCGTGCGTGGGCCGCTGCGCACCTAGCTCGAGGCCGATGTAGCGCGCCGGCTTCTCGACCTGGGCCAAGTGCTGTTCGAGCTGGGTCCACAGGGATGTCATGTCGATCAGTCAGGGTAGCGGGCGTTCCGCTCGGGACCCGTACCACGCAGAGTGAGGCCCCCCTTGCTCAACGACGTACCCCGGGACCGGGTCGCCGCCGGGGGGCGACGGTCGCCTACCGTCGTCCTGCATGGTTCGTCCGCTGGGGATGAGGCCACGCCCGACACGGCGGGCGTGGGAACGCGCCCTCCCGACGATCGCCGCGGCCACGGGGCTACTCGTCACCGGGTCCGGCCTGGGGTGGTTCTGGTCTCCCCGGCGGGCGGCGAGGGAGGACGGGGGCTACGACGGCCGCACGCCGCTGCGCAGCCAGGCGTACCTGCTCGACCGCGAGGAGGTCCTCGCCTCGCCTCGCCCCTCGAGCTGTAAGGGCTACGAGCGGCGAGGGGCGCGGGCGTCCGCCACGAGCCAGGGGAACACCGGCGTGACCGTGACCTCGTGGAACGAGCACTCGAGGGCCCGCTTCAGGCGGCGGGGCGTGAACATGTGGAGGTGCTCGGGGTCGTTGCCGAGCCGCCCGATGTTCTTGCCCCGCCCCAGGTTGCCGAGGCGGAACCACGGCTCGTAGGGCACCGACACGATGCAGCGGTCTTTGGCCGCCCGGGCCAGCTCGGCCACCGCCGGCGCCACGGCCGGCAGGTGCTCGAGGACCTCGATGCAGGTCACCAGGTCGGCGCTGGCGTCGGGGAAGGGCAGCATGCCGGCGTCGCCCACGGCCACGTCGACGCCCTTCAGCTCGGACGCCACGGCCGCCTTGTCGAAGCGGTACTCGATGCCGGCGATGCAGGCCCCGGGGTCGCGCCCGCCGGTGGCGTCGAGGGCGGTGAGCAACCGGTCGAGGCACAGGCCCTCGCCGATGCCGACGTCGACAACCGTCCCCTCGACGCGGCCGACGATGTCGGCCATGCGGGCGGTCCAGCGGTCGAGCAGGCGGGTGACCACGGGGTTCGTGGACCCGTACTTGGCGGCGTCCTGCCCCGCCGCCTCGCGCGGCACGCCCGGGGCCAGCCCGATGGGCGCGCCGGGTGGCGCCGGCGCTGCGGTGGTCATCGATTCTCCGAGTCGAGGACGGCGTCGAGGTTGGGTCGTCGTCGCAGGTGGACGCTGAGCTCGGCGAGGAGGCCGAGCGAGACCATCTGCACGGCCACGACCACCAACAGCACCCCGGTGAGTAGGGCGGGCCGGTTGCCGACCTGTTCGCCCTGCAGGCGCTCGGCCAGCATCCAGCCCAGGATCACGGAACCGATCAGGCCCATCCCCAGGCCCAGGCCGCCGAACAGGTGGAACGGACGGACCGTATAGGTGGTGAGGAACTTCACCGTGATCAGGTCGAGGAAGCCTCGCCAGAACCGGGCCCTGCCGAACTTGGACGTGCCGTGGCGGCGGTCGTGGTGGACGACGTCGACCTCGCTCACCCGGAAGCCGCGCCAGTGGGCCAGCACGGGGATGTAGCGGTGCAGCTCGCCGTACAGCTCGAGGCCGGCGGCCAGTTCGCGGCGCATCGCCTTCAGGCCGGAGTTGAAATCACGGCCCGCCACCCCGGTCACCTTGGTGGTGAACACGTTGTAGGCGCGGGACGTGTGGCGTTTGACGAACCGGTCGTGCCGGGAGGCGCGCCGCCCCGTCACGAGGTCGACGGCCTCCTCGTGGTCCCCGTCGCCGTCGAGGGCGGCCAGGAGCCGCGGGATCTCCCGCGGGTCGTCCTGCCCGTCGGCGTCCATGAGGACCACGCGCTCGCCCTTGGCCCTGGTCAGGCCGGTGCTCAGCGCCGCCGACTTGCCGGCGTTGCGCCGTAGCCGCAGGTACTTGACCTCTGGCACCCGGTAGTCGCGCATGAGCGTGTGGGTGCCGTCCGTACTGCCGTCGTCGACGACGATCAACTCGAATGTCAGCCCCGCCTGCTCGAGCACGCCGATGATCTCCGGCACCAGCTCGGCCAGGTTCGGGCGCTCGTTGTACGCCGGTACGACGACCGACACCTGGGTCCCCAACGACCTACCCCCTGTTGTCGAGCGACGGTGCCCAACAGCGGTAGCCGACCCTATCCCTTGGATCGGGGCCCGGAGCGAACGCCTCAGTCGTACCGCCGGCTGTGGACGTTCAGGACGAGCCCGATCGCCAGCCACGAGGCGATGACGGACGAGCCCCCATAACTCATGAACGGTAGTGGGATGCCGGTGATCGGCATGATGCCGATGGTCATGCCCACGTTCTGGAACAGCTGGAACACGAACATGGACAGGACGCCCGTGCAGATGAGCATCCCCAACCGGTCCGCGGCGATCAGCGCGGTCCGCCAGATGCGCAGGCACATGAGCCCGAACACGCCGAGCAGCGTGGCCGACCCCGCGAAGCCGAGCTCCTCGCCGAGCGCAGTGAAGATGAAGTCGGTGTGCTGCTCCGGCACGTTGCCGAGCCGGGTCTGGGTGCCCTCGAACAGGCCCTTGCCCATGGTCCCGCCCGAGCCCACCGCGATCTTGGACTGGTTGAGGTTGTAGGTCTCGCCCTGCAGCCCCTGGTCCTGATCGAGGAACACGGTCAGCCGGTCGCGCTGGTAGTCCTCCAGCATGTCGGAGGTCAGCACGCCGACGACGGCGATCGTCCCGAGCGCGGTCAGCACGACGATGTGACGGGCCTTGGCGCCGCCGATGAGCAGCATGCCCATGGCGACGGCGACGAAGACCAGCGTGGTCCCGAGGTCGGGCTGGAGCAGGATCAGCCCCATGGGCAGGACCAGCACCGCCAGCCCCAGGCCGACCTGCGTGGCCGACAGGGGCGGCTCGAAGCGGGCCAGGACCGCGGCGACGGCGAAGATCACCGCCACCTTGGCGAACTCGCCGGGCTGGAACTGGAGCCCGCCCGCCTGGATCCAGGCCTGGGCGCCGCGGCGCTCGATGCCGAGCGGCGACACGACGAGGGCCAGCGTCACCAGCACGATGACGTAGGGCAGCCAGGCGAAGTCGCGCAGCCGCCGGTAGTCGACGAGCGTGAGCAGGACCATCCCGACCACGCCGATCGCCGCGAACGTGAGCTGCCGCTGCAGGAACGAGGTGTCGTAGGCGTCGGGGTCGGTCCCCCGTGTCGACGACAGGATCATCAGGCAGCCGAGGGCGGTGATGACCCCGGCCGACGTCACGAGGACGAGGTCGACGTGCTTCCACGCCTGGCTGGCCTTGCGGCCGAACAGGTTGGACGCCCGGCGCCGGCTCGGCCAGGCCCGGTCGCGCCCCCGGGTGCGGTCCCAGTCGACGGGGATGCCGGCCATCAGTCGTACGCCCCTGCGCTGGACAGTGGTCCGGTGGGCGGCGGCAGGGCGCCGCCGGGGCCGGCCGTGGGCATCGGCACGTTGCCGGACAGCACGTCGAACAGCGCGCGGGTCACCGGGGCCGCCGCCGTGCCGCCGAACCCGGACTCCTCGAGCACGACGGTCACCTGGAAGCGAGGCGCCTCGGTCGGCCCGAACGCGCTGAACAGCGCTGTGTCGGCCTTGTTGTCGACCTGGGCTGTGCCGGTCTTGCCGGACACCGAGAACGTGTCGAGCGGGAAGCCGGCGAAGGCGCCGGCGGCGGTGCCGCCCGGCCGCGGCACGCCGGTCAGGCCGTCCAGCAGCGCTTGGCGGATGTCGCCCGGGAGGTCGACCTGCGCCGCCACCTCGGGCTGGAACTCCTCGGTGGGGGTGCCGTCGGGCCGCTGTGCCCGCAGCGCGATCTGGGGCTCGTAGCGGGTGCCCCCGTTGGCGAAGGTGGCGTAGCCGTTGGCCAGCTGCAGCGGCGTGACCAGCACGTCGCCCTGGCCGATGGCCATGTTGACGTTGTCACCGGTCCGCCAGACCCCGTCACAGTCGAGCCGCTCGCAGTAGTCGTTCTTCCACACCGGGTCGGGCACCCGGCCGCTGCGCTCGCCGGTGAGGGCGATACCGGTCTCCTCGTTGAGGCCCCACGGGACCAGGTAGCCCTGCAGGCCGGCTTCCCCGCCGAAACGGTCGCGCTGCAGCCAGAACTCGGCGCCCGCCGAGTAGAAGTACGCGTCCGACGACACCGTGACGGCCCGGCGCAGGTCGACGATGCCGTGGGCGGCGCCGCCCGCGTTGCTCCGGTAGCACCGCTCGCCGGTGCACCCCGGGATGGCGTAGCCGCCCTGGTCGTTGTAGCGCTCGTCGATGCCGCGCAGGCCCGAGCGGGCCGTGGCGTAGCCGGTGAAGAGCTTGTACGTCGAGCCCGGTGCCCACTGGCCCTGGATCGCCCAGTTGTTGAGCGGTGAGTGGTTGACGGGGTCGTTGAGGTAGGCCCACTCGCCCTGGTCGATGCCGTCGGTGAAAGTGGCCGGGTCGTACGACGGGTTCGACGCCAGGGCGAGGACCTGCCCGTTGCGGGGGTCGAGCACGACCGCCGAGCCGGTGACGCCGTTGTTGGGCGGGTTGCCGAGCCGCTGCGGCCGGGCCCGGGCCTCCGCCAGTCCCTGGTCGACCTTCTGCTCGGCCAGCGCCTGCAGGTCGATGTTGAGGGAGAGGACCAGGTCGTCGCCCGGCTGTGCCTGGCGCTCGCTGATGATCCGGACCGGGTCGCCGTTCGAGTCGACCTCGATGCGCCGCACGCCGGGCGTGCCCCGCAGGTACTCCTCGAACGTCCGCTCGACGCCGGTCTTCCCGATGGCGTCGTTGAGCGAGTACGGCTTGTCGTCCTCGGCGGCCTCGACGTAGGTGAGCTCCTCCTCGTCGATCTGACCCACGTAGCCGAGGACGTGCGCCGCCAGCCGGCCGTAGGGGTACTCGCGCACGGCGGTCCGCTCGGCGACGACCGACGGGAACGTGTCGGTGTGCTCCTCGAAGAAGATCTTCAGCTCCTCGGGCACGTCCTGGGCGATCGGGACCGGGGCGTAGCGGCTGTAGCGGGCATCGTCGATGCGCTCGGCGATCTGCTCCGGCGTGAGGGCGTGGCCGGCGTTCGTCAGCTCGACGGACAGGCGGGCGAGCAGGTCGGCCTGCTCGTCCTCCTCGAGGTTGGTGAACTCGTTGCGGTCGACGGCGACCACGACGACCACCCGGTTGTCGACGATGACCTTGCCGTTCCGGTCGACGATGCGGCCGCGCGGCCCCTCGACCATGACCGTGCGGACGCGGTTGGCCTCGGCCTGGACCTGGAACTCGGGCGACCCGACGATCTGCAGGTCGTAGAGCCGGGCGAACAGCGAGGCGAACAGCGCCATGGCCACCACGCCCACGATGGACATGCGCAGGCGCGGCCGGTCACCGCCGCCGTTCCCGCCGCCACCCGAGCCGCTGCCGCCGCCCGAGCCCCACCCGGCGCCGCCGGACCCGTACCCCAGCAGGCCGCTCACGACAGCCGCCCCGGCAACGCCATCGCGATGCGGTCGGGCTCGGTGGTGCCGACGGCCCAGCGGGCCAGCCGCATGACCGGGAGGACGAGCACCGCGGACCAGCCCGCCACGACCAGGGCCACGACGGGAACGCCCCCGAGGGGCTCGCCGATGCCGACGAGGTTGCCGACCACGGCGTAGGCGAACGTCGCCAGGAACCCGGCCACGGCGGCGATCACCACCGGCCACCAGCCGGCGGGACGGACCATGGACACGCCGACGGCCCCGACCAGGAACCCGACCAGGGCGTAAACGAGGGCGGTCAGGCCGAACGGCGTGTCGAGGAGCAGGTCGTAGGCGATGCCGGCGACGAAGCCCCACGTGGCGCCCCGGTCCGGCCCCTCGACGAGGGCGATGGCGATGACCAGCACGAGCAGCAGGTCGCCCGCTGCGTCGAACAGGCGCAGGTCGGCGACGACGCCCACCTGCAGGAGCAGCGCCGCGAGCACCAGGAGGGCGCCACGCAGCAGGCGGTAGCGCCGCTGCCTCACCCCCCGCCCTCCCACTGAAGGACGCTGACGTAGGACAGGGTGTCGACGTCGACCAGCGGCTCGGCGACCAGTTCGAGGGCGAGGCCGCCGGAGGACGACCGGGTCTCGATCACCTCCGCCACCGGGATGCCCGCCGGGTAGGCGCTGCGGTCGACGCCGCTGGTGACGAGGCCGGCGCCGGCCGCCACCTCGTCGTCGGGGTCGAGGCCGGTGTCGACGGCGAGCGGCTCGTCGCGCCCGTGGCCCTCGGCCGTGCCCAGCGCGCCCGTGTCGGCCACCCGAACCCCCACCCGGAACTCCGGGTCGGTGATCAGCTCGACGGTGGCGTTCGAGCCCGTGGCCCGGCTGATGCGGCCGACGAGCCCACCGCCGGTCACCACCGGCATGTTCACGGCGAGGCCGTCGTCGGTGCCCTTGTCGATCTCGATGGCGTGACTGAAGTTGGACCGCGGCCCCGACACGACCGTCGCCGCCACCGTGGGCACGTCGCCCAGGTAGGGCAGCTCGACGGCGCGGGACAGCTCGGCGAGCTGGCGCGTGGCGTCGCTCTCGGACACCGCCCCGGACCGCGCCTCGTCCAGCTCGGCCCGCAGCCGCTCGTTCTCTTCCTCCAGCTCGCCGTAGCCGGTCACGCCGTCCCAGGCGTTGGCGAACGGGCGGCCGATGTCCTGCACCACGCCCACCACGGGGTCGAGGACCGTGCCGACGCCCTCGCGCACGTCCCGCACGACCGGCACGTCGCGCACGCCGAAGGTGAGGAGGGTGATCGACGCCAGCAGGAGGATCGTCAGGCGGGCACGCGAGCCCGTATTGCGCGGCCGCGGTCGCGAGAGGGCCACCGTCAGGCGACCCGGGCCACGGCGCCCTGGGGGCGCCCGGCCGGCTGGGCTCGTCGTCGGTCCATGGCGTTCCCTGGCAGGCCTTTCGAATCAGTAACCGGACGACGAGAACAAGACGCTCTTCAGCGCGTCGAACTCCTCCAGCGACTGGCCGGAGCCGATGGCGACAGCGTGCAGGGGGTTGGGCGACACCACGATGGGCATGCCGGTCTCGTGGTGCAGGCGGGCGTCGAGGCCGTTGAGCAGCGCACCGCCGCCGGCCAGGCAGATGCCCTTGTCCATGATGTCGGCGGCCAGCTCGGGAGGCGTCTTGTCGAGCGTGACCTTGACGGCGTCGACGATGGCCGAGACCGGCTCCTCGATCGCCTCACGGATCTCGTCGGTCGTGGTGACGATCGTCTTCGGCAGGCCGGTCATGAGGTCGCGGCCGCGGATCTCGGCGTGGACCTCCTCCAGCAGCGGCCAGGCCGAGCCGAGGGCGATCTTGACCTCCTCGGCCGTACGGTCGCCGATGGCGAGGCCGTACTCCTTCTTCACGAAGCTGACGATGGCATCGTCGAGCTCGTCGCCCGCCACCCGCACCGACTGGCTCGTCACGATGCCGCCGAGGCTGATAACGGCCACCTCGGTCGTGCCGCCGCCGATGTCGACGATCATGTTCCCGGTCGGCTCCTGGACTGGCAGGCCGGCGCCGATGGCCGCGGCCATCGGCTCCTCGATGATGTAGGCGGGCTTGCGGGCGCCGGCGTACTCGGCGGCCTCCTGCACGGCCCGCTGCTCGACCCCGGTGATGCCCGAGGGGACGCAGATCACCATGCGTGGCTTGCTCCAGCGGCGGTTGTGTGCCTTCTGGATGAAGAACCGCAGCATTTTCTCGCAGATCTCGAAGTCGGCGATCACGCCGTCCTTCAAGGGCCGGATCGCCTCGATGTTGCTGGGCGTCCGCCCGATCATCCGCTTGGCCTCGGCGCCGACGGCCACCGGACGCCCGTCCCGGACGTTGACCGCCACCACGGAGGGCTCGTTCAGGACGATGCCCTTGCCGCGCACGTAGACGACCGTGTTGGCCGTGCCGAGGTCGACCGCCATGTCTCGGCCCATGATCGATGAGAAAAGCTTGTCGGACATGCGCGCCGGGTTCCTCCGGGGCTCGCGCGTCGGGCCAGAGAGCTGGAAGGCTCGGCCGTAGGTTACCGACCCCCAGCCACCTGGTGCGTCACCCCCGTAGAGGGATCTCCCGAACACCCACTGTGATTCCCCCAGCTGCCACCCTCACACCAGGTCGTCGAACTCCCCCGCCTTCACCGCCGCCACGAACGCCGCTACCTCCGCCACGGTGAAGCGCAGCACAGGTCCGCCGGGGTCCTTTGAGTCCCGCAGCCCGATGCGCCCCCCATCGAGGCGAGCCAGCTCCACACACTCGCCCGCACCGTAGCTGTGAGACGACTTCCTCCACGGAGAGTGAGTACGCGGCACAGAGGGATCCGAGATGTTCGGCACGAAGCCTCCTGTCGGTACCGGCCTAGCGGGGTCAGCACCAGGGCAGATGACCGACAGTACTGAGAATCCGCCTCAATCGCCTGGCAATGACTGGACAGCCCTACCCTCACGGCGTAGTTTCCGCGCTCTTGCACACCGCCGACAGCGAGTAGGGGCGGCCCACCGGGGCTGCGTTGTCGGTCGCCCTCGGCATGCCTTTTTTGCTGGCGGCCCAGGAAGACGGAGCACCTCAATGACGAGTGAGTCCGCGCCCGAGCCCCGCTGGGTCAAATCGAGCTTCAGCTTTGGCGCCGGCGAGTGTTTGGAACTGGCGCTGTTCCCGGATGGAATCATCGGCGTTCGCGATAGCAAGGACCGAGCCGGAGCGGTACTTCGGTTCACACGCGGCGAAATGGATGCATTCGTGCGTGGCGTGGTCGCTGGGGAGTTCGACCACTTGCGATGACGGTTCAACCGCCCGACGTGGCCAGCAACGCTCACCCCGTCGGGCGGTTGGCGTACTTCCTCGCCGTCTCCATGATGTAGCTGATGGACTCCGCTGAACTCCACGTCGAACCGAGTAGGTGGTCGAAGGCGAGGATGTGTTCATCCAGCTTTACAGCCTCCTCGTGGTAGTTGCCGCCGTCCCGGTGCTCGATGTAAAGCACTGACGGCTCCTGCGGGCCGAACGACAGGATTCGGTACGGGCCGGCCATTCCCTGGTTGACGCCCTTCTCGAACGGAAACACACGAACCTCAACGTTTGGGCGCTCTGCCATCGCGGCGATCTGCTCCAATTGCGCGGCCATTACGTCCGGACGACCAACCATACGAAGTAGGACTGATTCGTCGATCACCGCCCGCAGCTCTAGCGGCGGATCAGACGTCAAGGCGTCCTGACGGGCGATCCGGACGTCGGCGATCTGGGCAATGTGGTGTTCCGTTCGCGGCGTGATGTCGTTTCGCAAGTTCGCAACGATGTAGTCACGTGTCTGCAGAAGGCCCGGCACGATGAGTGGCTCGACGGTGCGGATCATCGAGGCACCTTGTTCGAGTCCGATGTAGTGGGCGACGTAAGGCGGGACGATGCGATCGTCGTATCGCTCCCACCAACCCTTCTCTCGGGCGAACTTGACCGCCTCGTAAAAGGGGGAGACTTCGTCGCCGGCGACGCCGTAGAGGGGGAGGAGTTGGTCGAGGTCGTCCTCCGTGGGGACCTGTTGACCGTGTTCCAGGTAGCTCAGGCGGGCGCCGGACCAGCCGCACTCGCGGCCGACGTCCTTCTGGTGGAGGCCCTTGGCCTCGCGTAGGCCCTTGAGTTCGGCGGCCAGCCAGCGGCGCCACACCGTCGGGCTGTTTCTCGGGGTCATCGGTACCCCTTCATAGCAGATCAGACTCGGCCAGCGCTCAAATAGGTCCTTAATTTAAGGATTGAGGCACGATCCAAATGGGAAACGTGCCCTGCAAGACAAGCACAGGACGGGTCGCCTTTCACGGCGGGAAGGGCGGCCCGGCCCGGAGCCGACAGCGGGGTCGGCCTGGTGAACCGCCGGGCGATGCAGCGGTGCGGCTGCAGCCACAGCCAGCAATTCGGTGCAGCAGCTGAAGAACCCAGGCATCCGGTCGGGCTCCCACGACCCACGGTGCCACCAACCCCAGGCGGAGGTCGGCATGTCCAGCGAGACGAAGATCATGCGACGACGAACGGTCGTCGACGCGATGGAGGACCTGGCGCGCTGGGTTGTCCGCCACCCGGCATTCACGCTGGCGGTCCTCGTGATCGCCGCCGTCGTCGAGAACTTCCGGGGCTGAGCCCCGGGGGTCACGACTGGTCACGGCAACCGGGCCCCACCGGCGGGGGCCCGAGCCCCTCGGTTCGGCGGGAACCGACGCGGAGGTGGGGACGGCCCGGCGGCCGTCCCCACCGCCCGCTCACCGGCGCCTCACCCGGGGGCTGGGGAAACCCCGAGTGGACCGGGACCTCAGGGGACCGTCAGCTCGCCGGCCATGCCTGCATGAGCTGGGGGGGCACCGCCGTCCACCGTCGCTCCCGTGGTGGGGTTAAGCAGGCGTAGACGTACCGGCCGGGGACCAGCTCGGTCGTGACCCCGCCCATCTGGCCCGGCAGGGCGAAGGTGAACCCCGGCGCCACCTCGGGGTCGAGGTACCGCTGGGCCTCTTCCTCGGGGAGAGAGAACTCGTCCTCATGTGTCCGCCCTTCCGTCGTCCGCGGATGCCAGTTCGGCCCGGTCCTCGAGGAGGCGGAGGAGTTCGAGCCAGCCGGAGAACGCCACGGGGGTCTCGCCCGCCCGCGACAGCATCCCGGCCACCCGGTCGTCGTCGTCCCGCCCGATGTCGAGGAGATACCGCTGCACCATGCCAGCCTGCGCCTCGACCACACAGCGCCGCATCGGGGGATACCCCGACGACCCGAAGTCGAGGGTCCCGACCCGACGGCGTAGCGGTTGGCCCCTGAGGCGGGATCTGCCGGGACCGGGCGGGGCCGGGCCGGCCGCCACCCCGGGCGACTAGGCGAGGGCGGGCCTGCGCGGGTCGGCGGCGTCGCGGGCGGACGTCCCGCCCGTCGAGCCCGCCAGGGCGTGGGCGAGGGCGGTGCGGGACCGGACCCCGAGCTTGGCGTAGGCCCGGCTCAGGTGATGCTCCACCGTCTTCACGCTGAGGAAAAGCTCGGCCGCGGCCTCACGGTTCGTCCGGCCCCGGGCGACCAGGTGGCAAACGGCCTGTTCCTGGCCGGTGAGGGCGGCCCCCGTGGCGGAGGCCCGGGTCGACGAGCGGGCGCCGCTGGCGGCCAGCTCGCGCTCGGTCCGCTCGACCCACGGAGTGGCCCGGAGCTGGGCGAAGCGCCCGTGGGCCGCCTCCAGCATCCGCGCGGCCCGGCTCCGCTCCCCCAGCCGGCGCCAGGCGGTGCCGACCGCCAGCTCGAGCCGGCCCCGGGCGAACGGGCCGGGAGCGTCGGGGTCGTCGTCGAGAGTGCCCGTCGCGGCGGTGAGGCGGACGGCGTCACCGGATGCGCCGGCCAGGGCGGCGACCGCGCGGGCGGCGTCCGCGCGCAGCAGGGGGCTCGCCGGGGCGACGGACGCCAGGCCAGCGGCGGCGCCGCCCGACCCGGCGGCCTCGTCCCCGGCCGCTGCGAGAAGGGCGTCCACGACGGGACGGGCGTCGTCCAGGCGGTCGAGCACCACGAGGGCCTCGACGTGGCTGGCCCGCCACGGGGCGATGCCCTCCTCGATCGGGCGGGCGCCGGGCGACGCCAGCAGCGAGCCGATGGCGACGACGCCCTTCGGGTCGTTGCGGGCCTCGGCCAGGCGCATCTCGGCGAGCATCGCCCACAGTCCGGCGGCGCCGCCGTTCACCGTGCTGACCGCGGCCTTGGCGGCGGCCAGGTGCTCGTCGGCGCGGGCCCACTCGCCCCGGGCCGCCAGCGGGTAGACCGCGGCGGCGTGGGAGAAGGCGGCGAGCCAGGCCTGGTCGGTCTCGTCCACGACCGAGGTGGCCAGCTCGGCGGTGACCAGGGCGTCCTCCCAGCGGCCGGCCCGGTAGTGCAACTCGGCGAGGAAGAAGCGAGCGGTCTCGCGGGACACGAAGGTGCCGCCGGCACCCCACGAGCCCAGGCAGGCGGCGAGGTCGTCGGTCGCCTCGCGGAGGCGGTGCGCCCACAGGCGGAGGACCCCGCGCCCGAGCCGCAGGTCGGCGACGGCGGCGGGATGGGCCGGCGGGTCCTTCAGCGCATGCGTGAGCTCGTCGATGCCCTCGTGGACGCGTCCCTGGAGGGCGCTCGACATCGCCAGCATGTGCCCGTGGTTGCAGTCGGCGGCGGTGATGCGGGCCAGGCCGAGGGCCGTGCGGGACCAGCGCAGGCCGGCGTCGCCGTCCGCCCGGTCGACGGCGCAGGTGGCCAGCAGGGCGGCGATCCGCCCGGCGAGCGTGGGGTCGGCCAGGTCACCTCCGGGGAGGGACACCTCGGACCACGCCTTCTCGAGCAGCTCGCGGGCCTGGCGGCGGGGGCCGAGCACGTAGGCGAGGCGTCCCTGGACGAAACTGCGCAGCGCCCCGGGGCGGACCCCATCCACCGCGGCACGGCGCTCGCTGGCCCCGGCCAGGTCGCCGGCGAGCAGGAACTGGTCCACGGCGGTGAGCAGGGCGACCTCGCGCTCGGCGACGTCGGGGGCGACCCGGGCGACCTCCAGCGACAGGCGGGCGGCGGATCGGTGATTGCCCTCGGCGGCCTCCTCAGCGGCGACCGTGCGGGCCTCGGCGGCCAGGTCGGCGTCGTACCCGGCGCAGCCGGCCAGGCGGTGGCGGAGCCCTCCGGCGCCCGGCACGGCCCCGGCGGCGGCCCGGTGCAGGGCCGCCCGGCGGGACGGGGCGAGGTCGTCGAGGACCGCCGCCCGTACCAGCGGGTGGGTGAACGCCACCGACCGCTCCCCGGGCAGCTCGATCAGGTCGACCAGGCGGTGTTCGACCGCCTCGTCGAGCGCCGGCAGCGGGTCGGCCAGCCCGGCGGCGGCCGCCACGGTGGCGAGCGGCGCCCGGGCGCCGACGACGGCGAGCGCCTCGACCAGGTGTTGCGCCTCCTGCCGGCACGACATCAGCCGGGCCAGGACCAGCGTGGCGTACGAGCGGGGGGCGGGTAGCGGGCCGCCGCCGACCAGGGCGTCGGGCGAGAGCTCGCGCAGCAGCGCCCGGACGTGGAGCGGGTTGCCGCCCGTGTGCGCCCGCAAGCGCTCGGCGGCCGACGGGCCGACCGCCGTGCCCCACACGTCGGCGGCCAGGGTGCGCACGGCAGCGGCATCCAACCCCGCCAACTCGATACGCCCGCCCGTGGCGTCGGCGAGCCGCAGCAGCCCGGCGGGGAGCCGGTCGAGCCCCTCCGGACGGGTGGCCACCAGGAGCAACACGCGGTCGGCCCGCAGCCGGCGGGCGGCGAACGTGAGGGCGTCGAGGGACGGGCGGTCGGCCCAGTGAGCATCGTCCACGGCCACCACGAGCGGGGCGTCCAGCTGCAGGCCGTCGACCAGCCGGAGGAGGGCGGCGCCGGCCTCGAGCGGGTCGGTCCCCGCCCCGGGGAGCGTGTCGCGCACCTGGTCCTTGGGCAGCCGCGAGGTCCGCAGGAGCTGGTCGACCAGGCCGAAGCTCAGTTCGGTCTCCGCCTCGTCGCCCGCTGCCGAGACGCCGATCAGGTCCGGCTCGGCCAGCAGCCCCCGGACCAGCTCCGTCTTGCCCATGCCGGCATCGCCTACGAGCAGGACGACCGTGGGGTCGCCCGCCCCCGCCCGCCCGAGCGCCTGTCGCAGTGCGGCCAGCTCGCGTTCGCGGCCGACCAGCCGTCGCCTCACGTCCGTCGATTGGCCGTCCACCGCTCGCCAGTGTCGCACTTCCGGGCCGTTTGCACCATGGCCGCGACCACGCACGGTGTGACAGACCACCGCATAGCGTGTGCTTCCGTTAGTTGGCGGGCGTACCGTCCGAGGAGGCCGGTGGCCGTCGGGGTCAGGGCACCGTCGGGGCGAGTTGGGCGGCGAGCTCCGTGCGGGAGCGGACGCCCAGCTTGGCGTACACGTGGCTGAGGTGGTGCTCGACGGTCTTGGCGCTGATGACCAGCTCGGACGCCACCTCGCGGTTGGTCAGGCCGGTGGCCACGAGGCGGGCGACGAGGCGCTCCTGGGCGGTCAGCTCGGCATCGCGGGCCTCGGATCGGCGCTTGGGGCGCAGGCCGCAGCGCTCCAGCTCGTGGGCGGTCCGGGTGGACCAGGGGACGGCGCCCAGCGCCTCGAAACGGTCGGCGGCGCGGGCCAGCAGCTCGGCGGCCGCCCGGCGCCGGCCCATCCGCCGCTGGTGGGCGCCGGCCGCCAGCTCGAGGCGGGCGCGCTCGAACGGCCGGCTGCGGGTGGCGTCCAGCGCCAGGCCGTAGGCGAAGGCGTCGTCGGCGCCGGCCTGGTCGCCCCGGGCGGCGGCGAGGAGCCCGCGCGCCCGGGCCAGCTCGGCGGCGACCGACACGTCGGCCGGCGCCCGCTCGACGTGGCCGGCCAGCGTGGCGACGACGTCCGTGGCGACGTCCAGCCGGCCCAGCGCCACCAGGGCCTCGGCGTACGTGGCCAGCCAGTGGTGGACGCCCTCGGGCACCGCGTCCCCGCCGCCCGCTGCCGTCGTGTCCCCGATCGCCGCCACATCGGCGTGGGCGCCCCGGGCGGAGGCGACCCGCAACTGCGCCTGCTGTGCCCACATGCGGGCGGGTAGCGATCCCGTGGCGTCGGCCGCGGCGCCGGCGGCCTCGGCGTGGCGCTCGGCCTCGGGCGTGCGACCCAGGGCGGCGAGGACCGACGCCGCCACCCCGTGGGGCAGGGCCGCCAGCCACATCTCGCCGGCGTCGTCGACGATCGACGCGGCCACCTCGGCGGTGACGAGAGCGTCCTGCCAGCGGCCTGCCCGGTAGTCGGCCTCCGCCTGGAACGAGCGGACGGTGGCCTCGGCCAGGAACGACCCTCGCTCCCCCACCTGACGAGCGACCTCGGCGAGGTCGGCGCCGGCGCCGTCGAGGTCGTTGGCCCACACCCGCACGACGCCGCGGCCGAGCCGGGCGTCCATCCCGACGGCGGCGCTGGGACCGGAGTCCAGCAGGACGGTCATCTCGGACTCGGCGCCGGCGAGATCCCCGTCGAGGGCGAGGGCGTGGCACAGGATCGTCGCCGCCGTCGTCGACTCGCTGCCGGCGCGCAGGGCGCGGCGGGCCCAGGCGGCGGTGTCCGTGGTCCGGCGCTCCTGGAGGGCGAGGATGGCGAGCAGGTCGGCCGCCGGCCCGGCCAGGCGGGCGTCCGGGGAGCCGAGCGTGGCGGCCGAGGCCTGGTTCCACGCCCGGGTGAGGTGCTGCTCGGCCTCGCCGAGGGAGCCGGCCGACAGGGCGAGACGGCCGAGCACGTAGCTGCGGGCCGGCCCCTCGGCGAAGCCGGCCACGTCCGCGGCGAGGCGTCCGAGTGGCTCGCCGGCGACGAGCAGGTGGATCGTGGCGTCCAGGACCAACGCCTCCCGGGCGGCCGGGCTCGACGCCACCGGGGCGGCGTCGAGCAACAGGCGCGCGGCTGCGGCCCGCATGCCCTCCTTCGCCCGGTTCGTCGCCGCGGCCCGTGCGGCGGCGACCAGGTCGGCGTGCGGCCCGTGGGCGGCGGCGAGGCGGTGGCGGAGGGCGTCGTCGCCGGTGGTGACCCGGGCGGCGGCGGCGTGGAGGGCGACCCGGCGGGACGGCGAGAGGTCCGCCGCCACGCTGGCGTGGACGAGGCCATGAGGGAAGGCGAGGTCCCAGCCGGTCGTGGTTTCGTCCAGTCGGGCCAGGTCGCGGGCGGTGAGCTCCTCGGCGGCCGGCAGCGGGTCGGTCACCCCGGCGACCGCGGCGGCCTCGGCGAGCCGCACCCGCGTCCCGAGGACGGCCAGCGCCGTCAGCAGGGACTGGGCGTCGGGCCCGCACCCGGCGAGGCGGGTGAGGACGAGCCCGGCGTACGAGCGCGGGGCGGGGAGGTCCCCGGGACGGACCAGCGCCTCGTACGGCAGCTCGTCGAGCAGCGTGCGCGTGTGGAGCGGGTTGCCGCCGGCGTGGCGGCGTAGGCGCGCGGCCGCCGCGGCCGGCAGCGGGCGCCCGTAGCGGCGCTGCGCCAGTTCGCCCACGGCGGCCGCGTCGAGCGGGGCCAGGCCGACCAGGTGGCCGGACTCCTCCGCCAGCTTCACGAGGCCCGACGGCAGCTGGCCTACGGCGTCGGCGCGGCAGGCGACAGCGAGCAGCACGGTGTCGGCGGGCCGCAGCCGCCGGGCGCCGAAGGTGAGAGCCTCGAGCGACGGCCGGTCCGCCCACTGGGCGTCGTCGACGACGACCACCAGCAGGCGCCCGAGCTGGGCGACGTCGATGAGGCGGAGGAGGCCGGCGCCGACGCGGTGGGGGTCCGCGCCGCGCTGGGCGGGCTCGGCGAGGTGGCGCTGCTCGGGTGGGACGGGGAAGCCGCGGCGGAGCTGGTCGAGGATGCCGTAGTCGAGGTCGACCTCGGCCTCGTCACCGCTGGCGGTGACCATGACGGCGCTGGTGGGCGCCGGCATGGACGAGGTGGCGGGATCGCCGCCATCCCCCAGGGCGGCGCTCAGCAGGCTCGACTTACCGACGCCCGGCTCGCCGAGGACGAGGACGACCGTCGGATGCCCGGCCCGGGCGGCGTCGCGGGCGGCCCGCAGCCGGGCCACCTCGTCCTCCCGCCCGACGATCGACCGCTGCGCCATCCCGCCCATGGTGCCCCGCCGTCCCATCCTCGTCTGCGTTGAGCGTCCGAACGAGCGCCCACAGTCACATCAGGTCCACGCTCACGCTCGATCCCCTCAGGCTGTGGGGAACCAGAGGGCGATCTCCCGGGCAGCCGAGTCGTGGCCGTCGCTGGCGTGGACCAGGTTCTCGGTGGTGACCGCGGCGTAGTCGCCGCGGATCGTGCCCGGCTCGGCGTCGTCGACCTTGGTGGCGCCGACCAGCTTGCGGACGAGGGCGTAGGCGTTGTCGTCGCGTCCCTCGACGATCATGGCGAACACCGGCGACCGGGTGAGGAAGTCGACCAGCTCGCCGAAGAAGGGCTTGGAGGCGTGCTCCGCGTAGTGCTTCTCGGCGAACTCACGGGGCACGGAGCGCAGCTCGGCGGCCCGCAGCACGAAGCCCTTGCGCTCGAGCCGCCCCACGATCTCGCCGACCAGGCCGCGCTCGACGGCGTCGGGCTTGCACATGACGAAGGTCTGGTTCTTCACAAGGGGTCGAGGTTACTCGCCACCGTGCGTGCGGTCGTCCCTCGGATGTCCTGGACGGGTCCTGGGATCCGGTCGCCCGCGCCTGGTGCTGTGGTCGGCCGGGACGCCCGCCGCCTCCCCTGTCCGTGCGGGGACGGGGTCGCCCGGGCCGCTCGCGCGGTTGCAACGTCGCCGAGGCGGCGCCGCGGCCCGACGAGCGAGCCGGGCGCCGGCGCGGCCGTGGCTCAGCGCAGGAGGCCCAGGCGCCGGCAGGCGGTGCGGGCGGCGCCGACCGTGTGGAGGGAGCCGGTGACCATGACCAGGTCGCCCTCGCCCGCCGCCTCGGCCAGGCCCCAGGCCACCTCGACGGCGTGGCCGACGTCGGCCTGGACCTCGACCGCCACGCCGCGGGCCGCCACGACGCTGGCGAGCTCGTCGGCGGGGAGCGCCCGGGGCGACGGCGGGGCGCAGGCGATGACCCGGTCGCCGGGGTGGATCCCGAAGGCGTCCAGGGCGGCGCCGACGTCCCGTCCGGCCAGGACGCCCAGGACCCAGCGGCGCCGGCCGGCGACCTCGAACTCGTCGGCGAGCGTGCGGGCCACGGCCCTGGCGCCGTCCACGTTGTGGGCGCCGTCGAGGACCAGCAGCGGCCCCCGGTGCAGCACCTCGAACCGACCGGGCAGCCGCAGCGCGGCGAACGCCTCGGCCACGACCCCGGGGTCGAGCGCCCGCCCGAAGAACGCCTCGACGGCGGCGACGGCCAGGGCGGCGTTGTCGAGCTGGTGGGCGCCGTGGACCGGGAGGAGGACCTCGTCGTGCATCCCGAACGGCGTGCGCAGGTCGACGACGTGGCCGCCGATCGCAAGCCGGTCGGTGAGGACGCCGAAGTCGTCGTCGCGCACCCACGTCTCGCCCGGGCCCTCGGCGATGAACAGGTCGCGCAGCGCCGGGTCGGTCTCGCCCAGGACCAGGTGGCTGCCCGGCTTCACGATGCCCGCCTTCTCGCCGGCGACCTTGCGGCGCCAGTCGCCCTCGCCGTCGGTGTGGTCGCGGCCGATGTTGGTCACCACCGCCACGGCGCCGTCGGCGACGTTGGTGGCGTCGTACCGCCCGAGCAGGCCCACCTCGACGACGGCGGCGTCGACGGCGACCGAGCTGAACCACCGGAAGGCCGCGGCCGTGAGCAACTCGAAGTAGGAGGGGCGGCTGCCCATCAGCCCCTCGAGCGACGCCAGCTCGTCGATCACCCGGGCGAAGTCGTCGGGCGGGATCGGGTCGAGGTTCCACGAGATCCGTTCGGTGACGTGCTCGAGGTGCGGGCTCGTGTAGGTCCCGACGGACAGCTGGTGGGCCACCAGCAGCGCCGAGATCATGCGGGCGGTGGAGCCCTTGCCGTTCGTCCCCGTCAGGTGGATGACCGGGTAGTCGTGCTGCGGGTCGCCCAGTACCTCGACGATCCGCCGCATGCCGTCGAGCGACAGCCCGGCGCTGCCGGCCGAGATGCCGATCGTCTTCTCCCGGTCGATGTGCTCGTCGAGGTAGGCGAGCGCCTTGTCGAGGTCCACGGGAGAGGCAGGGTCGCGCGCAACGGGGCCGGGAGTCGAACCCCCGGCCCCGTGCTCACATCGTCGGGCCTACGAGGCCGCCCGCCGCGGTCGCTGGGACCGGGGCGAGTCGCTGCGGGGCACGAGCGTCGGGTTGACCCGTTCGAGGACAACCGACCGGTCGACCACGCACTTGCCCACGTCGCTGCGACTCGGCAGCTCGTACATGAGGTTGAGCAGCACCTCTTCGAGGATCGCCCGGAGGCCGCGGGCGCCGGTGCCCCGGAGCAGGGCCTGGTCGGCGATGGCCTCGAGGGCGTCGTCGGTGAACTCGAGCTCGACGTCCTCGAACTCGAAGATCTTGCGGTACTGCTTGACCAGGGCGTTCTTCGGCTCGATGAGGATGCGGATGAGCGCCTCGTGGTCGAGGCTCGACACCGCACCGATGACCGGGAGGCGACCGACGAACTCGGGGATCAGGCCGAACTTCAGCAGGTCCTCGGGCTGCACCTGCTCGAGCAGGACGCCGAGGTCCTTCTCGTCGTAGCGCTGGACGTCGGCGGTGAAGCCCACGCCGCTGCGCCCGACGCGGCTCTCGATGAGCTTCTCGAGGCCGGCGAAGGCCCCGCCGCACAGGAACAGGATGTTCGTCGTGTCGATCTGGATGAACTCCTGGTGGGGGTGCTTCCGGCCCCCCTGAGGCGGCACCGAGGCCGTGGTGCCCTCCAGGATCTTGAGCAGGGCCTGCTGGACGCCCTCGCCCGACACATCGCGAGTGATCGACGGGTTCTCGCTCTTGCGGGCGATCTTGTCGATCTCGTCGATGTAGATGATGCCCGTCTCGGCCTTCTTGACGTCGTAGTCGGCGGCCTGGATGAGCTTGAGGAGGATGTTCTCAACGTCCTCACCGACGTAGCCGGCCTCGGTCAGCGCCGTGGCGTCGGCGATGGCGAAGGGGACGTTGAGCATGCGGGCCAGGGTCTGCGCGAGCAGCGTCTTGCCACAGCCGGTGGGGCCGATGAGCAGGATGTTCGACTTCGCCAGTTCGACGTCGCCGGCCGGCGTGCCGCCGTACTGCACCCGCTTGTAGTGGTTGTAGACGGCGACCGAGAGGATCTTCTTCGCGTGGTCCTGACCGATGATGTAGTCGTTCAGGAACTCGTCGATCTCTTGCGGCTTGGGAAGTTCGTCGAAGCGGAACTCACTCGGCTCGGCGAGCTCCTCCTCGATGATCTCGTTGCACAGGTCGATGCACTCGTCGCAGATGTAGACGCCGGGACCGGCGATCAGCTTCTTGACCTGCTTCTGGGACTTGCCACAGAACGAGCACTTGAGCAGCTCGCCACCGTCTCCGAACTTGGCCACGTGGTTGCGCTCCCCCGTACGTCAGCTGACTCGCGTGATGGGGCCGCTCACGTCGGCTGACTCCCGCGAGGAGATGACCTCGTCGATGAGGCCGTACTCCTTGGCCTCGTCGGCACCCATCACGAAGTCACGGTCGGTGTCACGGTGGATCCTGTCGACCGTCTGGCCGGTGTGCTCGGCGAGCAGCTCGTCGAGCATGGTGCGCATGCGGAGGATCTCCTTCGCGGCCAGCTCGACGTCGGTCGCCTGGCCACCGGCCTGGCCCCACGGCTGGTGCAGCAGGACCCGGGCGTGCGGCAGCGCCAGACGCTTGCCCGGCGTGCCGGCCGCCAGCAGGACCGCGGCGGCGGACGCGGCCTGACCGAAGCAGATCGTGCTCAGGTCGGGCTTGACGAACCGCATGGTGTCGTAGATCGCGAACAGCGCGGTGATGTCGCCACCCGGGCTGTTGATGTAGATGTTGATGTCCTTGTCCGGGTTGTCGGACTCGAGGTGCAGGAGCTGGGCGCAGATGAGGTTGGCGACCGTGTCGTCGATCGCCGTGCCCAGGAAGATGATGTTCTCCTTGAGCAGCCGGCTGTAGAGGTCGTACGCCCGCTCACCCCGGTTGGTCTGCTCGACCACGGTCGGGACGAGGTAGTTGCGGATGACATCGGTGTGTTGGCCGATGACCTCGTGGCGCTGCCCGGCGCTCGCCGAGGCCTCGAGTCGGTACCCAGAGGTGAGGTCTCTCACTCGCTGCTGCTCTCCGTCTCGTCGTTCTCGTCGTCGCCCTCAGGGGCATCGGAATCGCCCGCCGGCGTGAGTTCCAGGTCGGCCCGATCGATGGGCTGGCCTGCGTCATCGACGATCTCGACCCGCTCCAGGAGCCAGTCGAGGGCCTTGCGCTTGCGTATGTCGGAGCGTACCGCCGTGAGCTGACCGCCGCGCTCGAACTCCGTCCGGACCCGGGCGGGGGTCTCGTTGACGCGCTCGGCCACCTGCTCGATCTCGAGCTCGACGTCCTGGTCGGTCGCCTCGATGCCCTCGGCGTCGGCCACGGCCCGCAGTGCCAGGTCGACCCGGACCGCGCTCTCGGCCGTATCACGGAGCTCGCCGGTGAACTGCTCGGGGGAGGAGCCGGTCATCTGCAGCCACTGGTCGAGGCCCATGCCCTGGGCCTGGAGCCGCATGGCGAAGTCCTGCGCCCGGTGCTGGACCTCGTGGTCGACCAGCGACTTCGGGATCTCCTCGTCGACGAGCTTGGCCAGCGCCTCGCCCGTCTTCTCGCGCAGCTGCGCCTGGGCCTGCGCCTTGCGCACCAGCAGGCTGCGCTGGCGGATCGAGTCGCGCAGCTCCTCGACGGTCTCGAACTCGGAGTTCTCAGCGGCCCACTCGTCGGTCACCTCGGGCAGGACCCGGGTGCGCACCTGCTTGACCAGGACCCTGAAGCGGAGCTGGCGCTCCTCGTCCTCGTCGGGGTGGGTGGCGTCGAACTCGAGGATGTCGCCGGCTTTCTTGCCCTGCAGCTCGGTGTCGACCTCGGGCGTCACCTGGCCGCTGCCGACCATGTAGCTGTAGTCCTCGGCCGTCAGGCCGTCCTGCACCTCGCCGTCGAGGTAGCCGGTGATGTCGATCGTGACGACGTCGTCGTCCTGCGCCGGGCGCTCGACGTCCTCGAGCTTGCCGTCGACCTGGCGGAGCCGGTCGATCTGGGCGTCGACCTCGGCCTCGTCGGGCTCGGGCCGGTCGATCTCGACGCGCAGGCCGCCGTAGCCGGGGACCTGGACCTCCGGCCGGACCTCGACGACGGCGTCGAAGCTGACGTCGCCCTCCTCCTGGCCGGCCGTGATCTCGATCTCGGGCGAGTCGATGGGGTCGACCTCGTTCTGGTCGAGCGCCCGGGCGTAGTACTCGGGGAGGGCGTCCTGCAGGGCCTGCTGGCGACCCACGTCGCCACCCAGGCGGCGCTCGAGCACCTTGCGCGGCGCCTTGCCGGGGCGGAACCCGGGGATGCGGACCTCACGGGCGATCTTCTTGTAGGCGGCAGCGACCGCCTTGTCGAACTCGTCCTCGTCTACCTCGACGGAGAGCCTGACCTTGTTCCCCTCGAGGGGCGAGACGGTGGTCTTCACAGGCCGGAGAGTGTAACGGCGGAGGGCCTTCGGCCCGACCATGGAGGTGTTCGGGAAACCCTGACACCGCCGCCGCGGCGGTGCCGGTACGATCGTCGAACCAGCCGCGGGGAGTGGCGCAGCGGAAGCGCACCTGCTTTGGGAGCAGGAGGTCGCGGGTTCGAATCCCGCCTCCCCGACACCCGACCACTACGGTTCGGCACCCCTGCGGGTGTAGCTCAATGGCTAGAGCTCCAGCCTTCCAAGCTGGCTATGCGGGTTCGATCCCCGTCACCCGCTCCACTCCCCCGCCGCCCAGGCCAGAGGCCCCGGACCGACTCCGGGGCCTCGTTGCGTTCGGGTCGGCCTTCGGGCGCACGCGGAGGCCGGCACGCTGAGAGCGGCACGAGAGCCACCGGGGCTCAGTCCGTTGGAAGTGTCTTTGCCTACGTGCCGGGCGCGAACGGACCCGGTTCGGAGAAGCCCTCGATCGATTCGACCTTTGCGTAGTTGTCGGCGATGCTCTCGGGTGTCAGATGTGGATCGTAGAAGCCCGGTCCCATGACGATGGCGATGCGTTGGATTGCTCCGGCCGTGACGTTGTAGATGCTGTTCGTCTCCGAGCAACGATCGCTTGCCAGCCAGACGATCGCTGGCGCAACGGCCTCAACTGGCATGGTGCGCCTTCCTTCTGCTTCAGGCGTGCGGGATCCCGCGGCGGGGTGCATCCTCGTGTACGCCGCTGGCGAAATGGTGTTCACGAGGATCCCGTGCTCCGCACCTTCAACTGCAAGGATGCGCATCAGTCCGACGACGGCGCACTTGGCTGCCGCATAGGTGGCTTGGCCCCGAAGTCCGAACAGGCCGCTGACCGATGTCGTGAGGACGATCTTCCCGTGGCGCTGGGCGACCATAAGTGGCCAGGCCGCCTTCACCGTGTTGACGGACCCGCCGACGTGCACGCGCCAGTAGTGATCGAAATCGTCAAGGGTGGCGTCCTCGAATAGCTGGCTTCCGCAGATGCCAGCGTTGCTCACGAGGAGGTCGACTCTCCCGAAGTGCTCAATGGTCGTCGCGATCAGGTCCCTGCCACCTTCAGGCCTGGCAACGTCGCCGTCATTCGCTATTGCCTCGCCTCCACGTGTCCGAATGAGGTCGGCCACCTGCTCCGCGGTGGTGGAGTCCTTCCCAAAACCCGATACGTCGGTCCCCAGGTCGTTCACCACAACGCGGGCGCCGCGTTCGGCGAGCAGCTCGACGTACGCCCGCCCCAGCCCGCGGCCTGCCCCGGTCACAACCGCGACCTTCCCCTCCAACGAAATTCGTTCAGTCATCTCGCCAATCCTCCAAACACCGATGCAGCCTTGGGCCAGAGACCGGTCGACACCCGCGCCGGAATCGGCGATCTGTCACCGCGCGACGTGCCGCCGGACAGGCCCCGCGGGCCGATGCGCACGGAGTTCTGCACCCGCACAGATTGCCCCCGACCTGGCGCTGGCGGCGCCGTGCGTCCAACGTGCCATGTACCTGCCAGATCGCCCGGGCGCCCGGAGGCATCCGCGGTCAGTCCCGGCCATGGAGCCGCCGTCGACATACGCCCGGCGGCACCGCATGACGGCTGCCGAGCCATCGCGGCGACTTCCAAGCCGGCTGTGCGGGTTCGATTCCCGTCACCCGCTCCAAACCTCGACCGCGGCCCGCGAACTCATCGCGGTCTCCGCTCCGCTCAACTGCGCTGCTGCGCGTTCAGCCGTGCGGCCTGGCGCGTGAGATGGTCGCGTTCGGGGAGGCTGGTCGCCGAGCGCGCGGCTTCGGCGTAGAGCCGCGCCGCCGTGACGGGGTCGCCGTCGCGCTCGTGGAGGTAGGCGGCGACGGCGGTGTGGCGGGGCAGGGCGGGGTCGAGGTCGGCCAGGGCGGCCAGGCCGGCCCGGGGGCCGTCGGCCTCGCCGACCGCGACCGCACGGTTGAGCCGGGCCACCGGGCTGCCGGTGAGGCGCACCAGCTCGTCGTACCACTCGACGATCTGCACCCAGTCGGTCTCCTCGGCCGTACGGGCGTCGGCGTGGAGCGCGGCGACGGCGGCCTGGGCCTGGAACTCGCCCAGGCGGTCGCGGGCGAGGGCCGCCTGGAGCACGTCGACGCCCTCGGCGTTCAGGCGGGTGTCCCAGAGGCTGCGGTCCTGCTCGGCGAGGGGCACGAGGCTGCCGTCGGGGCCGGTCCGTGCCGGGCGCCGGGCGTGGTGGAGCAGCATGAGCGCCAGCAGGCCGGCGACCTCCTCGTGGTCGATCCGGGCCGCCAGCTGGCGGGTGAGCCGGATCGCCTCGGCGGCGAGGTCGACGTCGCCCGAGTAGCCCTCGTTGAAGACCAGGTAGAGCACGCGCAGCACCGTGGCGACGTCGCCGGGCTGGTCGAACCCGACGCCCGCGACGGTCCGCTTGGCCCGGCTGATGCGCTGGGCCATGGTCGCCTCCGGTACGAGGTAGGCCTCCGCGATCTGACGGGTGGTCAGCCCCCCGACGGCGCGCAGCGTCAGCGCGACGGCCGAGGCCGGTGTCAGGGACGGATGCGCGCACAGGAAGAACAGCTGGAGCGTGTCGTCCACCGCCCCGCCCATGGCGGCCACGGGCTCGTCTCCGACGACCTCCTCGCGCCGTCGGCGGGACGTGTCGGCGCGGGCGGCGTCGAGGAACTTGCGCCAGGCCACCGTGATGAGCCAGCCCTTGGGGTCACGGGGCGGATCGCCCGACCACACGCGCACGGCCTCGACCAGGGCGTCCTGCACGGCATCCTCGGCCGCCGCGAAGTCTGCACCGCGGCGGACGAGGATGCCGATGACGGTGGGGGCGAGGGTCCGCAGCAGGGCCTCGTCCACCACGGGGTCACTCCGTGATGGTCGGCGGTGCGGTCAGGAACGGGCGCAGCTCGAGCCATTCCTCGACCGGCCTGCCGCCCGCACCCGGGGCGGCGGACAGCTCGCCGGCCAGCTGCAGCGCCCGTTCGTAGGTCTCGACGTCGATCACCATCCAGCCGGCGATCAGGTCCTTGGTCTCTGCGAACGGGCCGTCGGTGACCGGCGGGCGGCCCTCACCGCCGTAGCGGACGAAGGTGCCCTCCGGGGCGAGCGCCTGGCTGTCGACGAACTCGCCGGTGCCCTCGAGCTTGGTGGCGAAGTCCTCCATGAACTGGACGTGGGCGGAGACCTCCTCCGGCGTCCACCGATCCATCGGCACGTCGTTGCCCGGTGCCGGCGCACCCCGGTAGTGCTTGAGCAACAGATATTTGGCCATCGTGTTCTCCTCGGTGCGGTACGGCCCAGTGTGGCCGTGCTCGGAGCGGGGACGGAGCCGTGCCCGGCTTCTCGACATCCCCTCGGATCCCCTCGGGGTGGAGGTCAGGCGCCCTGGCGCTCGGCACGCTGCCGGACCAGCTCCTCCACGGCGCTCGGCAGCGTGGTCTCGAAGTCGATGAGCTTCACCCACGTGGGGGTCACGACGATCCGGACCATGCCGTCGTAGAGCGCACGCACCTCCGCCTCCCACTCGACCCGCTGCTCGGCCGTCATCTCGTAGCTGCCGTTCATCTGGAGGTACTCGTCGGGGATACCCTCGACGACGTCCAGCTCGGCCCGGCCGCGAATGAGCAGGATCTTGGGCGGGTGCACCTCGGTGTCGATGGTCAGGGCGACCATCGGGTCGTTGCGCAGGGCGTGGAGCTTCGGGGCGTTCGTCGTCGTGCACATGACGATCTCCGTGCCGTTCCAGGTGAACGCGATCGGGACGTTGCGGGGCGTGCCGTCCTTGGCGACATAGGCCAGGCGGGTCACGTCGCGGGCCAGCAGCTCCTGACTGAGCGGTCGGTTCAGGATTTCGGTGATCTCGTTCGGGTTCATCGTCTTCGCTCCATCGCTCGTGCGGTCGGTCGCCCCGGGGACGGAGCCCTCCCCGCGTTCTCGACACGCGGTGCGAGAGAACTGGTCGACGTCGCGATGCTCGTAGCGGGGCTCACTGCCAGCGGGATTGTGGCGCTCGCTGTGGCATTCGGCTTCCCTCCCCGTCAGAGGGTCGCGAGGCGGCGGTTGTCGAGCCCGGGACCGTAATGGTCGTAGAGGCCGACCTTGCGCTCGAGGTCGTGGATCACGGCCTCGGCGAAGTTGGCGCCGTACAGGCGCTGGCAGCTGCCCAACCCGCCCGGGCTGAACACGTTGACCTCCATCACCTTGTCACCGACCACGTCCACGCCGACGAGGAACATCCCGTCGGCGACCAGCTTCGGTCGGATCACCTCGACGAGGTGACGCATCTCGTCGGTGAACTCGGCTTCGACCGCCTTGCCGCCGACGCTCATGTTGGATCGGAGGTCCGGCCCTGCGTTGACCCGTCGGAACGCAGCGACCCGCCCGTCCTGCACGAGCGGATCACCGTTCATGAGGAACACGCGGACGTCGCCCTCCGCGGCCTCGGGCAGGAACTCCTGGGTGACGACGTAGCCGTCGCGTGACACGGCGTCGATGATCTGCCTGAGGTTGGGTGACTCCTTCTCGGACACGAGGAACACGCCGCTGCCGCCTGAGCCCTGGAGCGGCTTGAGCACCGCTTCCCCGCCGAGTTCGGCGACGAACTCGGTGATCTTCGCCTCGTCGCGGGAGATGAGGGTGCGCGGCCGCACCACCTCGGGGAAGTGCTGGAAGTAGGCCTTGCTCAGTGCGTCGGCGAGGTTGCCGGGGTCGTTCAGGACAAGAGTCCCGCTGGCGACGATCAGCTGGCCGAAGGCCACACCCGCGGTCACCGCCCAGGCCCTGTCGACCGCGTCGTCGGCCGGGTCGTTGCGCAGCAGGACGACATCGAACTCGCCGAGCTGGACCTGTTGGTGGACGCCACCGGAGCCTTGGATGTCCCCGAGGTAGCGCTCGAGGGACTTGTACTGCTTGGACCCGCCCGCCCGGGCGTGGGCCGAGAGCCTGCCGTCCGGCTCGTAGGCGAAGTCGCCCACTCCCATGAGCCATGCCTCGTGGCCCATCTGGTTGGCGGCGAGGGCGAGCCGGGTCGTGCTGTAGGTCGGTTTCTCGGTGGCGATGTCGTTGACGACGAAGCCGATCTTCATCGTTTCCTCTCGATCAGGTCGACGACGTCGGTGAGCGTCGCGGCGTGCCCGAGCCGCACGGTGGCAGCCGGGTCGTGGAGATAGCGGGGGAGGAGCTTCGGCTCGACGAGGACGCCACGCTCGAACAGCTCGGCCACCAGGGGCAGGGTGTCGAGCGACACCTTGCCGAGCCACAGCAGGTCGAGGTCACCACCCTCGCCGAGATGCCCGAGCAGGTCGACGAGGCCGCGGAGGTAGACGGCGTCCTTGGTGAGGCCGCCCGAGCGGAAGACCCGCATGGTGGTGGTGAAGGCGCTGCTGGCGGAGAACCCGGCGTCGACGAGGTCGTGGTGGACCTCGGCGAACGAACGGCCGGCCACCGTCCCGTGCACGGCCACCACCCGTGCCGCCAGCTGGCGCAGGCGGAACGCGGACAGCCCGCCGACGAGGTACTCGGCCAGCACGGCCAGCCCCTCCTGGGTTTCCTCGTAGCCGGCGAGCCCCGCAGCCATCACCCGGATCGGCTGGTAGGTGCCGTTGACGTAGGTGACGAGATGGGTGCCCACCTCGTGCTGGAGCAGGGCGTGGACCCGATGGCTGTACACGTCTGTTGTTTGTCCCACGATGAGGTCGCAGCCCGAGACCATGACCCCGGTGGCGTCGGGCCGGATCTCGACGTGCACGCCGATGTCCGCGTCGATCGCCCGGTAGTGCGCGAGCTCGACCTCTGCCAGCTCGGCGAACCGGGCGGCGTCGACGTGGTCGTCCCGCGAGCGGGCGGGGACCTCGATCTGGTCGAGGATCGCCTCGGCCCGGGCGAGCAGCGCCGGGCTCACCGTGCCGTACAGCTCGATGCTGAGCGGCAGGAAGTCCGCGGTGTCCCGGGCCCGCAGCATGTCCAACTGGAGCGCGAGCTCGCGGTGCTTCGCCCGGAGAAGGTGGCCGAGGGTGGCGTCCTCGACGTCGCCGACATCGACCGCCGCCAGCATGGCGTCCATGACGTCCGGGTCGTCCTCGAGCGGGCGGTAGCTGAACGCGGGCTCGGTGATGGCCCCGCGCAGGAACTCGACGCGTTGGTCCTCGACGTCGACTGGTGTGATGTCGAGCAGGAACCGGTAGCTCTCCGAGACCTGGGCCAGTTCGTGGTCGATCGCCAGGTCGCGCGGGGAGAGGGTGGTCGTCGTCATCGGTCCCCGCGGCCCACGGCCTGCAGGACGGCGGGCACCGTGTGGGCCAGCGCCTGCGTAAGCGCCTGCAGGTGGCCCTCGTCGAGCCGTCCGGTCCACTCGTCCATGAACGTCTTCTTGAACTCGAGCGCCAGCACACAACCGGTCGTCGGGTACCGCTCGTGCACCCAACGCGCCAGGTGGCCGCCCCCGAAGCGGACGTTCTCGCGGACGTCGAGGGGCTTGCGCCCCACCACCGTGGCGCCGAGGGCCTCGATGAGCGTGTCCACAACGGGACCCCACCGGTCGCGGTCCAGCGAGGCGGTGCCCACGTTGACGTCCGGGTTCCCGGCCTGCGGCTCGGCGGGCGCGTCGGGGCCGTGGCGGCGATGGTTGTAGGAGTGCACATCGAACACGACGAAGGGCCCCCGCTCGGCCAGCCGGTCGAGGTGTGCGCCCAGGTCCTGGTGGAACGCGTCGTACAGGCCGAGGGACCGCTCCACGACGTCGTCCGGCAGGTCGCCCCGCCAGAGCTCGAGGCCCCAGGCGTCCTCGGGCGTGCGGTACACGGCGCCGTCGCGGTCGCGGTTGAGGTCGACCTCGAAGCGCGAGCGGTGCACGTCGACCCGGGAACCAGCGCACTCGGTGATCCGGTCGGTGAAGGGATCCTCCTCGCGTAGGCGGGTCGCCTCGTCGATCGCCAGCCTGCTTCCCACCTCCGGACGTACGTCGTGTCCTGCGTGGATCGCGGTGGCCACCAGGGCCGACGCTGGGTCGACCGCGAACACAGCCAGTGGTCGGACGTCGGGATCCTCTGCGAGGGTCCTGATCGGCGCACCCTCCATCCCCTGCGTCTACCCAGCCCCCGAATCGCCGAGACGCAGCGACGCCACGGAAGGAAGGGTGGGGTTCGCCAGCACGGAGGGTGGCCAACCTTCGGCAGCCGTGACCGAGCGCCACCACCCCGTCCGTCGGTGGTCTGGGCCGTGTCGTCGGTGGTGACGTCGCACATCACGGACACGTGGAGCGGCGTGAGCGGCGCCTGTCAGCGGCGGTCCCGCACGAAGTCGAGCCGCATGGTGTCGTCGGTCCGCCCCGCGTGCGCCCCGCGAGCGTCGTAGTCCGGGTCGTCCGCGTGCCGGTCGACGACCCAGGGTCAGGAGACGATCCGTACGTGGGGCGCCCGCCGTCGGACCTCGGTGAGCAGCCCGAAGACGTCGGGCAAGGTGCAGAAGATGTCTTCGGTCCTGCCGTTCGCTCGAACCCACTTCAGACGAGCCCAGCGCCCCTGGACCAACGCCACGCTCGTCAGTTCGGGCCACGGGATCCTCGTGTCCCGCCCTGGGGCGTGAAGAGTAACGCCGGTGTGAGCGAGCTCGATCAGGTACGGCGTCGACCACCACACCACAACGGCAAGCACCCCGTTGGCAGCCGCCATGGCCACCGCGACGACGGTGAACTGGGTGTGGCCCTCGGTGGCCCCGAAGCCCGCCGCCACGAGCAGCGCCACCAAGATCACGATCGCCCAAGGCGCCGGACGTTGGCTTCGGGGCAACACGTAGACGTCGACGCCCACCGCTGTGATCGTAGGGTTCACCCGGTCGGGCCGGGCGTCGCCTGACCAGCTCCACGGGGCCTCTCAGGTGTCGCACGACGGGACGTCTGCCCTCCCGGCCTCCTGCAACGACACGTTCGGGTGGCCCCGGTGACGTGCCGCAAAACGCCGGGAGGGCGGCGGGGTCTCGAGCGCTCGCCCACGGAGGAGGTCCAGGTCGGAACTGTGCGCTGCGCGCCGAAACGCGACGGGCCGCTCGACCCTGTGGTCGGGCGGCCCCGATCGGGTCGAGCTGGAGCGGGGTGACGCGCTCGACGGTGGACCTTCGGGCGGCCTCCTAATCGATCATGGGGTCAGGCGGTGGCAGCCGTCTTCAGTGGTGGTGCTCGCTGGAGGCGGGGACGGGCGTGGCGCCAGGGCGGGCCCACTGGACGGTCGGCCGCCCGCCCGTCCAGTTGTTCCCGACGCCGTCCTCGTGGCTACGCCAGAACCAGCCCGGCTGCTTGCCCTCCGGCCAGCCCTCGGGGTAGTCCTGCCAGGCCTCCAGGCGGCCCCGTGCCGTCATGTCGAGCAGGGCCAGCGCCGTCATCGAGACCTCCAAGCCCCGGCCGGTCACCGTGTTGGTGAGGAAGACCCGGTCGCCCTGGCGCAGCCAGGACGTCCAGGCACCGTACCCGTCGCCCCGGACGAGGTCGTCTTCGACGTCGACCGTGGAGTACCAGTGCCGGGGGTAACCCATGAACTCGATGAACCGCGCGATCTCCGCGTACGGCCCCTCCGCGAACACGGCGGACGAGACGCCCCGCGCGTTCAGGTACGCCGAGAGGTTCTGCGTGGCCCAGTAGGTCATGGTGCAGCCCTCGCACTGGTTCTCGAACGGTTCGCCCGGGAACCACATGTGCCGGTACACCACCAGCTCCTCGCGGCCCTCGAAGAGGTCGAGCAGGGTGCGGGGCCCGTCCGGGCCGACCACGGTGGTGGACGCGTCGACCTCCGTCATCGGGAGCCGACGGCGGGCCGCGGCGATCGCATCGCCCGCCCGCATGTGCGCCTTCTCCCGCACCAGCAGCTCGTCGCGGGCGGCATGCCAGGTCTCCCGGTCGACGATCGGCGGGACGGCCGCCGGCTGGCGGTTCTCGTGGGTGGCAGTCATGGTCTGCTCCTCGCTCTGTCGACCTTGATAGATCCCGCCTCCGGTATGTGACGACCGTCCGGGCCGAGACTCATCGACCCGCCACCCACTCGTGGTGCATCGCAGATTTGGTGACCCGGTCGAGGGCGGCTCGTCCCCGGCGGACCTTGGCGATGAGGTGGCCGACCGCACCGGCCTGACCGCCGGGTTCGGCCAGGTGCTGGCCGCCGCCCCGCGGCGTCGTCATGACCCGGGTGTGTGCTTCGCGCAGCTGGTGGTGGCCCTGGCGGATGGGGCCGAGTGCCGGTCTGGCCTCGACGCGCTGCGGGCCAGCCCCGCCTGTTCGGGCCGGTGCCGTCCCGGAGCACGGTGCAACGAGCGGCGTACCCAGTTGCCGGCGAGAGCGATGACTTTTGCGACGCTTCGACGTCGGTCTACGGACAACCGTACGGGCGGGGAGATCGTGAGATCCTCGTCGAGGAGGACCAATGGGCCTGAGCAGCTACAGACTGAACGCGTCGATCGCGGTCACCGACATGACACGGGCGGAGGAGTTCTACGAACGCAAGCTCGGTCTCTCGGCGGTACTGACCGGGGCTGACGGAAGCAAGGTCTATGCGTCAGGCGGTGACGCATCGCTGGTTGTCTACCCGTCTCCGGACCACGCCGGTCGGTCGACCGCGACCCTGGCGACCTGGTACGTCGACGACGTCGAGCAGATGGTCGACGAGCTGGCCTCGAACGGCGTGACCTTCGAGCGGTATGAAGGCGTGCTCGAGAGCGGCTTCGATTACGGCACGGACGAGCGAGGGATCTCACCCCGCGCCGGCGGCGGCAAAGTCGCTTGGTTCAAGGATCCTGACGGGAACATCTTCTCGATCGAGAGTGATCGCTAGCTGGGATTGCTCGTAGCTGAGGTCACCGGGTTCCCTGGGGCAGCGCAACCCCGGAAGCCCTGCTCGTTAGTGGCCTCCCGTGAGGGCGTTGTAGGTCATCGGCCTCGATGGCGAGGTTGCCGTAGGTGGGCATGCCTGCCGTCTCGTAGGCGAGCCGCAGCGTGCCGTTGGGGTAGGTGACCGATTCGGTCAGGCGCAGCGCCGTGGGAATGGTCCCGCCGCCGAACACCTGCTTGCCGCTGCCAAGCAGCAGCGGGTACAGCCACAGGTTCAGGCGGTCGACGAGTCCGGAACGCAGCAGGGACTGCACGAGATCGAGGCTGCCAATGACGTGGACTTCGTCGTGGCGCTCCTTCACGGCGATGATGCTCTCGGCCAGGTCCCCGGCCACGAGCGTCGAACCCTGCCAGGCGAGAGGGCCGGCCAGCGTGCGGCTGGCGACGTACTTGGGGACGCCATTGAGGAGGCCGGTGAACGGGATCTCCTCAGGAGCTCTCGGCCAGTAGTTGGCGAAGATCTCATAGGTCTTCCGACCGAGGAGCAGGGCATCCATGCTCCTCGCCTGCTCGAACATGGCGTTGCCGGACTCCTCGTCCAGCAGCGGCGCCTGCCACCCGCCGTGCGTGAAGCCGCTGTCGCGATCCTCGTCGGGCTCTCCCGGTGCCTGCGCCACACCGTCCAGCGTCACGAACTCGGTCACGATGAGCTCACCCATGGCGTCCTCCCTTGCCTGGTGGCCATGCCTCCCGCTGTAGACGCCGCCGCCCAGGCGAATTCATCGCTCGCGCCGCCTGTCGAGCCTGCGACTCGGGGCCATCGGTGTCTGGTTCATCCTCGCGGAGGGTGCGTGGAGCCAGAGCTGAGGAACAGTCTCGGGGCCCCGACCTGCCTGCCCCCAACGCCGGTGCTAGGCCCACTCGCCCGTCGTATCGCGGCCAGCCAGTGCTCAGGTTCGGTCTGGCGGGGTGGGGAACCGGGGGATCTGGTGGCGGAACGGGCGCAGGGTCTGCAGCTGCAATCCGTACAGTGCCGCCCAGACCAGCAGGAAGGCCGCCACCCCGCCGACCACCGCCAGGGGCCTGGGCACCTCGGCGGCCTGCAGGCCCAGTACGACCATGGCGGTGGCCATCGCCCCCGCTGCGACCGGCTCCGCGAGCATCCCATACCGCCCGGCACGGTGGTTCTCGGGCCGGTCGAGATCACACGGTGGCATCGCTCGGCTACCGGCGCCGGCAGCTATCCCTCCGGAGACTGCTCGCGTCGCCGGCCCACCTCCATGCCCTGGATTCCGCATGCTCTCGTGCCGGTGCGCGTGGATAAGTAGGCGCCGATGGCGAAGCAGAGCCACAGAACGCCGATGCCTGCGAGCAGGACCCGATCCCGATCATTGTCTCGACGGCACACCGCCGAATGATCGGCCAACCAGGTAAGTCGGTAAGGGCTTCTAGGTAAGTAGGTAAGCCATTCGAGTTCTCGTACGGGCCTGCGTTTTCGGGAAGGATTACCTCTCACACATTCCGCCGCGTTACGAAGGTATCTGGTGACAGGACGCTCGCACAGCCGGGGCCGATGCAGCCAGCCGCCGTC
>DATFOS010000176.1:0-8554 GCA_035265325.1 Acidimicrobiales bacterium
GACGATGCCGAGCTCGGTGGCCGCTTCGGCCGTGAGCGGCCCGTCGGGCGGCGGGGGTTCGGCCCTGTCGAGGGGGACATCGCCGAGGGCAGCCCGCCGGGGTGGGCGGTCGGGGTCGCCGCCGGGCGGCCCGGCGGGGTCGGTCGCCCACATCACCGACGACCGGTCGGCGTGCCACGCCCGCACGAGGCACCCCCGGACCAGCTCGGCCCGACCGCCGCCGGGCAGGCCGACCACCACGCGTCCGGCCCGGCGGAGCTGTGCACGGCGTCGGTGCGCCCGGAGTTCCGCCGCCAACGTGGCCGCGTGGCGGCGGTACCCGGCGGCCGCCGCGTAGGGGCCCGCAGCCGCCGACCCGTCGGCCTGGTCGAGGAGACGAGAGACGAGGCCCGCTCCGAACCCGGCCATCAGGAGCCCCAGGTCGAGCCCAGCGGCCCCCGGTCCGCCGACCCGGGCGCCCGTGTCGGAACCGCTGGCCGAGGCGTCCACCCCAGGCGAGGCTGCCGCCTCGATCGCCGCCACCACCTGGCGACCCACCGATGTCGAGGCTACGGGGCCGAGGACCGCCAGCTCACCACCGCGGAGCGCACGGGTGATCGCCAGGCGGGGCGCCGGGCGGGCGACGAGCGTCACCCAGCGATGGGCCGCCGGGCCGGGGCGGCGGTCGTGACGGGGCGTGAGCAGCCCGGCCAGCCTGCTCGCCGCCACCACCGCTTCGAGCCCGGAGCCGCAGGCGAGGTGCTGCACCGAGTGGGCCTCACGCAGCAAAGGGCCGACGAGCCGCCGGTCGTCGTCGGGGACGTCTGGATCGGCCGAGAAATAGGACCGCAGCCGGGTGCGCACGTCGCCAGCGGCCGCGGCGTGTAGCGGCTCACCCACCCGGTTGCGGACGAGGTAGGCCCCCGGCGAGCGCGGGAGCCGGACCGTGAGTTTCAGCTTGCCCGCGTGGGGATGGCGGGCGAGCCCGGGCAGGGCGAGGAGGTCGTCGAGGGCGGTGACGCCGAAGGCGGCCGCTCGTTCGAGCAGGAGGTGGAGCAGCTCGGCGGTAGCGAGGACGTCGTCGAGCGCCCGGTGGGTGGGACGATGGTCGAGGCCGAGGGTGGCGGCGAGCGTGCCGAGCTTGCAGTCGCGGACGTCGTCACCGAGCAGCCGCCGGGCCAGCGGCACGGTGTCGACCCGCAACTGGTCGAGGAGCGACCGCCCGGTGGTGGCGAGCGCCGCATCGAGGAAGGAGGTGTCGAACCGCAGGTTGTGGCCGACCAGGACCGACCCGCGGGCGAACTCGAGGAAGCTGGGAAGCACCTGCCCGACGCTCGGTGCCGGCCGCAGCATGGCGTCGGTGAGGCCCGTGAGCGCGGTGATCTCGGGCGGGACCGAGGAACCGGGATTGACCAGGGTCTGGAACGTGCCGAGGCGCTCGCCACCCCGAAACGTCGCCGCGCCCACCTCGGTGATGGTGTCGGCGGCCGCCGAGCCACCGGTCGTCTCGAGGTCGACGACGCAGAACGTGACGGTGTGGAGCGGAGCACCGAGGTCGTCGACGGAGCCGGGCATGGCCGGAAACGCTATCGAACATACGTTCGTCGACACAAGACTCTTTTGCGGCGAGCGTCCGGACGCCCAGCGCTTCGAGAGCCCGGCAACCGTACAGCAGTTCGTGGGTCGGTGATCAGTAGGCTGCGGTCCGTGGCTTCCCGCTACCGCTGCTCGGCCTGTGGCAACCTCACCCGCTTCGACGTGGTCACGTCCCGGCGCACCCGTGCCTACCACCACTTCACGGTCGGCGGTGAGCTCCAGGTCGAGGACGAGGTGGTGCTCGACGAGGACGTCGAAGACGTTGCCTGCCGCTGGTGTGGCAACGGTGCCTCCGTGGAGGTGCTGGGCGAGGCGGAGGCGAGCTGACCGACGCGGCGGGGGCGATCCGCCCGGCGGTCGAAACCGCTCTCGCCGTTGCCCGTGACGGGTTGGCGGCCGTTCCCGTCGTCATGCCTCCCCAAGCCCTCCGGCCGTACATCGACTTCGCCCGGCTGTCCGCCAACGCCCTGAAGGCGATCGCTCGCGTCGTCGAGCGCGACGAGGAGTTCCGGGCACGCGTGGCGGCCGCCACAAACGAGGACTCTGTCGGGCGCGGCGGCTGGTTGTGGCTGACCCGCCCGCCTGGCTGGGAGGACGAGCTGGCCGCCATCGAGGCCGAACGCGAGACCCAGGTGGCCGAGGACCGCGAGGCCCGGGACGAGCGGTCCGCCGTCCGGCGGCTCGCCGTGGCACAGGCGGTCGCCGCCCACGCCACGGCCGAGGCGGAGGAACGCACCCGGGCGCTCGACGCCCTCCAGCGCGAGCTGGACCGCGAGCGTTCCCTACGAGAGGAGACGGCCCACCGGCTGGGAGAGGCGGAGTCCGACGTCGCCCGGTTGACGGCCGCCCGGGCCGAGGTCGTCCGCAAGCTCAAGGACGTCGAAGCGCGCCTCGTCGAACGGTCCACCGACCTGAACGCGCTGAAGGCCTGGGTCCGGGAGCTGGAGTCAGCCGCCGGCCGCCCGGTGGAGACCCCGACACCCGCCCCGGATCCTGTCTCCGATCCGGTCGCCGGCCCGCCGTCCGGGACCGAGCCGCTCGTCGGCTTGGTCGAGGAGCCGCCGCCTCCGCCCGCCGCACCGCCCGGGCACACCGAATCCGGGGCGGCCGTGGCGTCGGACGAGCTGGCCCGCCAGGTGGGACGGGCGGCAGGAGGCGCAGCGGACCTGGCCCAAGCCCTCGCCGCCATCGTCGACCTCCTCGGCCGACCGGTCGACGACCGTGGTGGTGAGGGCGTCCGCGGCGCCGACGACCTCCCGGACGGTGACCGAGCCGGGCGCTTGCCGCCCGGGGCGAGCCCGGACCCGGGCGCCGGCGTCGGACGGCACCAGGCCGGCCGCCGTGGCGTGGACAGCCGGCGTCGGGCCTCCTCGGATGGGGCGGGGCGCATCCCGGTCCGGTTGCCGGGCGGGTTGTTCGACGACTCGCTGGAGGCGGCGGACTACCTGCTCCACCTCCCCGGCGCCCTCCTCGTGGTCGACGGGTACAACGTGTCGATGACGGCCTGGCCGGACATCCCCGTCGCCGACCAGCGTCGTCGCCTCGTCGCGGCCCTGGTCGACCTGGCGGCGCGGACGTCGATGCCGATCGAGGTGGTCTTCGACGGCGCCGACGTTGGGCCGCGGCCGAAGCCGGGGGAGGTGCGGGCCCTGGTCCGGACCCGGTTCTCGCCGCCGGGCGTCGAGGCCGACGACGTCGTGCTCGACCTCGTCGCCCAGCTGCCGTCGGCCCGTCCGGTCGTCGTCGTGTCGAGCGACAACCGCGTCCGTGACGGCGCCCGCCGGTTGGGGGCGAACACGCTCCAGTCGGCCCAGCTGGTCGCCGTTCTCGCCCGCCGCTGAGCTGGCCTTCCACCGCCCATGGGTGGCGGACGGCCTTCGTTGTCATACCCCCTCCGTACGTTCGTGGCCGGGTCGAGACCGAGCGGCCCCTGCCGCCCGAGCCGAAGGAGCCACCCATGCGCGATGCCGACGACGAGGTCCTCCGCATCGACTGTGACGAGTGCCTGATGCAGGACACCGAGGTCTGCAGTGACTGCGTCGTGTCCTACATCTGCTCGCGTGGTCAGGACGCGGTGGTCGTCGACGTCGCCGAGGTGCGGGCGCTGCGGCTGCTGTCCAACGCCGGCCTCGTGCCCGAGCTGCGCCACGTGCGGCGGACCGGGTGAGGGCGTCCGATGGCCGTCGACGCCCGACGGGCCACGTGCCCGGGCGGTTCCCGAGTTGCCGCTGGCAGGGGCCGCCGCCAGCATGGCCGGGTGCCCACCGCAGCCGGCCACCCCCGCGCCCGGCCACCGGTCTTTGACCGGCGGCGCGTGCCCGCGGCCGCCGAGCTCGAGCGCGTGGGCCTCGCCGCCGGGCTCGACGCCGTGGGCGTGGCGCCGGCGACGGCGTTCGCCACGACCCGGCGGCACCTCGAGCGGCGCAAGGCGGCCGGCCTTCACGGCGGCATGTCCTTCACCTACCGCCGGCCCGAGCGGTCGACCGATCCCGGTCAGGCCCTGCGCGACGCCGCCGCCCTCGTCGTCGGCGCCCGCTCCTATCGGCGTGCCGAACCCGACGATGGCGGGTCGGCGTCGCCGGCGGCCGAGGCCGGCGATCCGGGTCGACCGCTCGGGCGGGTGGCCCGCTACTCCTGGGAAGACCACTACGCGCCGTTGCGGGTCGCCCTGGGCGCCGTCGCCGACGTCCTGAAGGCAGAGGGGTGGCGGGCCCGGGTGCTGGTCGACGACAACGCCCTCGTCGACCGCGAGGCCGCCTACCGCGCCGGCCTGGGCTGGTACGGGAAGAACGCCAACCTGCTGTTGCCGGGTGCCGGGAGCTGGTTCGTGCTGGGTGGGCTGGTGACCGACGCCCCGCTCGACGTCGCCGCCCGCGAGCGGGTGGCCGACGGCTGCGGCAGCTGTACCCGCTGCCTCACGGCGTGCCCGACCGGGGCCATCGTGGCGCCCGGCGTGGTCGACGCCCGCCGCTGCCTGGCCTGGCTCCTCCAGGTGGAGGGGCCGTTCCCCGCCGAGTACCGGGTCGCGCTCGGCGACCGCCTCTACGGCTGCGACGACTGCCAGGAGGTGTGCCCGCCGAACCGGCGGGCCGCCCGGGTGACGGTCCCGCCCGCCGCCGGTGCCCGTGCCGAGCCGACCGTCGACCTCCTCGCCCTGCTGGCGGCGTCCGACGACGAGCTCCTGGCCCGCCACGGTCGCTGGTACGTGCCCCGGCGCCAGGCCCGGTACCTCCGGCGCAACGCCCTCGTGGTCCTCGGCAACGTCGGCCGGGGCGACGATCCCGCCATCGCCGCCGCCCTGGCCACGGCGCTCGCCTCCGATGACCCGCTCGTCCGGGGCCACGCGGTCTGGGCCGCCCGACGCCTCGGCCGCGACGACCTCGTGCGCGCCGCCGTCCTGGGCGATCCCGACCCGCTCGTCGGCGCCGAGCTGGCCGCCGAGGTGCCCGTCCGACACTCCGGGTTGGACGCGCCGGGCTCGGGCCGGGACGATGGGCGGACCGCGGGCGTCATCGTCGACGTCGGCGAGCGCTGAGGAAGAGGTGTCTCGGTGGCCCACCTGCTCGTCACCAACGACTTCCCGCCCAAGGTGGGCGGCATCCAGTCCTACCTGTGGGAGTTGTGGCGGCGGCTCGACCCGGCGGGCGTCACGGTGCTCACCACGCCGCACCCCGACGCCGCCGAGTGGGACGCCGAGCAGGCGTTCCCGATCGTCCGCACGCCCGAGAAGGTGCTGTGGCCGACGCCATCGCTGGCGCGCCGCATCGATGCCCTCGCCGCCGAGGTCGACGCCGGCATCGTGCTCCTCGACCCGGCGCTTCCGGTCGGCCTGCTCGGTCCCCGCCTCGCCCGCCCGTACGGGCTCGTCCTCCACGGCGCGGAGGTCACCGTGCCGGGGCACCTGCCCGGCAGCCAGCGCCTCCTCGCCCACGTCCTGCGGGGAGCGTCCGAGATCGTCGCCGCCGGGGGCTACCCGGCCGCCGAGGCTGAGCGGGCCGCCGGGCGCCAGCTGCCGATCACGGTGGTCCCGCCGGGCATCGACCCCGACCGCTTCCGTCCGCTCGACGACGAGCGGCGGGCCAAGGCCCGGACGCGCTTCGACATCCCCGAGGACGCCCGCCTCGTCGTGAGCCTCAGCCGGCTCGTCCCCCGCAAGGGCATGGACGTGTTGATCGAGGCCGCGGCCCTGCTGGCCGGCGACCGGCCCGACCTCGTGCTGGCCATCGGCGGCAGCGGGCGCGACCGGTCCCGGCTCGACGAACTGGTCGCCCGCACCGGTGCCCCGGCCCGGCTGCTGGGCCGGGTACCCGATGCCGACCTGCCCGACCTCTACGGCTGTGCCGACGTGTTCGCCATGTTGTGCCGCAATCGTTGGGCCGGGTTGGAGCAGGAGGGCTTCGGGATCGTGTTCGTCGAGGCCGCCGCCTGTGCCGTTCCTGCCGTCGCCGGCGCCAGCGGCGGGGCCGCCGAGGCGGTCGACCACGGGCGCACCGGCGTCGTCGTGCCCCGTCCGACCGACGTGGCCTCGGTCGCCGGAGCGCTCGCCGGCCTGCTCGACGACGCCGAGCTCCGGCGCCTCATGGGCGCCGCCGCGCGTGAGCGGGCGGTCAGCGAGCTGTCGTACGACGTCCTCGCCGCCCGTCTCGCCGAGGTGGTCGACCGATGGTGAGGCGCCGCCGCTCCGCGCCCGAGACGCCGGCGCCCGAGGTGCCGGCCGACGCCGTCGCCCACGTCGAGGACCCTCCCGAGGCGGCGCCCCCGCTCCGTAATTTCGACCATCCCTCGAGCTTCGACGAGGCGGGACCGCCGGTCGCCGCGCCGACGGACCAGCAGGAGCAGGAATCGGACCTGGGGCCACGTCGCGAGCCCGAACCTGGAACGTCACCCGCGCCGGATCCTGCGTCGGACGACGAGCTCGACTTCGCCGAGCTGCGGTACGACGCGGGGGAGGGGGACGGGCTGGTCCGGGCGAACGTCTGGGCAACCGCCGTGTTCGTCGGGCTGGCCGCCGTCACCGCGCCCTTCCCCGACGTGTTCGTGGCGCCGTTCGTCGTCGTCTCGCTCGTCCTGTTCGCCGTGGGTTGCGTGGCGTTCCTGTGGGGTTTCCTGCAGGGGATCGGCCGCAGCCGCGAGGAGCTGGTCTCCCTCGGCGGCCTCTTCTTCCTCGGCGGTGACGTGGCGCCGGCCCGGGTGCGGCGCTCGTTCCAGGCGCTGCTCGCCATCCAGGTCGTGGCGTCGGTGACCGCCGCCATCGTCCGCCCGTTCACGCCGCTGGCGTTCGGCGTATTGGTCCCGACCCTGGGCATCGGCCTCATGGCCCTTTGGGGTGCCCGCCACGGCACCTTCCCCCCTCGGCCCGACGAGCCCTGACCGACCGACGACACTGACCGGGCGGCTCGGGACGGAGCGGTAGTGTGCTGACCTTCCGGCGCCCGACGACGAGGACCAGCGAGGAGTGCGGCGATGGCCGACGAGTCGACGCAGCGGACCGTGATCGACGCCTCGCTCGACCGCGTGTGGGACGTCCTGACCGACTTCGACGCCTACCCGGCCTGGGCGCACGACCTGAAGTCGGCCGAGGTCGTCGCCCATGACGACGAGGGCCGGCCGCTCGAGGTTGCGTTCCGAGCCGCCGCCATGGGCCACAGCACCAGCTACACGCTCCGCTACGACTACTCCAAGGCTCCCCAGGTCCTGGCCTGGAAGATGGTGGCGGGCGACCTGACCCGCAAGCTCGACGGGTCCTACGAGCTCTCGCCGGCCGACGGCGATCCCGCCCGCACCGAGGTCGTCTACAACCTGCAGGTCGAGCTGGCCGTCCCGCTGCCCGGCTTCGTCAAGCGGCGGGCCGAGTCCCGCGTCACCAGCGCGGTGCTGCGGCACCTCCAGGCGCACCTCGAACAGTGACCGCCCGCATCCTGCTGTTCACCGGCAAGGGCGGTGTCGGGAAGACCACGTCCGCCGCCGCCACGGCCCTGCGTTGCGCCGACGCCGGCCTCCGCACGGTCGTCCTCTCGACCGATCCGGCCCACTCGCTCGCCGACGCCCTCGACGCCCCCCTCGGCCCGTACACCGCCCCGGTCACCACCAACCTCTGGGGTCAGCAGCTCGATGCCCAGGGCCGCATGGAGGATTCCTGGGCCGAGATCCGGGACTGGCTCCGCGAGGTCTTCCGCTGGGCCGGCGTCGACGCCCTCGAGGCCGAGGAGCTGTCCGTCATCCCGGGCCTGGACGAGGTGTTCGCCCTCAGCGACATCAAGGCCCACGCCCACGCCGGCGGCTGGGACGCCATCGTCGTCGACTGCGCCCCGACCGCCGAGACGATCCGGCTGCTGTCGCTGCCCGACGTGCTGGCCCGCTACATGGAGCGCCTGTTCCCGGTCGGCCGCACGGTGAACAGGCTGGTCTCGCCGCTGCTGCACCGGGTCGGCGGCCTGCCGACGGCCGACGACTCGGTCTTCGCCGCCACCGAACGGTTCTACGAGCGCCTCGCCGGCGTTCGTGAGCTGCTCACCGACGGCCAGCAGACGAGCATCCGCCTGGTCGTCAACCCCGAGCGGCTGGTGATCGCCGAAGCCCGTCGCACGCACACCTACCTCTCGCTCTTCGGGTACCACGTCGACGCCGTGGTCGCGAACCGCCTGCTGCCGATCGAGGTCTCCGACCCGTGGTTCGCCGGGTGGAGGGCCACCCAGGCCGACCACCTGGCCACCATGCACGACGCCTTCGCCCCGCTGCCGATCATCCAGGTCCCGCTGCAGGACGCCGAGCCCGTCGGCTTCGAGGCCCTCCGGCGCTTCGCCGACGTGCTGTACGACGACGAGGACCCGACGGCACGCTTCGGCCACAGCGAACCGCTGCGGGTCGAGCGGCGCGACGGGGCCATGGTGCTCGAGGTCGACCTGCCGTTCGCCGACCGCGACGAGGTCGACCTCCTCCGGCGGGCGGACGAGTTGCTGCTGCGGGTCGGCCCCTACCG
>DATFOS010000177.1:0-119988 GCA_035265325.1 Acidimicrobiales bacterium
AGCGCCGTGCTCGTCCGGGAGTCACCGGACACGCTCGCCCGAGCCCTGGACCGCCATCGGCCCGAGCTGACCTCCTACTGCGGGCGGCGGCTCGGCTCGGCGTCGGAGGCGGAGGACGCCGTCCAGGAGACGCTCGTGCGGGCCTGGCGCACCTACGACCGGTTCGAGGGCCGCGCCGCTCTGCGGACCTGGCTCTACCGCATCGCCGGCAACGTCTGCATCGACATGCGCCGGGCCCGCCAGCGGGCGGCCCCTCCGGTCGACACGGCGGCCGCCGACCACGTGACCCGGGCGGAGGCGGCCGGCCTCCCCGGCGCCGCCGCCGGCACGCCGGGCGACACCGACCCCGGCGACGCCGTCGTGACGCGGGACGCCCTGCACCGGGCGTTCGTGGTGGCGCTCGGCCGCCTGCCGGCCCGGCAGCGGGCCGTCCTGGTCCTGTGCGAGGTCCTCCGCTGGCCGGCCGCCGACGCCGCGGCCCTGCTCGGCACCACGCCGGCGTCGGTCACCAGTGCCCTCCAGCGGGCCCGCGCCACCCTCGCTGCCACGCAGGCGGCCGGGGCGCCGACGCCGGCCCGACCGGCCCGGGCCGCCGACCCGGCCCTGGTCACCCGCCACGTCGAGGCGCTGGCCACGGCGGACCTCGACGCCCTCCTCACCCTCCTACGCTGAGGAACGCCACCAGGCTCGGGGCGAACGTCGGGGCGACGACCGCCGAGAGGTGGTCGCCGGGCACGACCGTGAGCGTGCAGTCCGGGATCGGCGCCGCCAGCGTCTCGGGGCGGGCGGCCAGCGGGTCGGCGTCGCCCACGAGGAGCAGCGTCGGCGCGGTGATCCGCTCCACCGGGATCGGCGTGGCGTGGACGGAACGGGCGTGGGCCGCCAGCGCCCGGCGGTCGGCGCCCTGCGCGTCGACGAAGGCCCGGAACGCGGCGGCGACCGGGTCGGCGACCGTGTCCGGGTCGTCGGCGAGCAACGCCTCCGCCAGGGCGGTGTTGTCGAGGACCCGCCGGTCGACACCGCCCATCTCGACGATGCCGGCGCCCACGCCGCCGACGACGAGGCGGCGGATGCGCGGCTCGTCGGTGGCCAGGATCAGCGCCACGACCGCCCCCATCGAGTAGCCGACGAGGTCGATCTCGGGGACGCCCAGCACGTCGACGAGGCGGGCGAGGTCGCGGGCCATGCGGCCCTCGCCGTAGGCGGACGGGTCGTGCGGGGCGTCGGACCGGCCGTGGCCCCGGGCGTCGAGCGCCACGACGCGCCGGCCGGCCGCCACGAGGGCGTCGACGACGCCGGTGGCGACCCAGTTCGTGTGGGCGTCGGCGGCGAAGCCGTGGTGCAGGATGACGGGCGGGAGCGGGCCGCCCCCCTCCGTCCCTCCGGTGGGGGCGACGTCGTCGTAGAAGATCGTGACGCCGTCGTCCGCGGTGAACGAGCTCATGCCAGCGTCACGGTCTCGAGGACCCCGAGGGTGTCCGGGGAGACCAGGAAGTCCGTGACCACGACCTCCACTGCGTGGAGGGCGATCGGGCGGGCCAGGTCCGGCGGGGCGGTGAGCAACTCGCCGGCCCGGTCCGGCGCGGTCACGCGTTCGAGGCGGGCGACGTTGAGGTGCATCGGCTCGGTGTCGGGGTAGACGATCGGCTCCTTGCCGAGCGCCTCGAATGGCGCCACGAGCAGGGCGGCGAGTGCCTCCGCCCGCAGCCGCCCGAAACGGGCCGCGGCCCGGCCGGCGATGCTCCCCGCGGGCCCGGTCCCGATGGCGGCCCCGGCCATGGTCGCGTTCCCGGGCCCCGACGGTGCCGGCGTCCCGCCGGCGCTCATTCCGCCGCCACCTCGACGACGTCGGAGGCGGCCAGTAGGGCCCCGTCGGCGTCCAGCGCCTCCACCTGGACGAACGCCACGTCGCCGACCGGCACCGTCGTCTCGAAGCCCTCCTTGTCGATCGTGTCGAGCTCGTCCAGGTCGTCGGCCGCCGGGCCGCCCAGCACCCGCCACGCCGCCACCTCGGTGGCGCCGTTCCAGCTCATGGCCGCCTCGGGCACGCCCTCGCCGGCCGGCACGGACGCGACCAGGTCGGGCGGCGCCGTCGGCGTGCCGGACCACTCCTGCCGGAAGACCCGGTACGAGTCGGCCGGCGCCCACGTGGCGTCGAACACCATCTCGCCGTCGGCCGTGAACTCGGACGCCCCGCCCTCGCTCCCCCACCCGACGAGGGTGTTGCCGCCCTCGAGCACCTGCGTGTTGCCCTGGCTGCCGGCCAGCACGCCGTCGGGGTGGGTGAAGGTCCGCACGAGCGTCACCTCGCCGGCCTCCTCGTCGACGTCGAGCACCAGGCCCCGCGACTCCTCTGCCGTCGGCGGGGAGGACTGGTTGTCGAACAGGCTGATCGTCCCGTCGGGCAGGCGGCGGGCGTCGTGCTGCCAGGCGATCGTCGTCTCGTCGGTCAGCGGGAAGTCGCTGCTGCGGCCGCCCAGCGTCCAGCGGATGTCGCCGGTCGTCCGGTCGAGGGCGTACACGGCGTGCGTGTTGCGGGCCGAGAGCAGCAGCGTGTCGTCGCCGTCCTCGGCGACCGAGTTGGCGTGGAACCAGTCGAACGGCGCCGCCCGGCTGCCGTCGTCGTCGATCTCGTCGTCGGTGGCGGCGGCGTCCGGGACCAGCTCGGAGTAGGTGTCGGTCAACTCGACGTGGTCGGCCGCGCTCCACTCGAAGAGGACCTCGCCGGTGGCGACGTCGATCTCCTGCACGTGGTTGTCCTGCATGAACCCGTCGGCCGGGCCACCCACGGCGGACAGGTCGGCCGGCTCGGTGTCGTAGGTGAGGACCAGCGCGGTCCCGGCGTCGGTGAGCTGGAACTCATGGAGGTCGCCCAGCCGCCCGTTGCCGGCCGCCACCCGGGCCACCTCCTCGTAGGACGTGTCGGCGATGACGAACTCGCCCTCGCCGTACCCGCCGAGGGACTCGCCCTCGTACCAGGTGAGCACCGGCTCGCCCCGGAACTCCTGCACGCGGAAGTCCGCCACCGTCTCGTCGCTGGGGCCGGACCAGACGACCTCGCCGTCGTCGTCCACGATCAGCGCCCCCCGTTGCACCCCGGCCTGCTTGGGTGCCAGGAACAGGAAGCCAGGGGCGGTCCCGGCCTCGTGGACGGCCACGTCGATCACCGGCGGTGCCAGGTCCGGCCGCGAGGCGAAGGCCTGCGCCTCGACGGTCTCCTCGCGCGCACCGGCGGCCGCCTCCGTGGTGGCGGTCGTGCCCGCCGTCGTGCCGGGCGGGCCCTCGCCGGCGTCGTTCCCGTCGTCACCGCACCCCACCGGCACGGTGCCGAGCAGGACGACGGCGAGCGCCAGGGCGCGGCGGGCGGGCGGAGCGACAGCGGTCCCCATGGCGCCGAGTCTCGCGGACGGGCCGTAGCCTCCCGAGCGATGACACCGGAGGAGGCCTACGACCGACTCGTAGGCGAGTTGACCGCCCGGCCCGGCGTGGCCTCCGGGCGGATGATGGCCAGCGACGGGCTGCGCCTCGGGGACAAGTACTTCGCCATGCTCCACAAGGGCGACCTCGTGGTGAAGCTGCCGGCGGCGCGGGTGCAGGAGCTGGTGGGCCAGGGCGCCGGCGGGCAGCTCACCGCCGGCCGGCGGGTCATGCGCGAGTGGTTCACGGCGCCGCTCGACGGCCCGGAGGACTGGCGTGGGCTGGCCGACGAGGCGCTCGCCTACGCCCGGGAGCTCGCCGCCGGTTGACCACCCGGCATGCCCGCCCGGCGCCGCCACCGCACGCAGCAGGGAGCCCGGACACCGCCACATGGCCGGGCCCCCTGCATGCTGCGTTACGGCGGCTCGCTCGCCGCGGCCGGCATCGTTCCCGGAGGGCCCGCCCGCCGCTGCCTCCGGGAACAACGCCGACGCACGTGTGCGGCACGCTGGGGAAGTGCCGCACGGCGTCACCGCCTGGACCGAAAGGTACGGGCCCGACCGCGCAGGATCATCCGTAGGTGCTACGTATCTTTCGCACGTCACGTACGGCGTCGGGCCCGAACCGAGCGGCGAACGGCGCTGACCTGCGGTAACCAGGCCGATACGATCCCGGACCGTGCTGGGATCGCGCGCGTCGGCGCTGGTCGGCCGTGAAACCGAGCTGGCCGAGGTCAGGCGGCTCCTCGCCGCGCCGGCGGAACCGTCATCGCCGCGCGGCCCGCGCGGGGTACGCCCCCCGGGTTCGCCCCGGGGCGCCGCCATCTTCGGCGAGGCGGGCGTGGGCAAGACGCGCATCGTCGCCGAGGCGGTCGCCTGGTGCGAGGCGCAGGGCACCGCGGTCGAGTGGGTGCGGGCGACCGAGGCGGCCCGGCAGATCCCGCTCGGGTCGTTCGCCCACCTGCTCGCTCCCGGCGACGAGGCCCACCAGCGCGACGACCTGCTCTACCAGGCGCTGGCCCGGCTCGACGCCCGGGCCGAGGGCGCCGGCGGCCGGCTGCTGCTGGCGGTCGATGACGCCCACCTGCTCGACGACGTCTCGGTCGCCCTGCTGCACCTGGTGGCCACCCAGTCCCCGGCCCAGGTGCTCATCAGCGTGCGGACGGGCGAGGTCGTCCCGCCCGGCCTCGGCACCCTGTGGAAGGACGAGCTGCTCGGCCGCCTCGACGTCGGGCCGCTGTCGCAGGACGCCACCGAGGCGCTCGTCCTCGACGTCCTGGGCCGGGACGTCCCCGCCTCGTCGCTCGACCGCATCTGGCGGCTCAGCCGCGGCAACGCCCTGTTCGTCCGTGAGCTGCTCACCGCCGCCATGGAGCGCCAGGTCAACGGCGCCGGCGGCGCGGTCGTCCTGCCGGCCGAGGGCCACCAGGAACGGCTACGCGAGCTGGTCGAGGAGCGCCTCCGCCTGCTGGAGCCCTCCCGCCGCGACGTGCTCGAGGCGGTGGCCGTGGCCGAGCAGGTCCCGCTGGCCGCGGCGGAGCGGCTGGGCGTTCCCGAGGACCTCGAGGCTCTCGAGGCCCGCGGGCTCGTCCAGGCGGTCGAGACCGAGGCCGGGGCCATCGTCCAGGTGGCGCACCCGCTCTACGGCGAGGTCCTGGCGGGGGGGCTGAAACACCTGCGCCGCCGGGCCGTGCTGCGCGCCCTGGTGGCCGCCGTGGCGGACGTCCCCGACGTCGACCGGCTGCGCCTCGCCACCTGGCGGCTCGACTCCGGCCAGCCGGGCGACCCCGCCGAGCTACTGGGCCTCGCCCGCGAGGCGCTCGGCCGGCTCGACCACCGCCTGGCCGGGCGCCTGGCCCTCGCCGCCGGGGGTACCGAGCGCGCCGACGCCGGCCTTGTACTCGCCGAGGCGCTGTCGGGCCAGAGCCGCATCGAGGAGGCCCAGCAGGTCCTGGAGGGCCTCGACGCCTCCGACCCCGAGCACGTGGCCCGCATCGCCATGGCTCGGGCCAGCGACCTGTTCCTCCAGCTCGACCGGTCCGCCGACGCCATCAACGTGCTCGAGGCCGCCGTCGACGCCCTCGACGGCGAGCCGGCCTGGCAGGCCGAGTGCCGGTCGGTGCTGGCCCAGATGTTCATGTTCGCCCTGCGCCTCCCCGAGGCCGGGGCCATCGCCGACGAGCTGCTCGCCGACCCCGACCTCCCGGGGGCGGCCCGCGTGCGGGCGGCCAGCGTGGCGGTCACCGCCCGGGGTGCCCGGGGCCGGACGGACGATGCCCTCGGCCTGCTCGACCCCGCGCTGCACGCCACGGCCCGGCAGCACCGGCGCGAGGTGCCCTACGGCGACATCCAGCTGCGCATGGCCCGCTTCCAGACCCTGTACTGGGCCGGCCGGGTGCGCGAGCTCGACGCCTTCACCGCCGACGGCATGGGGCTCGGCACCGACCACGCCCCGCCGTCCCTGCGGGGCATCGTCGCCGGCTTCCGGGGCGGCGCCCTCCAGCTGCGCGGGCGGATGCGGGCGGCGTTCGCCGAGGGCCAGCGCTCGTCGCGGGCCCTGGCCGAGGCCGACTGGTTCGGGCAGCGCCCGCTGGCCGAGGCCATGCGCGCCCGGGCCGCTGTGTTCGCCGGCGAGCTGGACGTGGCCGACGAGGCCATCCATGCGGCCGACCTCGCCTTCGCCGCCGACCCGGTCCGGGGCGCCCGCACGCTCCCCTACATCGAGCTGTCCCGCCGCTGGCTGCTGGCCGCCCGCGGGTCGTTGGCCGAAGCGGCCCAGGGCTGCGTCGACCTGGGCACCATGCTCGAGCACATGGCCAAGCCTCTGGCGGTCGAGGTCCTCCACGCCGCCGCCCGCCTGGGCCGGGCCGCCGACGCGGCCGATGCTCTCGAGCGCCTGGCGCAGGACGTCGACGGGCCCCTGGCCGGCCCGATCGCCCGCCAAGCCCGCGCCCTGGCCACGGGCGACGCCACGGCCCTGACGCTGGTGGCCGGCGAGTTCGAGGAGCTCGGGGCCGACCTGCTGGCGGCCGAGGCCCACCGGTCCGCCGCCAACGCCTACCGGAAGGGGGGCCACGGCGCGCCCGCCGCCACCGCCGCGGCCCAGGTCGAGGCGCTCCTCGAGGCCTGCGGCCACCCCCGCTCCCCCGGCCTGGCGCCGATGGTGCCGATCGGCGAGGGCCTCACCCAGCGCGAGCGCGAGGTGGCGTCGCTCGCCGCAGCCGGGAGGACGAGCCCCGAGATCGCCGAGGCGCTGTTCCTCTCGGTGCGGACGGTCGACACCCACCTCCACCGCGTCTACCGGAAGCTCCTGATCGACGGTCGCCACCAGCTGGCTGAGGCCATGGGCCAGGGCGGCCCGGCCGGCCCGGGTGCCGGGCCGGCCGGTCGGGCGACGTAGCCGCCGCGTCGCGCTCATACGTAGGGCCTACGGATCCGCGCCGGGCGGGTGCCTGCGTACGGTGCCCCGGTGAGCCCGCGAGACCTGCGCCGTTCCGGCGTCCGCCCAGACCCGGCCGAGGACGACCGTCCCGCCGACCCCGTCCAGGCCCTGGCGGATTTCCTCGCCGCCGTCGTCGAGGCCCCACCCCGGGCCTGGTCAGAGGACGACCTGGGACAGGCGGGCGATGGGGACGGGCGGCGCGAGTGACTCCATCGGCGTCGCCGGGGCGTCGAGCGGGTCGGCCGCCGGCAGGCGGCCGAGGTCGAGCGACGTCAGCGCCGCCACGCGTCGCACCGGCACCTGGAACGTGCGGTAGGCGCCGTAGCTGAACTCCTCGGCGGCCTCCAGCCCCTGGAGCAGCGCCTCCTGGCTGAGCAGGTAGGCGGTGGCCGAGAGGGTGCCGTCCTTGCTCACCATGGCGACGACCTTCCAGTACTGCCGGGGCAGCTGCACGCCGCGGTACTCGTCGTCGTCCTCGGCCAGGACCGGCCCGGTCAGCACGCTCACCCGCAGGTCGCGGTTGTCGGCGTGGTCGAGGACGTAGTCCTCCAGCCCCTGCCAGGTCGTCTCCTCCTGGTTGAAGTCGGCGTGCTGGGGCGTGCAGTTGGTGAAGTGGAACGTGTCGTCGTTGGCCAACTTGGCCTCGGCCTGGCTGGCGCCCCAGGCGGGGTCGAGCCGGCGGACCAGGTGGCCCCGGTCCAGCGGGTTGGCCCGGTACACGTCCTCGCCGGCCTGCTGGTCGGCCGGGAGGCGGGGGTCGAACGTCCACCGGTCCCGCTCGCGGGCGAGCCGCATGCTCGTGGCGCCGTCGATGTTCACCGCGGTGACGGCCGCCAGCCGGCGGACCCGGTTCATGACCACCGAGAAGTGGTGGTACTGCAGCGGCGGCAGCGCCTCGCCCGAGGCCGGGCCGGTGACGGTCGGCAGCGGCACGGACAGCGGGCCGGTGCCGAGGAAGTCGGGGTCGTAGCCCCGCCGGTTGGCGTAGTCGGGGTCGATGGCGACGGCCTCGCCGCCGGAGGCCGCCGTCCCGGCACGCAAGCGGACCTCGAGGGGGACCGTGACCCGCACGGTCCCGTCCGCCTCGGCCTCCGCCGTCGCCTCGGGCGCCGTGCCGGCCAGGGCGGCCGCCGCGGCGTGTGTGCCGGCCGCCGCCTGGTCGCCCGCGGCCACACCGGCCGGGGTGAGCGCCGGCGCCGTCGGCGTGGCCGGGGCGGTGGCGACCGTGGTCCGCTCGTCGCTCGAGAACGCCAGCATGGCGGTGATCAGCGCCTGCGCCGCGGCCGGCAGGTCGGCCGCCCGGCGCCGGATGTCGGCGACGACCCGGCTGATGCGGACGCCCTCGTTGACGAACTCGCCGGGGTGGCCCGGGGCGGGGACGCCGGCGTGGTGCAGCGCCACCACCTCCCACTGGTCGTTGAACACCGGTGAGCCGGACGAGCCCGGTTTGGTGTCCGCCCGGTAGTGCATGAAGTCGCCGGGGAGGCCGACGACCTGGTTGTCACGCAGCGCGACCCGCTTCTTCTCCCCGCTCGGGTGCTGGACGATCGTGACGAAGTCGCCCAGGATCGCCTTGCCCTCGGCCTCGATCACCGGGTTCCAGCCGAACGCCGCCAGCTCCTCCGGCGTCGCCTTCAGCGCCACGAGCGCGTAGTCGAGATCCTCGTCGGCGAGGAACAGCCGGTCCGGGTCGAGGCCCAGCGTGACGGTGGGCAGGGGCAGGCCGTCGAGGCCGTCCTGGAAGTCGAACTCCACCACGCTGCGGCCGGCCACGGCGGCCTCGGTGAGGACGTGGTGGTTCGTGAGGAGGAGTTGCGTCGACACCAGCGAGCCGGTCCCGAAGCCGACGACCCGGCCGCGGACGTCCCGGATGCTGACGCGCCCGACCGCCTTGGCGGCCAGGACCCCGGCGTCGAGGTAGCGGACGTGCACGTAGTCCTCGGTGCCGATGATCTTCTCCAGCATGCGGCTGGCGTCGGCCACGGCGGTGGGGTCCTGCTCGGCCAGGGCGGTCGGGTCCACCGGCTGGACCTCGCCGTGGTAGCGACTGAGCCGGTCGAGACGGGCCGCCACGCGCTGAGGCGTGTCGGCGAGGGCGATGTCGCCCTTGGCCAGGGTCGCCTCGGTGTCGTGGCGCCTCTCCGCCGAGTCGGTCACCCGTTTGACCGCCCGTTCCTGCTGCTCGGCCGTCGCTGCCTCGAACGTGTCCATCGTCTCTGCTCCTCGAGCCCGTCATGCCTGTCGGCCACTCAGAGCGCACGCCGCGGCGCGAAATACGCGCGGGAGCCGACCCCGTACCGGCGCCGCCGCTCGCCGACGCCCTCGCCCGCGGTCGCGCCCACGAAGGCCTCGCCCGCCTCGCCGACCTCCTCGCCCACCCCGCCCCGGTCGCCTAGAACCGCCAGTCGACCGGGGACTCCGGGGTGTACGAGCAGAACGTGCCGGTCTGCACGGAGGCGCGGAGGTGGCGGGCCAGGCGGGGGTGGGTGGCGTCGAGGTGGCGGATCGTGGAGCGGATGCGCTGCGTCACGGTCGAGCGGGCCCGTTCGGCGGCGCCGGCGGCCCGGCGGGACCGGCCCCCCAGTCCCAGCGCGGCGGTGAGGTGGTCGACCAGCGTGTCGATGTCCGCCCGGGCCCGCTCGGCGCGGGCGAGGTCGTGGGCGTCCTCGGCGTCGTCGAGGTCGGCCTGGAGCTCGCGCAGCCGCTCCTCGTAAGCCCGGCGGGCCGTGGCGTCGAGCACCTCGCCGGTCCCGTCCTCGGCCAGGCCCGATCCGGCGAGTTCGAGGCAGTGGACCTCTCGGCCCGGCGTCGCCAGCAGACGGGCCAGGTCCGCCATCCCCTTGGACGTCCGGACCGTCGTCGCCTCGCCCCCGTACGCCACCTGCCACACGTCGCCGTCCCGGCGGAACAGGGCGGTGGGCTCCGCAGCGGGCGCGGCGGGCGCCGCGGACGCCGGGGGCACCGGTGCCGGTACCGGGGCCCCGTGGGCCAGGGCGGCCAGCGCGGCCCGGGTGCGCACGATCGCCTCGCGCATCGGCAGCACGCGGCCACCGGCCGGGTCGGGCCGGAACAGCTCGTGGCCCACGCTGGCCGTGATGCTGACCACCGGCAGGGACAGGGCGGTGGCGGCGAGGTCGGCGGCCTCGTCGCGCCGGCCGGCCCGGCCCAGCACCACCGAGGCGACGTCGAACACCAGCCGCAGCTCCGACGTCGACCCGGCGGCCAGCAACCACTCCAGGAGCTCGAGTGTCCTGCCGGCGGCGGTCGCCAGGTCGTCCCCCACCAGGGCGGCGAGCGCCAACGCACGCAGGCAGGCGGACACCCCGGCGCCGTGGCCGAGCCGGCGGGCCTCGGCCAGCGCCTCGTCGAGTACCGCCACCGCACGATCCACGTCGGACCGGAGCAGAATCGACCCCTCGACCGCCCGGGCCCACGCCGCCGCCACCGGCGAGCCGGCCCCCACCGCCTCGGCGTGGGCGGCGCGGACGAGTGCAAGGCCCTCGTCCACGCGGCCCAGGTCGGCGAGGACCTGGCCCCGCCCGGCGTCGGACTCGACGGCCATGGCCACCATGCCGCGGGCGCGGGCCGCGTCCGCCGCCCGGGCGAACCAGCGCAGGGCGCCGGCCGTGTCGCCACCGGCCCGGGTCGCCTGGGCGATCGCCCGTCGCAGCGTGGCCGGGGCGTAGGGCGAGGCCTCGGCCGCCGGCAGCGCGGCGACGGCGAGCGCGACGGCCTCCCGGTACTCCCCGCCCATGTAGAGGCACGTGGCGGCCGTGGCGACGGCGTCCGCCCGGAACGGTGACCCGGCGCCGGCATCCGCCTCGGCCAGGGCCTCCTCCCCCGCCGGCCAGCGGTCCAGTGCCTGGCGGGCGAGGCGCCCCACCTCCGCGGTGTGGGCCTGGTGGACGACACCCCACATGGCGGCCACGAGGAGGAACGCCCGGTCCGGGGAGGGGTCGTGGGCCATGCACCAACGCAGCGCCCCGGTCACGTTGTCGTAGAGGGCCAGGAGCTCGGCCAGCACGTCGGACGACCAGGTGGCCGAGCCGCGCGTCACGATCCCGGCCACCTGGTCGACCACGTGGCCGACCCAGCGCGCCTCGACCGCCCGGCGCTCTCCCGGCCCGGCGGCGTCGAGCCGGTCCCGGCCGTATGTCCGCAGCGTCTCCAGCTGCCGGTACCAGGTCACCGGCCCGGTCGGGTCGGCGGCCAGCATCGACGCGGCGACGAGGCGGTCCAGCAGGTCCTGGGTGGCGGCCAGCGTGGCGCCGGGCGGGGCGGCGACGGCGTGGGCCAGGGCGGCCGTGAACGGGCCCGGCACGACGGCCAGCCGGTCGAACAGCGCCTGCTCGTCCTCGCCGAGGAGGTCGTACGACCAGCCGATCGCCGCCCGCAGGCTCTGGTGGCGGCGGGCGCCCCGGCGGCGGGGCCGGTCGAGGACGTCCAGCCCGCCGCCCAGCCGGGTGAGGACCTCGGTGGGCGCCAGCGAGCGGGCCCGGGCCGCGGCCAGCTCGATGGCGAGCGGGACGCCGTCCAGCCGGCGGACCAGCTCCGCCACGGCGTCGTCCGCCTCCAGGGCGGCGCCGGCGTCGCGCGCCCGGGCGACGAACAGGCGGACGGCCGGGGCGTCGCTTGTCCCCGCCGGCGGCAGGCCGAGCGGGCCGATCGGCACGAGCGTCTCGCCGGGGACCTCGAGGGCGCTGCGGCTCGTCGCCAGGACCGTCGGCATCTCGCACGCCTCGAGCAGGCTGTCGACCGCGTCGGCGACGGCGTCGAGCACGTGCTCGCAGTTGTCGACCAGGACCAACGCGGCGTGGTCGCCGGGGGCGTCCAGCAGGGCGCCGAACGAGGCGTAGCCGAGCTGGGCGGCCAGCGACTCGGGGACGGCGGCGGCGGCGTCCACCCGCGTGAGGTCGACGACGTGGGCGCCCTCGGGGAACCGCCCGGCGCAGTGGGCGACGGCCGCCCGGGCGAGCGCCGTCTTGCCGATCCCGCCCGGCCCGACGAGCGTCACCAGCCGCCGGTCGGCCAGGCGATCGGCCACGAGCGCCAGCTCGGCCTCCCGCCCGACCAGCTCGACCATCCCGGCCGGCCCCGACGCCCGCGCCGCGCACACGGGCGCCAGCGTACGGGCCCGCCCCGCCCGACCGCCTCCCCGCCGGCGGCACGGCGTGCCTCACGGCGCCTCACGGCGGCTCCCGGTGCCCGCCTCACGACGTGACGCGCGTCCTCACGCCTTCGCGGTGACGGACACGACCGACCCACGGAGGGACACCCATGACCATCGACCTGACCCAGCGCCTGTGCGACGCCACGACGGGAGCGCTGGAGCTGTTCGCCGTCCATCTCGGGCGGCGGCTCGGGCTGTACGACGCCCTGGCCCGGCTGGGCCCGCAGACCCCGGCGGAGCTGGCGGGCGCCGCCCGCATCGACGAGCGCTACGCCCGCGAGTGGCTGGAGCAGCAGGCCGTGGCCGGCGTCCTCGCCGTCGTGGCCGACCCCGGTCCCGCGGACGAGCGCCGCTTCGCCCTGCCCGACGAGCACCGCGGCGCCCTGGTCGACCCGGTGGACGGCGACCACGTGGCCCCGTTCGCCGACATGGTGGTCGGCGTCGCCGGCGCCCTCGGGGACGTGGCCGATGCCTACCGGACCGGCGCCGGCGTCCCCTACGGCCGCTACGGCACCGACTTCCGCCACGGGCAGGGGGCGATCAACCGCCCGGCGTTCGGCGCCGACCTGGTGAAGTCCTGGCTGCCGGCGGTCGCCGGCGTGGGCGACCGGCTCGCCGCCGGCGGGCGCGTCGCGGACGTGGGCACCGGTCACGGCTGGGCCGCCATCGCGGTGAAGTCGGCGTGGCCGGCCGCCGAGGTCGTGGCGCTCGATGTGGACGCCCCCTCGGTCGCCGAGGCCCGCCGCCACGCCGAGCGGGCGGGCGTGGACGTCCGCTTCGCGGTCCCCGAGCGGACGACCGGCGACGCCCTCGCCGCCCTCGCCCCGCTCGACGTCGTCCTGGTCCTGGAGGCGCTGCACGACATGGCCGACCCGGTGGACGTGCTGGCCGGGGCCCGGGCCGCCCTGGCGCCCGGGGGCGTCGTGGTGGTGGCCGACGAGGCCGTCGCGGAGACGTTCACGGCCCCCGGCGACGATGTCGAACGGATGATGTACGGCTGGTCGGTCACCCATTGCCTGCCCGTCGCCCGGTCCGAGTCGCCGTCGGCCGCCCTGGGCACCGCCCTGCGCCCCGACGTCGTGGCCGACCTCGCGGCGCAGGCCGGTCTGGCCCGCTGCGAGGTCGTCGACGTGGACGCCGGCTTCTTCCGCATCTACCGCCTGGCGGCGTCCTGACCCGGCCCGCTTCTTTTCCGGCCCCCGCGTGATCGAACGAGAGAAACAGAGGAGACCCCCCGATGACGACCATCCCCCCGACCACCCAGACCACCGCCCCACGGGCCGCCGGCCCCGGCGACCGGCAGGCCCTCAACCGGGTACTCGCCGCCGCATTCGCCGACGACCCGGTGTTCGCCTGGCTCATCCCGGACCGCGACGAGCTCGTGGCGGTCCTGCCGACGGTGTTCGACGCCTTCGCCGACGCCTTCGCCCGCCACGACGCCACCCACCTGGTGGACGGCGACGGCACCGCCTCCGAGGCCGTCGGCGCCGCCCTGTGGGCCCCGCCCGGCGTGGAGCCCGTCCATCCCGACGACGAGGATCGGCTCGGCGAGCGCCTGGCCGAGGCGTGTGGCCCGCACATGGACCGCATGGCCACCTGCATGGAGGTGTTCGGCGCCGCCCACCCGGACGAGCCCGTCTGGTTCCTCCAGTTCCTCGGCGTCGACCCGGGCCACCAGGGCCGGGGCCACGGTTCGACGCTGCTGCGAGCGGTGCTCGACGCGGCCGACCGGGCCGGCGAGGCCGCGTACCTGGATGCCACGAGCCCGCAGAATCGCCGCCTCTACGAGCGCCACGGGTTCCGCACCGTCGGCGACCTCGTGCTCCCGGACGGCCCCACCGTCTACGCCATGTGGCGTTCCCCGGCGACCTGACCCGTCACCGCGGCCCCCGGCGCCGGGCGCGCTCCACCCGCCCCGGGGGTCAGGTGGCGGCGACGAAGTCGGCGACGACCCGGGCCAGCTCGGGGCCCCGGTCCTCCTGGAGGAAGTGGCCGCCGCCCTCGATGGTCGTGTGCGGCCGCCCCCGGGCGCCGGGCACCTTGTGCTGGAAGATGCGCTCGCCGCCCCGGGTGATGGGGTCGCCGTCCGAGAACGCGGTGAGGAACGGCTTCTCGAACCGCTCCAGCGTCGCCCAGGCGGCCAGGTTGGCGGGCGCGGCTGGGTCGTCGGGCCGGGTCGGCACCAGCGTCGGGAAGATGCGGGCGCCGGCCGTGTAGGCGTCGTCGGGGAACGGGGCGTCGTAGGCGGCCACGACCTCGGGCGGCAGGTCGGTCGTGGTGCCGCCGTTGACGATCCCGCCGATCGGGAAGTGGGGCGACTCCTGGGAGAACTTCTGCCAGGCCAGGAAGGCGTCGGACAGCGGCCCGTCGCCCTTCGGCAGGCCGGTGTTGGCCGCGACGACGCGGGCGAAGCGGTCGGGGTGCTCCCCGACCAGGCGCAGGCCGATCAACCCGCCCCAGTCCTGGCCGACGAGCGTGATGCCGTCGAGGCCGAGCCCCCCACCGTCCAGGAGCGCCTGGCGCATCCAGTCGACGTGGCGGGCGTAGCTGTAGTCGGACCGCTCGGTCGGCTTGTCGGATCGGCCGAAGCCGACCAGGTCGGGCGCCACGCACCGCAGCCCGGCGTCCACCAGGACCGGGATCATCGTCCGGTACAGGAACGACCACGACGGCTCGCCGTGCATCAGCAGCACGACGGGGGCGTCAGGCGGGCCCTCGTCCAGGTAGTGGGCCCGCAACCGGCCGCCCTCGCCGTCGTCGACCTCGACGTAGTGGGGGGCGAACGGGAAGTCGGGCAGGCCGGCGAACCGGTCGTCGGGTGTCCGGAGCGCCTTCACGCCCACGGCCTACCACCCGGCGTGGCGGCCCGGCCAGGACCGGGGGCCGCCCGCCACCGGCGGGCTGGGCCTAGTGGTCTGTCGCCGAAATGACGGCGCGGTCTCGGCGAGTCAGGGGCGTCGCTGGCAAGGACGCAGGAGGACGGCGCACACCTTGCGGTGCGGTGACGACGAGGACGCAGCCAGCGGCGTTCCTGGCCGGCGAGGCCGCCCGCTCAATTCGGCGACGGACCACTAGGTCGCCTTGATCTCGGCGTGGTCCTTGGCCAGCTCGACCCGGACGAGGGCGGCGACGAGGCGGACCATGCCGTCCCCGCCGCCCGGGGCGAGGGCGGCGAGCGCCTCCGGGTCGGTCGGGAGCCCGAGCTTGCGCGCGCTCGCCGCGGCCCGCTTGTCCACGAACGGCGCCAGCTCGCCCCAGGCGCCCTGCACCTCCCGGAAGAAGATGTCCACCCCGACGTCGGCGATGCCCTTGGCCTCCTTCAGCAGGCGGCGCTCGGCCTTCGGGTTGCGCCCGGCCTCCTCTCGGAGCCGCCGCAGGTCGCCGCCCCACCGGTCGTGGACCATGTCCGCCGTCTCGCCGAGGACCCGGGCCGTGCTCTCGTCGAAGCGGGCGTAGCCGGACTCGTTGAGCACGTGCACCCGTTCCTCCCAGGTGGAGGCGCGCATCTTGTCGACGGTCGTCCAGCCGGCGTCGGCGAGGCCGCGGGCGGCGGAGACGGCGGCGTCCGCCCGGATGCGCGCCGCCAGCAGCGTCGCCAGGCACAGCAGCCGGTAGAGGGGCGAGGGCGTGTCCTTCACCGTGAAACCGGCGTCGGCGGCGTAGGTGGTGCCGTACCGGTCGAGCAGCCGCCCGACCACGTCCTTCTCGCGCCTCCCGGCCATGCCGCGCGGCTACCCCGCCTGGCGCGGGCCTATCCGGCGTCAGCCCGCGGCGGCGCGGGCCTGGCGGGCGAGGGTGACGGTGGCGGCCCGGACGGCGTCGGCCGTGGCCACGGGCTCGTCGAACGGCAGGCGCACCCGCCCGGGGCCGCCGGGCCCGGTGGCCACCAGGTCCATGCCGTAGCGGTCCAGGCCCGTGACCGTGACCGACTCGGCGTCCGGGCGCCCGCCCAGGTGGCGGGCCATGAGCAGGCAGGCGTGGGCGTGGTCTGCGTTGAGGTGTGCGACCGCCCCGGCCGCGACCGGCGCCACGGGGTCGGGTTCGGCGGCGGCCCAGCCGTCGACCGATACCCAGGACATGCGCCCGTAGCCGCCGACGAACCGGATCGACGCCACCTCGAGCCGCCACAGGGCGAAGTCGCCGTAGTCGATGTAGGTGGCGGCGTGCGGGTTGCCCGCGAGGTGGGCCTCCCGGGCGGCGGGGACCTCGTCGTCCGGCACCACGGCCAGCGTGCCGAGCAGCGTGACCCGGGCGACCGCCAGCGGATCCTCGCCCGGAGCAACCGGCCGGGCGACCAGCAGCGACCCCCGGGGGTCGGCCCGCAGGTTCCGGGTGTGCTCGGCCATCTCGGAGATGCACAGGACCGGCCGGGCCGACGCGTCGAGCCCGTACGGGGCCACCGACCCGAACGGCGTGCCGGCCGGTTCGCGGGCCAGGGTGGACAACGTGCCGGTGGCGACGGGGGCGGCCAGCGTGCGCGCCCGCTCGGCGTCGGTCGGCTCCCGTCCCCGGACAACCGGCGCCACCACGGCGGGCGCCACCCCGCTGGGCACGACGTGGTCGGCCGGCGGCCCGGACGCGGCCGCGGCGCCTTCCGGGGTCGGGTCGGGAAGGGCCTCGTCGCCGGGACGCACACCATCGGTCACCGTCGCAGTATCCCCGGTCACGATCCCCGTGCACGGCGACGCCACCGGCAGCGCCGGGCTCGCCGGCGGGCCGGGCGCTCGGAGGCCCGATCCGGTGGGCGGCCCGCACGCATGACACGCCGACGGTGGACCGGTACGGTCACCCTCCTGGGCCGAAAGGCCCTCGTCGAGGGTTGGGGGAAGCTTGGGGAGGCAGGTCTCGACAACGGCTCCGCGCCACGAGGGCTCCGACGCGCCCGGAGTGGCCGGCGTCGACCGGGAACGGGACCACCCCGAGGGTGGTGATGGACGCGACCACACCGACGCCGTCCGCGACGGCGACCGGGGTGACGCCTGCGGCAGCGGGCACGCCGCCCGACCGCTCCACCGGTTGCGAGACTTCTCGCCGCGGGGCCGCCTCGTCGCCGCCGCCTTCGGCTTGGCGCTCGTGGCGGCCCACGCCTACGCCGTCCTGCGGTTCGCCGGGGACTGGGTGGCGACCGGCGACACCGCCCTCATGGGCCTGCGGTCGCTCGACTCGCTCACAGACCGCATCCCGCTCGTGGGCCAGCCCTCCACGTCGGGCATGTACGGCGGGTTCCCGCGCAACGCATTCCATCCCGGGCCGCTGCACTTCTACCTGATGGCGCCGGTGGTCCGGCTGCTCGGCCTGACGGCCGGGATGCTGGCCGTGTCGGTGCTGGTCACGGGTTCGTCGGTGCTCGTCGCAGCCTGGGCGGTGTTCCGCCAGCTGGGCGCCCGGGCCGGCGCGTTCGCCGCGGTGCTCCTGGCACTGATCGTCTTCACCACCGGACCGGGCAGCCTGGTCTTCCCGGTCAGCTCGAACATCAGCGGCTACCCGTTGCTCACGGGCGCCGTGCTCGTGTGGTGCCTGCTGGCCGGCGACGACCGGCTGTTGCCGCTCGCCGTCGTGTTCCTCTCCTTCGCCGGCCAAGCCCACCTGGCCGTCTCGCCGACGGTGGCGATCCTGGGCGCCGCCACCGTCGTGGGCCTCGCCGTCCACTGGCGCCGGGCGGTGACCCCCGGCGGCTCGGGTGCCCTCCGGCGGCGAGTCGCCTGGCTCGGCGGCGGGTCGCTCCTGCTGGGGCTCGCTCTTTGGGCGCCGGTCCTCTACCAGGAGGTGCGCGGCGACCCCGGGAACCTGACGGCCATCGTCACGTTCGCCTCCGACGGCGACCGGCGCAGCGTCGGCCCGGAGGCCGCCGCCCGCCAGCTCGCGCATACGCTCGGATGGCCGCCGCTGCTGGGCCGGACCGACCTCGCCGGCGGCGACCTCCTCGGCCCCGTCGGCGGCGTGACGTGGGTGACCGCCGCCGCCGTCGTGGCCGCCCTGGTGGTCGCCGGCCTGCGCTGGCGCCGAGCCGCCCCCCGCCGCGCCCTGCTCGTCCTCATGACGGCGCCCGTGGCGGCGGCCGGCCTGGCCAGCGGGTCGAACGTGCCGGACTCGATCGAGCAGACCCGTTTGCCCTTCTACCACTGGGTCTGGCCCCTCACGCTGTTCGCCACCCTGGCCCTCGGCCTGGCCGCCGCCGACCTGGCCCGCGGCGTCGTGGCCCGGGCCGCCGAGCGCCGGCCGGGCCCGAGCACGCCGGCCGCCACCGTCGGCCGGCTCGCCACCCGCCTCCGCACCGGCCCGGGCGCCGCCGTCGTCACCGGGCTGGCGCTCGTGGCCGTCCTCGCTCCCGTCGCCGTCATGCCGGCGCTCGACCGGCGCAGCGACGAGCTGGACGCGTCCGGCGCCTTCGTCCCCCGCTGGGCGATCGACGCCCTGGCCGACCGGATCCTCGCCGCCGGGAACGACGGGACGAGCGATGCCGGGGCCGATGGCGACGGCCGCGGCGCCGGCGTCCGCCCGCGGGAACCGGTGGTCGTCGTGACGGTCGGCGGTTCCATCTTCGCCGGGACCGACGCCGCCGTGGCGATGCGCCTCATGGAGCGCGGCGTGGACGTCCGCTTCGCCCTCGGCCTCCGGGACTTCGTCGCCGACGAGCACCTCGTCGACCCGGGCGGCGTCGGGACGCTGGCGATCATGGCGTCCCACGGGACCGTGGACGCGCCCCCGGACGACATCCCCGGCGAGGAGGTCGGCACCGTGCTCGTCGCCGACGGCATCGACCTCGGCGCCCACGCCGCCCTGGTCGCCGCCCTCGACGGTGTGTCGGCCGACGACCTCGAGTTCGGGCCCGAGCTGACCACCTACGTCGAGCGGGGCGACGACGAGCGCACGCTCGCCGAGATGACCCTCGCCGGCCTGCTCGCCGACCCGGCGGTCGGCCTCCAGGACCGCGCCTTCGTCGAGTTCCTCCTCGACCACCCGCTCGCCACCCCGTCGCTCGACCGCGAGGCCCTCGCCGCCCTGCGCGACAGCCTCCCGGCCGACGGCGTCGCCTCGCCGACGTTCAGGCTCCACCTGGTCACGGGCGAGGAGGCCGCCCGCACCCTGCAGCCGGGCGGTTGGTTGGACCGGCAGGCCGCACGCCAGGCCGAGGCCAACGGCCTGATCCGCGAGGAACGGGACGGGGAGGACCCGTGACCGTGGCCCCCTCCTGTGCCGACGCCGTGACCCGGGTCGGCGCCGGCGGTGCGGACTCGTCCAGGGCGGCACCGCCGCCGTCGGCGTAGAGGAGCGGCGGACCTCGCAGCCGGCCACCCCACCCGACGAGGCGGCCCGCCCGGCCGTGACGCGGCCCCTCAGCAGACGCAGAACTCGTTGCCCTCGGGGTCGGCCATCACGATGTGGTGGCCCTCGAACGGCTCGAGGACCCTGGCGCCGGCGGCCGCGAGCCGGTGGGCCTCGGCGCTGATGCGGGCCCAGCGCGCGTCGGGCGTGCCCGGGCCGCCCACCCGGACGTCGATGTGCAGGCGGTTCTTGGCGACCTTGGGCTCCGGCACGGCCAGGATGGCGATACGCGGCCCGACGCCGGCGGGGTCGTGGATCCACTCGCCGCCCGCCCGCTCGTCCTCGGGCACCTCGTAGTGGTCGAGCCACTCCTCCCGGGTCGTGAACGGCGGTGGCGGTGGCTCGTCCTCGTAGCCGAGCGCCAGCTTCCAGAAGTCGGCCACCAGCGTGGCGTCGGCACAGTCGAGCGTCAGGTCGATGCGGGCGGTTGCCATCACGTCGACCGTACGCCCGGGGTGTGACGGCTTGGCTCGGTCGGGCGAAGGGGCGCGGCTCGGGCCGCCGGTCCGTGGCAGGCTCGCGCCCATGTGGGATCGGGTCGGTGGGTTGCGGACCGTCGCGCTGGGCACGCCGGGCCGCTCGCGTGACCGGCTGAACCGGCTCGTCCTGGAGGGGGCGAAGACCGCCACGGCGGGGCTGTACGAGGTCGAGTACGTCGCCGAGGAAGAGGCGCTCGAGACGGTCGGCGAGCGGCTCGTCCTGCTCGACAGCGCCGAGGCCCCGATCGGGGTCATCGAGGTCACACGGGTCGAGACGTACCCGTTCCTCGAGGTCCCGTGGGAGTTCGCCGCCGCCGAAAACGAGGGCGACGACACGATCGAGGACTGGCGGCGCGGCCACCGGGAGTTCTTCGACGCCGTCGGCACGCCGGTACGGGACGGCGACCGCATGGTCTGCATCTGGTTCCGCCTCCTCGACGAGCCCCCGCCCACCCGGGGCTGAGTGCCGGTGCCCATGGACCTGCGCGGCAGTGTCGCCGTGGTCACCGGCGGAACCGCCCGGCCGAGCCGTACCCGGCGTCGGCGGACGCGAGCATGCCCCGCCCAGGGGGAAGGCGGGGCATGCGCTGCCGGTCACGAGCGCCGGTGGGGCGCCGGTGACAGGCCGGGCGGCGGCTGGCGGGTGCCGCCGTTCGGCCGGGATGCCGCCGGGCCGGACGGGGAATCCGGGGCCGGGGCTGGGGGCCCGGCCGGGCTTTGGGGAGAGCCCTCCGGCGACGGAGCGGCCGGGCCGCCGCGTCGGCGGCCGCCGGGCCTCCTCGGTGAGGGACTAGGGCGTCGCCCCGCGTCGGGCGACGGTCGGTCGGAACAAGCGCACCTGGCGCTGCCCGCTCGGCGCCGCCGCGATCAGCGTCCCGCCCGAAGCGGTGCGGTACACGACCTCGGTCGAGCCGATCCGCCGGCGGTTGGTGCGTCGGTTCCCATCGGACTTCCACATGGTGGCCTCCTCGGCCTCGGTGATCCTGTGCTGCTGTACCTGCATTGTGAGGACCGGGGGCGGCCGCCGGAATGGTGCTGCCTCCCGAGCCGACGTGGGGCTGTCCCCCCTATAGAGGTCGGCCACCGGGCCTCGATACACACCATGCGCGACGCCGCTTGGACGCGGCTTGCATCCCGCTGGCACGGCGCAGTCACGGCCGGCAGCCGGTGCGAGCGGGCTCGGCGGCCGGCCGCCGGTGAGAGACGGCTCGATGCCTTACCCCTACCGGCGGTAACCTGAGCACGATTTCGCCACGCCCGCAGGTGAGAGCAGAGGACACGCGTGGAGCATCTCGACGTCCTGATCGTCGGCGCCGGTCTGTCCGGCATCGGCGCCGCCCACCACCTGCAGGCCAAGTGCCCGTGGGCGAGCTACGCCGTCTTCGAGGCCCGCGACGCCGTGGGCGGCACCTGGGACCTGTTCCGGTACCCCGGCGTCCGGTCCGACTCCGACATGTTCACCCTGGGCTACTCGTTCCGCCCGTGGAGGCACGACCGGACGATCGCCGATGGCGGCTCGATCCTGCAGTACATCCGCGACACGGCGGCCGAGGCGGGCATCCACCGCCACATCCGCTTCCACCACCGGGTCACGTCGGCCGCCTGGTCCACCGAGGACGCCCGCTGGCACGTGACCGCCAAGCGGGCCGACACCGGCGAGTCGGTCGAGCTGACCTGCGGGTTCCTGTTCTCGTGTAGCGGCTATTACCGCTACGACCGGGGCTACCTGCCCGACTTCCCGGGCATCGACGACTACGCCGGCATGCTCATCCACCCCCAGGCCTGGCCGGAGGGCTTCGACCACGCCGGCAGGCGCATCGTCGTGATCGGCAGCGGGGCGACGGCGATTACGCTGGTGCCGTCGCTGGCCGAGACGGCCGAGCACGTGACGATGCTCCAGCGCTCCCCCAGCTACATCGCCTCGCTCCCGAACGTGAGCCCGATCGCCCCGTTCGTGCGCAAGGTCATGCCGGCCCGGTGGTCGGCCCCGGCGACCCGCTGGCTGCACGCCCTCGGCACGCAGGCCTTCTTCCGGTTCAGCCGGCTGCGGCCGCACGTGGTGAGCCGGGCGCTGCGGCAGGGCGTCCAGCGCCAGCTGCCGCCGGGCTACGACGTCGAGACCCACTTCACGCCCCGGTACGACCCGTGGGACCAGCGCCTCTGCGTCGTCCCCGACGGTGACCTGTTCGCCGCCATCAGCAGGGGGACCGCGTCGGTCGTCACCGACCGGATCGATCGCTTCACCGAGAAGGGCCTGCTGCTCGAGTCCGGGACGGAGCTCGAGGCCGAGGTCGTCGTGACCGCCACCGGGCTTGACCTGTTGTTCCTGGGCGGCATCGCGCTGTCGGTCGACGGCGAGGCGGTCGACGTGGCGGCGAGGCTCACCTACAAGGGGATCATGCTGGAGGGCGTGCCGAACCTGGCCTTCGCCGTCGGCTACACGAACGCCTCGTGGACGCTCAAGGCCGACCTCACCAGCGACTACGTCTGCCGGCTGCTCGACCACCTGCGCAAGGTCGGCCTGCGCCAGGCGACACCGCGCAACACCGGCGGCTCCGTCAGCACCGAGCCGCTGCTGGGCCTGACCTCGGGCTACGTCCAGCGCTCGGCCCACCTGTTCCCGAAGCAGGGCTCGCGCGTCCCCTGGCAGGTCCACCAGAGCTACCTCAAGGACTACCGCGCACTGCGGCTCAAGCCGATCCAGGACGAGGCCATGGCCTTGTCCAACCCCACCGCCGACGCGGTCCGCGTGCGTTAACTCGTTGGGCGATAGGCGCCGCCTATCGGCGTGAGTGCCAAAGTCGATCGAGGATAACTATCGTTCTTGGGAGCCTCGATCTAGCCTGCCTATGTCCCGTAGACCCCCCTCCCACGGAGGCAACGCACGCAATGGCGCTGATCAACACCGAGCTCAAGCCGTTCACGGCCACCGCTTACCACGACGGCGAGTTCGTCGACGTGAGCGACGAGGACCTGAGGGGCAAGTGGTCGGTCGTGTTTTTCTACCCCGCCGACTTCACCTTCGTCTGCCCGACCGAGCTGGGTGACCTGGCCGACAACTACGCCGAGTTCCAGCGGCTCGGGGTCGAGATCTACTCGGTGTCGACCGACACGCACTTCACGCACAAGGCGTGGCACGACACCTCCGACACGATCGGCAAGATCCGGTACCCGATGATCGGCGACCCGACCACGGCGATCTCGCAGAACTTCGACGTCCTGCGTGAGAACGAAGGCCTCGCCGACCGCGGCACGTTCGTGATCGACCCCGACGGCATCATCCAGGTCGTCGAGATCACGGCCGAGGGCATCGGCCGGAACGCGGTCGAGCTGCTCCGCAAGGTCAAGGCGGCGATCTACGTCCGTGAGCACCCGAACGAGGTGTGCCCGGCCAAGTGGGAAGAGGGCGACGACACCCTCGCCCCGTCGCTCGACCTCGTCGGCAAGATTTAATCCCTCGGGGGGCTTCGCCCCCCGAGTGCCCCCGCCGGGGCTGCGCCCCGGACAACGCGTGGGCGGGCCACCGCACGAACCCACCACCTCGGGGGCTTCGCCCCCCGAGTCCCCCCGCCGGGGCTGCGCCCCGGACAACGCGTGGGTGAGCCCGTCGCCTGACGGGCCCGCCCACGCCGTTCCCCCACCACGTTCCCGCCCGCCCCCACCCGGTAGGAGCATTCGATGCTGGACGACGCCCTCGCCGCGCAGCTGAAGACCCACTTCGCCAAGATCACCCGACCGATCGAGCTGGTGTCCTCACTGGACGACTCGCCCAAGTCGGCCGAGCTGGCCGCGCTGCTCGACCAGGTCGCCTCGCTGTCCGACCGCATCTCCGTGGCCCGGCGGGACGACGACGCCCGCCGTCCCAGCTTCGCTATCACGCGGGTCGGCACCGACGTGTCGGTCCGCTTCGCCGGCATCCCCCTCGGCCACGAGCTGTCCTCGTTCGTGCTGGCACTGCTGCAGGTCGGCGGCCACCCGTCGACGGCGTCACCCGAGGTCGTCGAGCAGGTGCAGGAGCTGGTCGGCGAGTACCACTTCGAGACCTACTTCTCGCTGTCCTGCCAGAACTGCCCCGACGTGGTGCAGGCGCTCAACCTCATGAGCGTCCTGAACCCCAACATCACGCACACGGCCATCGACGGCGCCCTGTTCCAGGACGAGGTCGAGGCCCGCCAGGTGATGGCCGTCCCCAACGTCTTCCTCAACGGCGAGCCCTTCGACCAGGGCCGCATGACGCTCGAGCAGATCGTCGCCAAGCTCGACACAGGCAGCGCCGACCGGGCGAAGGCCCGCATCGACGGCCTCGACCCGTTCGACGTGCTGGTGGTCGGCGGCGGGCCCGCCGGCGCCTCGGCCGCCGTCTACGCCGCCCGCAAGGGCATCCGCACCGGCCTCGTGGCCGAGCGGTTCGGCGGCCAGGTGCTCGACACGATGGCCATCGAGAACTTCATCTCGGTCCCCTACACCGAGGGCCCCAGGATGGCGACGGCGCTCGAGCAGCACGTCAAGGAGTACGACGTCGACATCCTGGACCTCCAGAAGGCCAGCAAGCTCGTGCCGGCGTCCGAGCCGGGCGGGTTGACGACGGTCGAGCTGGAGTCCGGCGCCACCCTTCAGGCCCGGGCGGTCGTGCTGTCGACCGGTGCCCGCTGGCGCCAGACCGGCGTGCCCGGCGAGTCCGAGTACCGCAACAAGGGCGTGACCTACTGCCCGCACTGCGACGGGCCGCTGTTCAAGAACAAGCGGGTCGCCGTCATCGGCGGCGGCAACTCGGGCGTCGAGGCCGCGATCGACCTGGCCGGGGTGGTCAGCCACGTCACGCTGATCGAGTTCGACGGGAAGCTGCGCGCCGACGAGGTCCTCCAGCGCAAGCTGCGCAGCCTGCCCAACGTGACCATCGTGGTCGGCGCCCTGACGACCGAGGTGCTCGGTGACGGCGAGAAGGTCACCGGCCTCACCTACGAGGACTGCCCGAGCGGTGAGGTCCACGCCGTCCACCTCGACGGGGTGTTCGTCCAGATCGGCCTGCTGCCCAACACCGAGTGGCTGGCCGGGGCGGTCGAGCTGTCCGACCGGGGCGAGGTCCTGGTCGACGAGCGGGGTCACACGTCGGTGCCCGGCGTGTTCGCCGCCGGCGACTGCACCACCGTCCCGTTCAAGCAGATCGTCATCGCCATGGGCACCGGCTCGACGGCGGCCCTCAGCGCCTTCGACCACCTCATCCGCACTTCGGCGCCCGCCGAGGCGGCGGGGGCCGCCGACACCCCGGCGGACGCCGTGGCGGTGGCGTAGGTTCCCCTCGGACAGGGTACGTGGGCCCCAGTCGCCGGAGGCACCACCCATGAACCTGCGTGATCTCCACTACCTGGTCGCCGTGGCCGAGCACCGCCACTTCGGCAAGGCCGCCGACGCCAGCTTCGTGAGCCAGCCGACGCTGTCGATGCAGCTGAAGAAGCTGGAGCGCGAGCTCGGCGTCGAGCTGGTCGAGCGCAATTCGCGTCACGTGCTGCTCACCGACACCGGGCGCCAGGTGGTGGAGCGCGCCAAGGTCATCCTGGGCGAGGTCGACAACATCCGGGGCATCGCCCAGCAGGCGTCCGACCCCGAGTCCGGCACGCTGCGCATGGGCCTGTTCCCCACGCTGGCGCCCTACTTCCTGCCCCACGTCGTGCCGCAGGTCCACGCCCGGTTCCCCAAGCTCGAGCTCCTGCTCGTCGAGGAGAAGACCGAGGTCATCCACCGGGGCCTCCGCGACGGGCGGCTGGACGTGGCCCTCATGGCGCTGCCGGTCCACGACGACACGCTGCACGCCGAGGTCCTCTTCGAGGAGGACTTCCTGCTCGCCGTGCCCGCCGACCACCCGCTGGCGGCGCGGGAAGGCCCGGTGGAGGCGTCGGTGCTGGCGCAGGAGGAGGTCCTCCTCCTGGAGGAGGGCCACTGCCTCCGCGACCAGGCCCTCGCCGTGTGCCAGCTGGCCGGGGCCGCCGAGCGCAGCGGCTTCCGGGCCACCAGCCTGGAGACGCTGCGGCAGATGGTGGCCGCCGGGGTCGGCGTGACGCTGCTCCCCCAGCTGTCGGTGCAGCCGCCGGTCCCGACGTCGGGCGACGTGGCGCTGCGGCGCTTCGCCGAGCCGGCACCGCGCCGGCAGATCGCCATGTTCTGGAGGCCGAGCAGCGTCTACCGCGACCTGCTCCCCCGCCTCGCCGAGGTCATGCGCGACATGCCCCCCGGCCTGGCCAGCGCCTCGAGCCCGCTGACCGTCGCCCCGTCCTGACCCGCGGGGCGGGCGCCACTAGCCGGACACCATCTCGCTGGTCTGCATCACCGGCGTGATGGTCGTGTAGTTCGCGACGTCGGCGATGATCTCGCCTGTCCCCCCGGCGCCCATGGCGGCGTTCAGAGCGTCCTGGTCGGCGAAGATGAAGTGGACGGCGGCCACGTGGGGCCCGTCGATGCCGCGGTCGACCTCGGCCCGGACCGGCGACCACGTCTTCACCGCCAGCGGGACGTGCCGCTCGCGGTAGTAGTCGTGGTCGAACGTGGCGCCGTCGGTCGACGGGTACAGGACGCTGAGTCGGATCACGCCCGCACAGTACGGGGCGGCGACCGCCACGGCGACCGGGGACCCACCGATCGTGCCGGCGGGGGCGAGAGGGGTTGACGCCGGGGCGGGGACGGGAGGAGCCTCGTGGCCGGACCTTCCACCCGTCGTGCCGGTTCCCGGCCCGACCCGGGGCCGAGGGGCGCTGCGACGGGACGACCCCGCCACGCTCGGGCCCGGCGCGCAGGCCAAGGGCGCCCTCTCCCGAGGAGGACACCCCCCATGGGCCCATTCGCTCCCGAGCCGCTCACCATCCCGGCCGTCCCCGCCCCCGGCACCGTCGTGGGCCGGGTCGCCGGCCTGTGGCGCTACCCCGTGAAGGCCATGGCCGCCGAGCCACTCGATCGCGCCGAGGTCGCCTGGTACGGCATCGCCGGCGACCGGCGCTGGGGATTCACCCGCGACGCGGCGGCGGCCACCGGCTTCCCGTGGCTCACGATCCGGCAGCGCCCCGACCTGGTCCGCTACGCCGCGCGGCTCGTGGACCGGGACCGGCCCGACAGCACCGCGGTCGTCGTCCGCACGCCGGCCGGGGACGACGTCGACGTGACCGACCCCGCCCTGGCGGGCGAGCTGGGCGACGGTGTCCGGGCCATCAAGCTCGACCGCGGGGCCTTCGACGCCGCCCCACTGTCGGTCCTCACGACCGGCTCGCTGGACGCGCTGGGCAAGGTGGCAGGCGGCCCGCTGAGCGCCGTCCGCTTCCGCCCGAACGTCCTCGTGGCGACGGGCCCCGCCGCCGGCGCGTGGCCGGAGGACGGCTGGGTCGGCGGCACGCTGGCCGTCGGCCCGGTCGTGCTCCACGTCGACCGGCCCGACCGCCGCTGCGTCGTCGTCGACGTGGACCCGGCCACGGGCTGGAAGGAGCCCGGTGTGCTGCGGGCCATCGCCCGCCACCACGGCGGCACGTTCGGCACGTACGCCGCCCCGGTCCGGCCGGGGACCGTGGCCGTCGGCGACCCGGTCACGGTCGTGTCCTCTCCGGTGCCGGAGCCGGGCCCGGTCGGCGTCCCGTGAGGCCTGCCTGACGGGCCGGCTCAGCGCTCGAGCTGCGTGACCACGTAGTCGGCGTGGACGGCGATGCCCTTGGATGTCGTCTGGCTGCGGGCGGCGAGGTGGTTCTCCATGATCGCCCGGCCCTCGTCGAGCTTTCCCGCGGCGGCAAGGGCCTCGGCCGTGGCGACCCAAGGAGCGGCGTTGGCCATCATCGAGTCGACGGCCGCCGCCGGCGACGGGAACGGGATGAGCACGCGGGAGGTCCGGGCGCCGGCGAGCACCAGGCCGGTGCCGGCGAAGAAGGCGGCCACCTGCTCGGGGTCGGCCCACCGGGTGGTGTCGACCGGGGCGTCGGCGGCCGCGCCACCGCTGGTCCCGGGGGGCGGGGCCGGGAACAGGTCGAGCAGCGCGAGCGGCGGCCGGCCGAACGCCCCGTCGCCGTGCCAGGCGGCGACGGACACGGTCCCGCCGGGGGCGGTGGCGCTGGCCACCTGGGCCGCCACGGCCACGGGGTCGCCGGCGAACATGACACCGAACGCGGAGGTCACGACGTCGTGGACGCCCACCCCGCTCAGGTCCTCGAACGACCCGGTCACGAACCGGCACTCGACCCCCGCCGCCAGGGCCCGCTCGGTGGCGACGGCCAGCATCTCGGGCGTCACGTCCACGCCGACGACCTCGGCGCCGGCGCGGGCGGCGGCGATGGCGACGCTGCCGGTCCCACAGGCGACGTCGAGGAGGCGCGCCCCCGGCGTCACGAGGGGTTCGCCGTCGGCGGCGACGAGGACGTCGCGGGACGCCTCGGCGTACCAGTCCCCCACGACCGCGTAGTCGCCACGCCGCCAGAAGGCGCTGGCCGGGTGCTCCTCGTCCGGGACGGCGGGTGCGGCGCGGGTGGGCCCGGCTGCGGCGGTGGGGTCGACGTCGGCCATGGCGCGAATGATGTCAGCCCCACGCACACGCCCGGCGGGCCTCGGCCGCGTCCGGGGCGGCCCCCACCGCCGCCCGGCATGGGCGATGCTGGGCGCCTGGGGTGTCGCCCGGCACCCGTGTGGGTGGAATGAAGGGTGGCGCATGTGATCGAGCGGCTGTCCCGTCGACGTTTCGTGCTCGCCTCGGGGGCCGCCGCGGTCGCGACCTCGGTGGGGGCCGCCTGCTCCGGCGGGGACGACGACGCAGCGGGCTCCGGCGGCGCCGCCCTTGCCGGCGGCCGGGCGGACGGGAGCGACGCCCCCGTCTTCGACCCGTCCGACTGGGACTCCGTCCGCGGCCAGTTCCGCCTGTCCCCCGACGTCGCCCACTTCGCCGCGTTCGTGTTCGCCTCGCACCCGGCCCCGGTCCGGGAGGCCATCGCCCGCCACCGCGACGGGCTCGACGCCGACAGCGACAGCTACATCGCCGCGAACGAGGTCGACAGCGAGATCGCCGTGCGCGAGAACGCCGGCCGGTACCTCGGCACCGAGCCCACCGACGTGGCGCTCACCGACAGCACCACCATGGGCCTCGGGCTCCTCTACGGCGGGCTCCGGCTCGAGGACGGCGACGAGGTCGTCACGACCGAGCACGACTTCTACGCCACCCACGAGGCGCTGCGGCTGCGGGCGGAGCGGACGGGCGTGTCGGTCCGGCGCGTGGCCCTCTACGACGACCCGGCCGCGGCGAGCGCCGACGAGATGGTGTCCCGCGTCCTCGACGCGGTGACGCCCCGGACCAGGGCGATCGCGGTGACGTGGGTTCACTCGGGCACCGGCGTGCGGCTGCCGGCCGCCGAGCTGTCCGAGGCCGTGCGCGAGCAGGCCCGCACCGCCGGGATCGAGGCGCCGCTGGTGTGCCTCGACGGCGTCCACGGCCTCGCCGCGGTCGACGCCGACGTGGGCGACCTGGGCGTCGACTTCCTGTCCGCCGGGACCCACAAGTGGCTCTTCGGGCCCCGGGGCACCGGGGTCCTGTGGGGTCGCCGCGCCGCCTGGGAACGCGTCGACGTGGCCATCCCGCCGTTCGAGCCGTCGTCCTTCGAGGCGTGGCTCAACCGGACAACGCCCGAGCCCGTCCCCGCCGGCCTCCGGGTCAGCCCGGGCGGCTACCACACGTTCGAGCACCGCTGGGCGCTGGCCGAGGCGTTCCGGTTCCACCTCGACATCGGCCGGGCCGCGGTCGCCGACCGCATCACCGAGCAGGCCACCCGGCTCAAGGAGGGCCTGGCGGCGATCGACGACGTGTCGGTGGTGACGCCGATGGGCCCGGACCTCTCCGCCGGGATCGTGTGCGTCGATGTCGAGGGCGTGGCGCCCTACGGCGTGGTCAGCACGCTGCGCCAGGCCGGGTACGCCGTCTCGATCGCCCCGTACCCGACGCCGTACGCCCGCTTCGGCCCGAGCATCGTCACCACGCCCGAGCAGGTCGACGGCCTGGTCGCCGCGGTCGCCGACCTCCGCTCGTGACGGCTCCGCGGGCCCGGCCGGTCAGCTCGACGGTGGGTAGCCGCTCGCCTCGAGCAGGGTGGCGAGGTGGGCGGCGTTGACCGCCACCTGCTTCGTGGTGCCGGACACGCTCTCGGGCGTCTTCTCGAGGTCCTTGTAGTCGGTGCCGCCCATCGCCTCGCCCACCCAATAGGTGGTGGCGTTGGCGGGGATCGTGAAGCCCACGTCGCTGAGCGCCTGGTACAGCTCGGCGGACACGTGGTGGGCGCCGTCCTCGTTGCCCACCACGGCGACGACGGCGACCTTGCCGAAGCTCGGCATGCGGCCACCGTCGTCGGTCTCGGACAGGAAGGCGTCCATCCGCTCGGTGACCCGCTTGGCCACCGACGAGGGCTGGCCCAGCCAGATCGGCGTCCCGAACACCAGGATGTCCGCGCCCATGATGCGCTCACGCAGGGCGGGCCAGTCGTCGCCGTCGCCCTCGTCGGACGTCACACCCGGCTTGATGATCAGGTCCGCGACCCGGACCGGCGGGCCCATGACCTCGACGCCGGCTGTGTCCAGCTCGTCGAGGAGCTGCTGGACCAGCAGGTCGGTGCTGGACGGCGTCGTCCCGCCCTTCAGCGTGCAGTTGATCCCGAGAGCCCGGAGGTTCGCCATGGCGGCGGCGCTACCCGGCCAACCCGGCGGACAACCGGGCACGGTCGGTGCGTGCGGTCAGACGGTGCAGCGTGCCCACCCTCGCCCGGCCGGCCCGCGGTCCCCGTCGTCGCCGCTCCGCCGGGCCCCGCGATCCCCGTCCCGCGGCCCGGGCGCTCCGATCCCGCTTGCGGGCCGGCGGGCCCGTGGGTCACCGTGCCGCATGTTCGTGACCTCGGGCGCCGCCCGCCTCGCCGTCGACGTCACCGGGGCGCCGGACGGGCCGCCGGTGCTGATGCTCCACGCCAGCGTGAGCGACAGCCGCAGCTGGTCGCCCCTGGCCGAGGCGCTCGGGCCCGGCGTGCGTGCCATCGCCGTCGACCGCCGGGGCTTCGGCCTCACCGCCTACGCGCCCGAGCCGCACTCCGACGTCGACGACACGGTGGCGGTGGTCGACGCGCTGGGTGTGGGCGCCGCCGCCGTGGTCGGTGCCTCCCGCGGCGGCCTTCTTGCCCTCGACCTGGCGCTGGCCCACCCCGACCGGGTGTCCGCCCTCGTGCTGATCAGCCCCGGCGTGCGGGGCGCCCCGGTCCTGGTGCCGGACTCGCCGGCCCTCGAGGCGCTCGACCTGGCGATCCAGGCCGCCGAGGAGGCCGGCGACCTCGACGAGGTCAACCGCCTCGAGGCGCAGGTCTGGCTCGACGGGCCGCACGCCCCGGCGGGGCGGGTTACCGGCCCGGTGCGGGACCTGTTCCTCGACATGAACGGCATCGCCCTCGCCGCCGCCGACCCGGGCCCGCCGGCCGATGCGCCGCCGGCATGGGACCGGCTCGACGACGTCACCGTCCCGACGCTGGTGCTGGTCGGCGACCTCGATGTCCCCGACGACGTCGCGCGGGCCGACGCGCTGGGCGAGCGGTTACCCCAGGCTGAGGTCCGCCACCTCGGCGGCACGGCCCACCTCCCGCACCTCGAGCCCCATCCCGCCTGCCTCCCCGCCATCACCTCCTTCCTCGCCGCCGCGGGCGCCCTCGGCTCCCGCCCCTGACCGCCGGTACCTGGCCGGCGGCGGGTCAGCTGGTGGGACGCTCGAACGTGACGAGCACGCCCTCGACCGAGCCGGGCCCGAGCCGGCCCTTGACCTCGACCGCGGTGATGGCCCTGAGCTGCCAGCCGGACCGGCCGTGCTCGTTGAGCACCTTCTCCACCTTGTCCGGCGACATCTTCCCGCCGATCAGCCCTTCCCGGAGCTGGACGACCTTGTACTCCCACGTCTGTGCCATGCCGACCGTCTAGCCGCTCGGCCCGGCGTTCAGCCGGTGACGGCGTCGCCGGCGAGCACGAAGAACACGACGAGCAGGACGGCGAGGGCGCCGAGCCCCGGCAGCACCCCGATCGCGTCGGTCAGCGCGGCCCCCAACATCGCCGGCCCCGCGAGCGCGACCGCCCAGGTCGGCGGCACCCGCGGCCGCACGGCCTCGTCCCGGGCCGAGCGGCCGGGCGGGGGCACGTCGCCCCCCGGGCCCCGCTGCAGCGTGGGCCGGCGCTGGGCCGGGGCCACGACCCGCCGGTGGCGCAGGAGGACGGCGAGCAGCACGAGCGCGGTCCCCACCAGGATCGCCCCCAGGACGCCGGTGAGGAACCCGACGGCCGCGGCCACGACGAGCAGAATGGCGCCCGACAGCCGTGACCGCACCCGCCGGTCGCGCGGGGCGGGGGTCGGCGCGCCGGCGATGCCCGCCCGCGGGGCGGCGGGGACCGTGCGGGCGTCCGCCGCCCGGGCGTCGGCCGGCCGCCGGGGCGTCGCGGGGACGGTCGTCCCGGGCCCGCGCCCCGGTGCGGGGTCTCCCCGGGTCGTCGCCTCCCACGGGTCGGGGCGTCCGGCCATGGCCTCGACGAGGACCGATGCCGGCGGGCGGGCGGCCGGGTCCGCCGCGGTGGCGGCCCGCACCCACGGCGCCAGCCAGTCCGGCGGGCCGTCGGGGGAGGCCCCCTGCGAGGCGTACGCCATCACCGCGCCCCACGACCACACGTCGGCGGCCGCCGTGGCCTCGCCCCGGGCCACCCGTTCGGGCGCCATCCACGTGGGCGTCCCCATGGCTGACCCGGCCTGCGTGACCGGCACGGCTCCCGGGAACCAGGCGATGCCGAAGTCGACCACGCGGGGCCCGTCGGGGCCGAGGACGACGTTGCGGGGCGTGAGGTCCCGGTGGACGACCCCGGCGGCGTGGATGGCGGCGAGCGCCTCGGCCATCGCGGCCCCGAGCGCCCGGAGCGCCGGGCCGGTCACGGGGCCGTGGCGGGCGACGTGGTCGGCCAGCGAGGGCCCGGCGACGTAGGCGGACGCCAGCCAGGGCCGGGGCGCGTCCGGGTCGGCGTCGAGCAGGGGCGCCACGTGCGGGCTCGCCACCCGCCGCAGGGCGGCCACCTCGCGGGCGAAGCGCGCCCGGGACGACGGGTCGGCCGCCAGCGTCGCCGCCAGCAGCTTGACCGCCACCGGCCGGGGCGCCCCGCCGGCCGCACCGGTGGGGTCGTCGGCGCGCCACACCTCGCCCATCCCGCCCCGCCCGAGCAGCTCGACCAGCCGGTACGGCCCGATGGCCTGCCCCGGCGCCGGCGTCCCGCCGCCCTCCGGCTCGCGGCCCGCGTGCCCGCTCGTCACCCCCGTAGCCTGCCGCACGGGCCGCGCACCGACGCGGCAGCCCGTGTCGGCGGCCGTGGCCGGCGTCGCCCGCGTCGCCGGCCGACGGTAGTGGGCGGCCCCCCGCCGCGCCCGGGGCTGACAACGGGGGCGGCCGCGCACGAGGATGGGGTCCGTGGACGATGCGGTGATCGGGCGCCGGGGTGGCGAGCTGGCGGGACTGGCGGCCGCCGTCTCGTTCGGGATCAGCGCGCCGCTGGCCGCCGCCCTGCTCGACGTCGCCGACCCCCAGCTCCTGGCCGGGCTGCTGTACCTGGGCGCCGCGCTGGCCCTCGCGGTGGGGTGGCGGGTGCGGCGGGCCCGCACCCGTCCCCTCGACCGGGCCGACCTGCCCGCGGTCGCCGTCGTGGCGTTGACCGGCGGGATCGTGGCACCGGTCCTCCTGCTCCTCGGCCTGGACCGGGTCGGCGGGCTCGGCGGCGCCCTCCTCCTCAGCCTCGAGACGCCGACCACGCTGCTCGTCGCCATCGCCGTGTTCGGCGAGCACCTCGACCGCCGCAGCATGCTCGGCAGCGCCGCCGTCATCGCCGGCGCCGGGCTGCTCGGCGGGGCGCCCGGCGAGGGCGGCACCGGCTGGGCCGGCGTCGGCCTCATCGCCGGCGCCGCCGTGCTGTGGGCTGTCGACAACAACGTCAGCCGGGACGTCGCCACCCGCTCGCCGCTGGCCCTCGTCACCACCAAGTGCGCCCTCGCCGCCGCCGTGAACCTGGCCGTCGCCGTCCTGCGCGGGGTGGCGTGGCCGGCGCCGGGCTACCTGGCCGGGGCGCTGGCGCTCGGGGCGGTGTCCTACGGGGCATCGGTCCTGCTGGACGCCCACGCCCTCCGCCTCATCGGCGCCGCCCGGGAGGCCGCCCTCTTCGCCACCGCGCCGTTCGCCGGTGCCGCCCTGGCCGTAGCGATCGCCGGCCGCCTCCCGGCTCCGGTCGAGCTGGCGGCGATCGCCGCCATGGGCCTCGGGGTCGCGGCGCTGCTGACGGCGCACCACGAGCACGACCACCACCACCCGGCCGAGGCGCACGACCACCTGCACCGCCACGACGACGGCCACCACGAGCACGCCCACGAGGACGGCGATGGCGCCGACCGCACCCGCACCGGCGCCCACTCCGGAACCGGCGCCCGTGGGCACCGCGGCCCTGCGTACGCGCCGGGCGGGGCGCACCGGCACCCGCACCGCCACGGCGCCCGGTCGCACCGCCACGCCCACGTGAGCGACCCCCACCACCATCACGACCACGCCTGAGCGCGGGCTCGGCGCCCCAGGGCGCGGCGTCCGGGGCGTTCAGCCGTCCGTCAGGGGCGGGGGCGCACGGTGACGGCATGAAGACCGTTCCGTCGCTGCTCCGCTGGCCCGTGTTCCTGGCCCTGGCGGCGCTGCACCTCGCCGTGCTGCCGTTCGTCCTGGCCGAATCCGAGCAGGTGACCGTGTCCCTGCTGGCCGGCGCCGGCTACCTGGTCTTGGCCGCCGCCGACCGCCTCTGGCAGCGCACGCCCGCCTGACGACCCCACCCGCCCGGCCGGGCCCCGCCCCAGCAGGGACCCGGCCCGAGCGGGGGACCGTCAGTCCTGGTTGGGCAAACCCTGCATCAGTGATCCCTTCCGGGGTCGGGGTGGGGTGCCGTGGCGACGGGGAACGTCACCGCGACGGCGGCGCCCGGTCCGGCGACCGAGCGGGCGCCGTCGAGCAGGAGCGTGGCGACCACAGAGGCCACCACTTCCGGGGGGTCGTCGGGTGCGCTCAGCGACCAGCTGACCAGCAGCCGGACGATCATGTCCGCCAGCCGCCGCCGCGTCATGGTGTCGAGGGACGGGAGGCGGTCGCCGACGATCGCCTCGATGGGAGCGCGGGCGACCGACAGCACCCGGGGGTCGTCGGAGGTCAGGAGGGGGACGAGCCGTTCCGGCTCGGTGCGCACGACCCGGTCGAGCAGCGGGTGTTCCCGGGCCCGGCGCAGCGCCACCACGACGCCGGCGGCCAGCGCCTCCCCGGGGTCGGCGATGCCGGCCATCGTCGTGGTCACGGCCTCGACGGTGGCGGCCGTCTCCCGCCACACGGCGGCTGCGACCAGGGCGTCCTTGGTCGCGAAGTGCTTGTAGACCGTCGGGCGGGACAGCCCGGCCCGCTTGGCCACGTCCGCCACGGACAGCCGGCCGAGCCCGTGGATCGAGGCAACCTCGACGGTCGCCGACAGGATCCGCTCCTCGGTCCCTTGCCCCACGGCGACGTTCTAACAGTTGAGGCCAAAGTGTCAAAGGGCGGGGCGGTAGGGAACTCGCTCGCGATCGGTGCCGCCGGACCGGTAGTCCTGGGGTCGTGCCGCCCCGCCGCGCCGTCGCCCTCGCCCTGGTCGCCGCCGCACTGGGTGTTGGCCATGCGCTGTTCAGCGCCTACTGGGCGCTGGGCGGCACCGCTATGCTCGACACGATCGGCGGCTCGCTGGAGGAAGCGGGCCGCGACCGGGACCCGGACCTGATCGCCGGCCTGTGGGTCGTCGTGGTGGTGAAGCTCGTCGTGGCGGTGGCGGCCCCGATCCTCGTCGGCGTCGGCGCGGCGACGCTGCCGGCGTGGGCCCGCTCGCGGGTGCCCCGCCTGTTGGGCTGGGTCGCCGCCGTCGTCCTCGTGGTGTACGGCGGCGTGCTCACGCTGGTCGGCCTGCTGATCCAGGCGGGCGTCATCGAGGCCGCCGACGACGCCGACCACCGCGCCATCGCCTGGCACGCCTACTTCTGGGACCCGTGGTTCCTGCTCTGGGGCCTCGCCTTCGCCGCCGGCCTGTGGCTCACCCGGCCCCCGCGGGACTGAGGCGCCGGTGGTCGACGCGATCTTCGCCGAGCCCCGGCTGGCCGCGGTGTACGACGCCTTGGACGGTGACCGGGACGACCTGGACGTGTACACCGCGCTGGTGGACGAGCTCGGCGCCCGGTCGGTGCTCGACATCGGGTGCGGGACCGGCACGTTCGCCTGCCTGCTGGCCCGGCGAGGGACGGACGTGATCGGGTTGGACCCGGCCGAGGCGTCGCTGAACGTGGCCCGCCGGAAGCCCGGCGCCGACCGGGTCCGCTGGCTCGCCGGGGACGCGTCCGCGCCGGTCGCGACCGGGCCTCGGGCCGACGGTGGCACCGGGATCGATCTCGTGACGATGATCGGGAACGTGGCCCAGGTGTTCCTCGCCGACGAGGACTGGGCGGCGGCGCTCGCCACCGCCTCGGCCGCCCTCCGTCCCGGGGGCTGGCTGGCGTTCGAGGTACGCGACCCGGCGCGTCAGGCCTGGCGGGGGTGGGACCGGGCGCACGCGTACCGCCGCGCCCACGTCCCCGGGGTTGGCGACGTGGAGGCCTGGCCGGAGGTGACGGACGTCCGGCTGCCGCTCGTCTCGTTCCGCTGGACGGTCGTGTTCGCGGCCGACGGCGTGTCGCTGACCTCGGAGTCGACCCTGCGCTTCCGCTCCCGTGACGAGGTGGCCGCGTCGCTGGGCGCCGCCGGCTTCGCCCTCCACGAGGTGCGGGGCGCGCCCGACCGCCCCGGTGCCGAGTTCGTCTTCCTCGCCCACCGCTGGGTTCCCCCGCCGGGGGCCGCGGAGGAGGGGACATCCGACGACGCGTGAGGCCCGCTACGGCGCTGGCCGTGGCGACCGTGCTCGGGCTGGCGGCGGGGCACCTGGCATGTGGGGGTGACACGGACGACGCCGGGGCCGGGCCGCAGGCGCGCTGATGCGGCCGGGTGCGGGCGTGTCAGCGGGGGCTCAGGGCGGCGTCAGCGGGTGGGACGACGATGCGGTCATGCGGATCTCCACCAGCACCAGCAGCAGCACCCGGCGCCTCGCTCGGGGCGACGTCGTCTACCGGCTCGCCTCCGGCGGGACGGTCGTCGCCTCCAACCCGTCGGGTCGCCCGACCGGACGGTGGCGGCCACTCACCTCCACCCTCAGCCGCCGGCGCACCTGACCCGCCGGGGCCCGAGCCGGCGGTCGGTCACGTCGGCGACCGGGCCCGGCATGCCGCACCGGGGCCTGCTCCTCCCCTCTCTCGGCGCCCGGGCCGCGGCTACGCTCGCCGCCGGCCCAGCGTTGCGGACCCACGAGCCCGGAGGCCCCACGGTGACCCGCGAGGACGTGAGGAGCGACGAGCCCACGGGTGACGTTGCCGGCGCCGGCGCTGTCGCCACCCCGCCGGACGCCGGCCTGCTGAACCTCAAGCAGGTCGCCCGCGCCCTCGACGTCCACTACATGACGGCCTACCGGTACGTCCGCCAGGGGCGGCTGCCGGCGGTGCGGTCGGGCAACGTGTGGCTGGTCGACCCCAACGACGTCGCCGCACTGGCGAGCGCTGGGCGCGGCGGCGCCGGCAGCGCCCCCACCACGGCGCCGGCGGCCGACTGGGCGGCGCGGTTCGGCGAGCGGCTTCTGGCCGGCGACGAGGTGGGGGCCTGGACGGTGGTGTCCCGGGCGCTGGCCAGCGGCCACACCCCGCAGCGCTGCTACCTCGAGCTGATCAGCGGGTCGATGGCCGCCATCGGCGAGGACGTGGCCGCCGGCCGGCTGTCGGTGGCGGACCAGTACGTCGCCACCGCCACCGCTCAGCGCGTCGGGGCCCGGCTCGGGGCCCGGTTCCGCCGGCGGGGCCGATCCCGGGGGACGGTCGTGCTCGGCGCCCCCGCCGGCGAGCGCCACGCCCTGCCGATCGCCGTGGTCGCCGACCTGGCCCGCCTGGCCGGGTTCACGGTCGTGGAACTGGGCGCCGACGTCCCGCCGGAGGCGTTCGGCCTGGCGGCGGAGCGGGCCGAGCGGCTGGTGGCCGTAGGCATCGGCGTGACCACCGTCGACCACCTCGACGCCGCCCGGGCCGCCGTGGACGCCGTCGAGAGGGCCGCCCCCGGGGCGCCCGTGGTCATGGGCGGCCAGGCCGTCCGCAACCCCGAGGTCGCCGGCCTGTTGGGCGTCCACGAGTGGGCGGCCGACGGTGCCGCCCTCGTCACCGCCCTCGACCGCCTGGCCGCCGACCGGGCCTCGCCCACCGGGCGCTAGGCCGGCACGGGCGCTAGCCCAGCCCGGGCCTCGCCCACCGGGCGCTAGCCCAGCACGGGGGCTAGCCCACCAGGGTGTTCAGGAGCTCGCGGGTGCGGCGGCGGGAGGCCGACCGGTCGTCGCCGACCGCGAACGGGGCCGCCCACACGTCGGTGGCGCCGGCCTCGAACAACGCCTCGACCTGCGCCGTCACCGACGCCTCGTCACCCACGACGGCGGCGTCGGCCGGCCCGCCCGCCCCGCCGATGTCGAGGATGCGGCGGTAGTTGACCAGCGTGCCGTACATGGCGAACTGCCGGGCGGCGGCGTCGCGGCCCGCCGCTTCGTCGTCGACGACCGCCACCGGCAGGCCGGCGACGATGCGGGGCGCCGGGCGGCCCGCCGCCTCGGCCGCCGCCCGCAGGCGCGGGGCCACGTGCGCCGAGATGGCCTTGGCGTTGGCCATCCAGAGGATCGTCCCATCGGTGTGCGTCCCCGCCACCCGCAGCAGCCGAGGCGCCAGCGCCGAGACCATCAGCGAGACCGGGTACGGCGGCGGGGTGCCGCGGCCGAACGAGTGGACCCGGAAGTCCTCGCCGGTGAACGCCACCTCCTCGCCGCGCAGCATCGGAGCCAGGACCGAGACGTACTCCTCGGTGTGGCGCCCCGGGTGCGAGAAGTCGAGGCCGAGGACGTCCTCGATGACCGGCTGGTGCGAGGGGCCGATGCCGAGCGTCAGGCCGGGGCGGCCCATGGCGGCGACGACGGACGCGGCCCGGTTCGCCATCAGGAACGGGTGGGCGGTGTAGGTCTGCAGGACGGACGTGCCGAGCTCGATGCGGGTCGTCGCCCGCCCGGCGAGGGCCATCGCCACCAGGGGGTCGCCGCTGGTGGCGCTGGCGTACCAGAGCGACGTGTACCCGTCGGCCTCGGCCCGCACGGCCTGCTCGATCATCTTGTCGACGCTGGACGCGCCCCCCGACAACCCGATGCGCATGGCCGGGACGCTACCGGCGGACGGCGCCCTCTGGTGACGATCTGTCACAACGGGCGGCAGACACTCGGCGGGACGGGCTACGGTCCGTCCGGAAAGTGACGCCGCGTAACCGACGCCGGGGATGCCGTCGGCCGGGGCACCCATCGGCGCCACCGATGGGAGGGGGTTCGGACTTGTGCGCCTGCGGTTCGGAAGCGCGAGACTTGAACCAGGGTCAATCCGTAGGGGGAGCGCGCTGCGGCCCGCCAGGGGAACCACGACCAGGGGGAACGAATGGTCTCGACGGTGACGTCGGGGGGCGCCGCCCCGCCGCGAGGGGCGCCGCAGGCGACGCACAGGAGGCTCGCCGACCGGGGGCGGAGGGCCGTGCCGAGCGTGGCCCCGGCCCTCGTGATCGTGGCGGTCCAGCAGCTGCTCTTCCCGTCCACGTCCAACGACGGCACCTACCTGTGGGGCCTCGTCCTCCAGGGACTGACCATGGGGTTGATGACCGCCCTCGTGGCGCTCGGCCTGGCCCTCGTCTACCGGGCCAACCGGATCGTCAACTTCGCCCAGGGCGACCTCGGCCTGGTCCCCACGGCCCTGGCCGTGAACCTCATCGTGTTCTCCGGGCTGAGCTACGTGCTCGCCCTCGTGCTGGGCCTGGCGGCCGCCGTCGTGGTCGGCGCCGTGGTCGAGCTGGCGGTCGTGCGGCGCTTCTTCCGCCAGCCCCGCCTGATCCTCACGGTGGCGACGATCGGCCTCGCCCAGTTGCTCTCGTTCGCCTCCCTCATGGTCCCGAGCATCTGGGGCGAGGACCCGCTCAACACCTCGATCAGCGCCCCGTTCACCTGGCGGGCCGACGTGGCACCGCTCGTGTTCGACGCCGACCACCTGGTGGCGTGGGTGCTGGCCCCGCTGGCGATGATCGCGGTGGCGGCGTTCCTGCGGTTCACCGACGTGGGCGTGGCGGTCCGGGCCGCCGCCGACCGGGCCGATCGGGCCGCCCTGCTCGGCATCCCCGTCGGGCGCCTGCACACCATCGTCTGGGCCGTCGCCGCCGCGCTGTCGTTCCTGGCGCTGTTCCTCCAGGCGGGCGTCGTGGGCCTGCCGCTCGGCTCGCCCGTAGGGCTGACGGTCCTGCTCAGCGCGCTCGCCGCCCTCATGGTCGGCCGCATGACCGACATGCCGGCCATCGTCACCAGCGCCATGGCCCTCGGCCTGCTCGAGACCCACGTGCGGTGGAACGACGAGCTGAACGTCGGCCCGATCCACCTCGACCTGGCCAGCGACCTGGTCGTCGCCCCCGTCCTGGCCGTGGTCATCCTGGTCACGCTGCTGGCCCGGCGCCGGGGCGTGACCCGGGCCGAGTCCGACGCCACGTCGTCGTGGCAGGCGGCCGCCGAGGTCCGCCCGGTCCCGGCCGAGCTGCGCGACCTGCGGTCGGTCCGCCTGGCCCGCCTGGCCGGGCTCGCCGTGGTCGCCGTCGTCCTCGTCCTGCTGCCCACCGTCATGGGGCCCGGCGAGACGCTCAAGGCGGCCGCCGTCGTGGCGTTCGCCATCGTGATCCTCTCGATCACCGTCCTCACGGGCTGGGCGGGACAGGTGTCGCTGGGCCAGATGGGCTTCGTCGCCATCGGGGCCGCCCTCGGGGCGCACGCCACCGTCGAGCGCGGCTGGGACCTCGCCCTCACGCTCCCGGTCGCCGGCATCCTCGGCGCCGTCATCGCCGTGATCGTCGGCCTGCCGGCCCTGCGGCTGCGGGGCCTGTACCTGGCCGTCACCACGCTGGCGTTCGCCCTGGCCACGACCCGCTACTTCCTCAACCCGACGTTCTTCGACTGGGTGCCGTCGGGGCGGTTCGAGCCACGCGACCTGCTCGGCGTGTGGGACTACGACACCCCCAGCGGCGTCTATTACCTCGCCCTCGGCACGTTCGCCCTGGTGGTCGTCGCCATCCTCGGGATCCGCCACAGCCGGACCGGCCGGGTGCTGATGGCCCTGCGCGAGAACGAGCGGGGCGCCGCCTCCTTCGGCGTCTCGATCGTGCGGGCCAAGCTCACCGCCTTCGCCATCTCCGGGTTCTTCGCCTCGATCGCCGGCGTCCTGCTGGTCACCCAGAACGGGCGGTTCACGCTCGGCCTGTTCCCGGAGGAGGACAACCTCGTCGTCTTCACCGCCGCCGTCGTCGGGGGGCTCGGATCGGTGACCGGCGCCGCCGTCGGGGCGCTGTTCCTCAAGGGCGGCGAGTGGTTCCTGCAGGACACCTGGCGGCTGTTCGCCTCGTCGATGGGCGTGCTGATCGTGCTGCTCCTGCTGCCGGGCGGGCTCGGCGGCTGGCTCTTTCGGGGCCGCGACCTCGCCCTGCGCTGGGTCGCCCGCCGCAATGGGATCGTGGTCCCCAGCCTGCTGGCGGACGTCCGGACGCTCGAGGCCGACGCCGAGGACGCCTTCGCCGCCCGCGCCGACGCCATGGCGCAGGAGGCAGGCACGGAGGGCCATCCGCCGACCACATCGGCGGAGGACGCCGGGCCGGTGCCCGTCAGCCCCGTGAGCGCCGCGACCCCGGGGGGCCCCACGTGATCGGCTTCACCCCTCCCCCGGTCCACGACCAGCCCTGGCACGTCCGCCTGCGGGAGGCTGTCCGTCACCCCAGGGCGTGGCTCGACCGGCTCACCGGCGAGGGGCCGGTGCTGGCGCTGCTGGTCCTCACCGGCCTCAACGCGGTGGACGAGCTGTCCCGGGTCTCGTTCGCCGTCGTCGCCCCGTCGATCGCCGAGCACTTCGACGTCGGCATGGCAGGGATCGTCATCCCGTTCATCCTGGCCTTCGCCGCCGCCTTCGCCCTGTCCGTCCCCATCGCCACGCTGGCCGACAAACACAACCGGGTCCGCCTGGCGATGCTCGGCGGCGTCATCTTCGCCGTCTTCTCGGCGATGGTCGGCCTGTCGCCCACGATCTGGGCCCTGGCGATCTTCGTGGCGGGGTCGAACCTGGGCAAGGCGTTCATCGAGCCGTCGCACACGTCGCTGCTGGCCGACTACTACGCCGTGCGGCTGCGGCCCCGCATCTTCTCGTTCCACCGGGCCGGTAACGCCGTCGGCGCCTTCGTGGGCGGTGTCGGAGCCGGCTACGTGGCCGAGGCGTGGGGCTGGCGGGCGCCGTTCTTCCTCTTCGCCGTCCCCACCGCCCTGCTGGTGCTCGTCGGCGGGCGGCTGAAGGAGCCGGTGCGCGGCGCCCAGGAGCGCGCCCTCGCCGGGGCGGCGGCCGACACCATCGAGACCGAGGAGGACGCGCCGAGCCTGGCGGAGGGCTGGCGGATGTGCTGGCAGGTGGACAGCCTCCGGCGCATCTACCGGACGCTGCCGTTCCTGACGCCGGCCGTCGCCGGCTTCGGCCTGTTCGCCGTCTTCATGTACGTCGACGTGTACGGGCTCGACGAGTCCGCCCGGGGGTGGGTCGTCGGCCTGGTCGAGGGGCCGTCGCAGCTCATCGGCCTGACGATCGGGGCGACGATCGGCATGCGGCTGTTCGCCAAGGACCCGCGGCTCGTGTTCGGCCTGCTCGCCAAGGCCAACTTCCTGACCACGGCGGCGGTCCTGGTCTTCGCCTGGTCGCCCAACGTCTACGTCGCCGTCGGTGCCCACGTGGTGATCAGCGCCTGCCTGGCCTTCACGCTGCCCGGCGTGCTCGCCGCCCTGTCGGTGGCGATCCCGCCCCGGGCCCGCTCGATGGGCTTCGCCATGGGGGCGGTGTTCATCCTCGTCGGGCTGCTGTCGCTGCCGGTCATCGCCGCCATCGGCGAGTCGTGGGGGATGCGCTGGGGCATGACGTTCATGACCCCGCTGTTCCTGATCGGCGGCCTCGTCATCGCCTCGGCCGGCGACCTCGTGGCCCGCGATATCCAGCAGGTGTGGACGGCGTCGGCGGCCCGCAGCGAGGTCCTCGCGGCCCGGCGGGCCGGCCGCGCCAAGTTGCTCGTGGTACGGGGGCTGGACGTGAAGTACGGCGACGTCCAGGTGCTCTTCGGGGTCGACTTCGAGATCGACGAGGGCGAGATCGTGGCCCTGCTGGGGACGAACGGTGCCGGCAAGTCCACCCTGCTCAAGGCCATCAGCGGGCTGGTCCCCGCCAACAAGGGCACGGTCATCTACGACGGGCGCGACATCACCTACGCCCCGGCCCACGAGATCGCCCCGCGCGGCGTCGTGCTCGTGCCCGGCGGGCAGGGCACGTTCCCGTCGCTGACCGTGGCCGAGAACCTGCGGGCCGCCGCCTGGGCCCACCGCCGGGCCAAGCGCGGGGCCGGCGCCCGGGTCGACGAGGTCCTGGAGATCTTCCCCGAGCTGCGGTCCCGGATGTCCGACCCGGCGGCCGACCTGTCGGGCGGGCAGCAGCAGATGCTGTCGCTGTCGATGGCCTTCCTCTCCAGGCCGCGGCTCGTGCTGATCGACGAGCTGTCGCTCGGGCTGGCCCCGGTCGTCGTCGAGCGGCTCGTCGAGGTGGTCCGCAAGATCCGCGACCAGGGGACGACCGTCGTGGTCGTCGAGCAGTCGGTGAACGTCGCCCTCACGCTGGCCGAGGAGGCGTACTTCATGGAGAAGGGCGAGGTGCGGTTCCACGGTCCGACGGCCGACCTGCTCGCCCGGCCGGACGTCCTGCGCTCGGTCTTCCTCCACGGCGCCGCCTCCCATCCCGACGGCGCCAACGGCTCGTCGGCGATCCGCGAGGTCGCTCCGTCCGGGACCGGCGCCTCCGCCGGGCCCGTGTCCTCGAACGGCGCGCCACCGCGCGGGAACGGCCGCGCCCCGGCGGCCACCGAGGGCCCCGAGGCCGCCCCGGGTGACGACCCCGGCGTCACGCCGGTGCTCGCGGTGCACGGCCTGGTCCGGGCGTTCGGCGGCATCCGAGCGGTCGACGGGGTGGGCTTCGACGTGGCCCCGAGCGAGGTGGTCGGCCTCATCGGGCCCAACGGCGCCGGCAAGACCACCGTGTTCGACCTGGTCTCGGGCTTCCTGCCGGTCGACGGCGGGACCGTCCTCCTCGGCGGGCAGGACGTCACGAAGCTGCCGCCGGATGCCCGGGCCCGGCGCGGCCTGGGCCGGTCCTTCCAGGACGCCCGCCTCTTCCCGGCCCTGACCGTCGAGCAGTGCATCGCCGTGGCGCTCGACCGCTGGGTCGAGGTGCGGGACCCGATCCAGGCGGCCCTGCACCTGCCGGCGGTGTTCGACGCCGAGGCGGCGGTCGACGCCCGGGTGGACGAGCTGATCGACCTGCTCGGACTCGGCGCGTTCCGCTCGAAGTTCGTCCACGAGCTGTCGACCGGCTCCCGGCGGATCGTCGACCTGGCCTGCCTGGTCGCCCACCGGCCGACGGTGATCCTGCTCGACGAGCCCTCCAGCGGCATCGCCCAGCGGGAGGCCGAGGCGCTCGTCCCGGTCCTGCTGCGTATCCGCGAGCAGCTGGGCGCAAGCCTCGTCCTCATCGAGCACGACATGCCGCTGGTCACGAGCGTGGCCGACCGGCTGGTGGCGCTCGACCAGGGCCGGCTGGTCGCGGAGGGCCCGGCCGACGAGGTGCTGGCACACCCGCAGGTCATCGCCTCGTACCTCGGCACCAACGAGGCCGTCATCGCACGTAGCGGCACCCGGGCCGACGGGCCCGGGTGACGCCCGAGAGGGGGAACACGATGCAACCGGCATCCGATGGCAACGGCGCGCGTCGCCGGTCCAGTCACTTGCGCCGCTACGGGCCCCTCGCGGTCATCGTGGCGCTCCTCGTCGTCGTCGGGGCGGTGGTGATCACCGGCGGCGGGGGCGACGACGGCGACGAGTCCGCCGAGGACGGCGGGAACGCCGACTCCCTGTCCGGCTGGGCCGAGCCCGGCGACGAGCCCGGCGCCCCCGCCCCCGAGGGCCGCATGCCGGTCACCTACGCGGAGGCGGAGGCCGCCGGCGAGGTCGACGACTACGAATGGCCGGAGTCGTGCGACACCGAGCGCGGCACGCTGGCCATCCCGTCGGTGTTCGCCGCCCCCTGTGTGCCGGCGTTCGAGGGCGACAACGGCGGCGAGACCTCCCCGGGCGTCACCGCGGACGAGATCCGCATCGTCTTCTACGCCCCCGAGCGGTCGGCCGACCTCCAGTCGATCCTGGGCGGCATGGGCGCCAACGACACGTCCGAGCAGCGGCGCGACACGGTCGAGCACTACGTCGAGCTGTTCATGTCCCTCGGGGAGACCTACGGGCGCGAGGTCGTGCTCGAGCGCTTCGCCGCCACGGGGGCCGCCGACGACGTGGTGGCGTCCCGCGCCGACGCCACCGATGTCCTCGCCATGGAGCCGTTCGCCGTGCTCGGCGGGCCCGCCCTCGACCGGGGGACCTTCGCGCAGGAGCTCGCCGACGCCGGGGTCATGTGCTTCGGTTGCGCCGGCGTCCTGCCCAACCAGATGGTCCTCGACATGGCGCCGTACGTGTGGGCCAGCCTGCCGACGCCCGAGCAGTTCCTCGCCAACCTCGACGCCTGGGTGGCGGCGGGGGTGGAGGCCGGCGCGGGGTCGACGGCCCAATTCGCCGGCGGCGACCTGCAGGGCCAGGAGGCCCGCACCGGGGTCATCAACTTCGAGCAGGACCCGCCGCTCTACAACACCGACGACGGCGCCAGCGCCGAACGGATGCGGGACGTCGACCTCCAGGAGTCGTACGTCCTCGATTTCCCCAGCCTGCCGGCCCGGGCCGCCGAGATCATCGCCCGCTTCAAGTCCGAGGGCATCAACCGGATCGTCTTCCTCGGCGACCCGTTCATGCCGATCTACCTGACCCAGGCCGCTACTCAGCAGGACTACTACCCCGAGTGGATCTTCACCGGGACGGCGCTGACCGACACGAACACGTTCGGCCGCCAGTACGACCAGGCGCAGATGGCGCACGCCTACGGCATCTCCCAACTGGCGGCGCCGACGGAGCAGGACCTGCAGGAGAACATCCGCCTGTACCGCTGGTTCTACGGCGAGGACGCGTTCCCGGCCGCGCAGAACCAGTACGCCCTGCTGTCGCCGGGGGCAGCCTGGCTGGCGGCCGGCATCCACATGGCCGGCCCCGAACTGACGCCCGAGACGTTCGCCCGCGGGCTGTTCCGCATCCCGCCCCGCGGCGGCGGACCGGCCAACCCCCAGGTCAGCTACGGCAACTGGGGCTTCTTCGAGGACATGGACTACCAGAGCGTCGACGACTCCGCGGAGATCTGGTGGGACCCCGACGTCGAGGTCCAGGACGAGCGGGGCGAGACCGGCGTGGGCGCCTGGCGCCGGTCGAACGGCGGCGAGCGGTTCACCGCCGACGAGGCGCCGTCACCCCGCCCGTTCACCGACGAGGAGGACTCGGTCACGGTCCTCGACGAGCTCACGGGCGAGGACGCCGTGCCGGAGTACCCGTCCCCTCCGGGATCCCCGGCCGCCGCCACGTAGCGCCGGATCGGCGCCCCGTCGCGCAACGGCCCTGTGTGACCGGCGTGTGACGGGGCGCCCCGTCCCGTGTGTTGGACTGGGGGCATGCCGCTGGGGCCGGAGGGACCTTGCAGGCGTCCGGCCGTGCGCCGGGGCGTCGCCGTCGCGCTGGTGATTTCCAGCCTCGCGGGCTGCCCGGAGGGCGACCCGCCGGACGACGACGAGGCGGGCGCGGGGACGAGCGGCTCGACCGCCTCGGCCGAGGCAATCGCCGCCGAGGTGGCGGCGCCGGAGGGCGTCGCCGTCGTGGTGGAGGGCGGGTCGGGCGCCGAGTTGGCCGCCGCCACCAGCGAGACGCTGTTCGTGTCGGCGCCGGTGGTCGTGCTGGCGGCCGAGGACGACCCGGCCGCCCAGGTGGCGGCGGCGCCCGCTGCGGTGGGGTTGGGCGTGCCGCTGCTCCTCACGCCCGGGCCCGCGGCGGAGGGCGAGGACGACGACGACGACGGTGCCGGGGGCGACGATGCCGCCGGCCCGGTCGCCGACGAGCTCGCCCGGCTGGCCCCGGAGGCGGTGCTCGCCGTCGGGGACGGCGCCGCCGCCTGGGCCGAGGACGACTCCCCCGCCGGTGAGGTCGTCACGACGCCGGCCGACGCGGAGGCGCTGGCCGCGGCGGCGGGGCTGCCGTCCGGCGACGCCACCGAGGTGACGGGGGACGAGGCCGTCGAGCAGGTGGCCGGCCTCACGGAGGACGACCCCACCCCGCTCACGCTCGCCGACCCCGACGAACCGAGCACCGAGACGACGGGCACGGACACGACCGGGGCCGGTCGCGGTGAGCTACTGGTGGCGACCGCGCCCGGCGCGGCTCTCGAGGACGTGGCCGTCCTCGTGGGAAGGCGCCCGGACGGCGTGGCGGCCGCCGCCACGGCCCGGGCCGCCGGGGCGCACGTGGTCCCCGCGGGCCACCCCGACCCGCGGGCCGACCCCGCCGCCATCGAGGCGCTCAGCGGCCGGGAGTTCGCCCACGTCGTCGGGGTGGGCGCCCAGTTCGGCCCAGCCGAGCGGCTGTGGCAGCGTGCCCGGGTCGCGGCCACGGGCGTGGAGCTGCCGGGCGGCGGGCAGGTGCTGTTCCCCGGCCGGCGCATGGCGGCGCTGTACGGCAACCCGACCACGGCGGCACTCGGCGTCCTCGGCGAGCAGCCGCTGGAGGAGTCGATCGCCCGCGCCGAGGGCCTCGCCGCGCAGTACGACGAGCTGGTGCACGAGCCGGTGGTCCCCGCCTTCGAGCTGATCGCCACCGTGGCCAGCAGCGCCCCCGGCCCGGACGGCAACTACGCCAACGAGTCGGAGGTCGAGGAGCTCCGGCCGTGGATCGACGCCGCCGGCGAGGCGGGCGTCTACGTCGTCCTCGACATCCAGCCGGGCCGCACCGACTTCCTCACGCAGGCGCGCCGCTACCAGGACCTGCTCGCCGAGCCCCACGTCGGCCTCGCCCTCGACCCGGAGTGGCGCCTGGGGCCCGACCAGGTCCACATGGACCAGATCGGCTCGATCGCCGCCGACGAGGTGAATCAGGTCGCCGAGTGGCTGGCCGACCTGACCCTGACCTACGACCTTCCCCAGAAGCTGCTGCTCCTGCACCAGTTCCGCACCGACATGCTGCGGGACCGGGACCGCATCCGCACCGACCACGACGAGCTGGCGGTGCTGGTCCACGCCGACGGGTTCGGCACGCCGGGGCAGAAGTTCGAGACCTGGGACCGGCTCCAGCAGTCGCCGCCGGCCAACATCTGGTGGGGCTGGAAGAACTTCGTCGACGAGGACCGGCCGATGTTCACGCCGGCCCAGACGACGGCGATCGAGCCCTCCCCCATGTTCGTCTCGTACCAGTGACATGACGGGAAAAATCGCTTGTGTGAGTGAGCACTCACTCCGGTAGCGTCGCCCGGGTGTCCCGAGCCTCGGCCATGCCCCCGGAGGAGAGACGAGCGGCGATCGTCGACGCGACGCTGCCGCTCCTCCTCGACCGCGGGCGCGGGGTGACGACCCGGCAGATCGCCGCGGCCGCCGGCGTGGCCGAGGGCACGATCTTCCGGGCCTTCCCGGACAAGGAGGCGGTGGTCGACGCCACGCTCGCCGCCGCCTTCGACCCGGGCCCCACCGAGCGGGCCATCGCCGCCATCGACCCCGACCTGCCGTTCGACGCGCAGCTGGTCGAGGCCGTGGGCATCATCCAGCGCCGGCTCTCGGTGATCTGGCGCCTGCTGTCGTTCGTGGGGGCCAAGCCGCCCGCCCGACCGCCGGACTCCCCCGCCCTGGTCGAGCTGCTCGCCCGTCACGACCACCGCGTGCGCCTGCCGGCACCGGTCGCCGCGAGGCGGCTGCGGGCGCTCACGCTGGCGTCCAGCCATCCCGCCGCCGTCGATGTGCCGCTCACGCCGGAGGAGATCGTCGACCAGCTGCTCCACGGCATCGCCGTCCGCCCCGACCGCCCCGACGACCACACCCACGACCGCACCGACGAGACCCGATCGACCGAGGCCGCCCCGTGTTGACCCGTCTTCTCCGTTCCTACCTGCGCCCGTACCGCAGGCTGCTGGTCGCCGTCGTGCTGCTGCAGGGCGTACAGGCCCTGGCGTTGCTGTACCTGCCCACGCTGAACGCGGACATCATCGACCGGGGCGTGCTGGCGGGCGACGACGGCTACATCCGCCGGATCGGCCTCGTCATGCTGGGCGTGACGCTGGTGCAGGTGGTGTTCGCGGTGGCGGCCGTGTACTGCGGCTCGCGGGTGGCGATGAGCCTGGGCCGCGACGTGCGCAGCGAGCTGTTCCACCGGGTGACCGACTTCTCGTCCCGCGAGGTGGGGGTGTTCGGCGCCCCGTCGCTCATCACCAGGATCACCAACGACGTCCAGCAGGTCCAGATGCTGGTCGTGATGGCGTGCACGCTGGCCGTCGCCGCCCCGATCACGGTGGTGGGCGGCGTGGTCCTCGCCCTCCAGCAGGACATGGGCCTGTCGTGGTTGCTGGTGCTGAGCCTGCCGGCGCTGGCGCTGAGCGTCGGGATGGTGGTGCGGCGGATGGTGCCGGTGTTCCGCCGGATGCAGGAGCGGATCGACAACGCCAACGGCGTGCTGCGCGAGCAGATCACAGGCGTGCGGGTCGTGCGGGCGTTCGTGCGCGAGCCGGAGGAGGTGGACCGCTTCGGCGCCGTGAACGACGACCTGACGGCCACGTCGCTGGAGGCGGGGCGCCTGATGGCGCTGATGTTCCCGACCCTGCTGCTGATCATCAACGCGTCCAGCGTCGGGGTCATCTGGTTCGGGGCCGAGCGCATCGACTCGGGCGCCATGACGGTGGGCTCGCTGGTGGCGTTCCTGACCTACTTCACGCTCATCCTCATGAACGTGATGATGGGCATGTTCGTGGCGATGATGGCGCCGCGGGCGGCCGTCTGCGCCGAGCGGATCGTCGAGGTCCTCGACACCGACTCCACCGTCGTGGCGCCGCTGAGCCCGGTCGCCGTCGACGGCCCGGTCGGCTCGCTGGAGCTGCGCGACGTCGGGTTCCACTACCCCGGCGCCGACACGCCCGTGCTCGACGGCATCTCCTTCAGGTCGCTGGCCGGCCAGACCACGGCCGTCGTGGGGAGCACGGGCGCCGGCAAGACCACGCTCGTCAACCTGGTCGCCCGGCTGGTCGACGTCACGTCGGGCGCGGTGTTGATCGACGGCGTCGACGTCCGCGAGCTCGAGCCGGACGCCCTGTGGGACCGCATCGGCCTGGTGCCCCAGAAGCCGTACCTGTTCTCGGGGACCGTGGCCACGAACCTGCGCTACGGCAAGCCCGACGCCACCGACGACGAGCTGTGGGAGGCGCTGCGGGTGGCGCAGGCCGAGGACTTCGTGTCCGCCATGCCGGGCGGGCTCGACGCCCTGATCCAGCAGGGTGGCACCAACGTGTCGGGCGGCCAGCGCCAGCGGCTCGCCATCGCCAGGGCGCTGGTGAAGAAGCCCGAGGTGTACCTGTTCGACGACTCGTTCTCGGCGCTGGACACCGCCACGGACGCCCGGTTGCGGGCGGCGCTGGCGCCCACGATCGCCGGCTCGACGGTCCTGATCGTGGCCCAGCGGGTCTCGACGATCGCCACGGCCGACCAGATCCTCGTCCTGGAGGACGGGCGGGCCGTCGGTCTCGGCACCCACGACGACCTGCTGGCGACCTGCGCCACCTACGCCGAGATCGTGGAGTCGCAGGCCAACGCCCGGGAGGCGGCATGAGCACGACCACCGGTTCGCCCGGCACCGACGGCCGGGCCCCGGCGCCCGGCGGCGCGGACGGCACGAACGGGACGAACGGGCCCAACGGCAGCGACCCCGTGGCCCCGCCCCGCGCCAGCGTCAGCGCGGTGCGGACCTGGAACGCCGGCATGCCGGGCGAAACCTCCCGCGACTTCCGCAACGCCTCCACCCGGCTCCTGGCGCTGCTGCGCCGCGACCGGGTCGGGCTGGGCGTGGTCGTCTGCCTGGCGATCGCCGGCGTGGCGCTCACCGTGGTCGGCCCGCGGATCCTGGGCCACGCCACCGACATCGTGATCCGGGGCCTCGTCAGCGGCAGCGGCATCGACTTCGGCGAGCTGCACCGGGTCCTGGGGATCGCGCTCGTGCTGTTCGTCGCCTCCTCGGCGCTCAGCTACGCCAGCGGCTTCCTCATGGCCGGGATCATCCAGCGGACCATGCAGCGGCTGCGCTCCGACGTCCAGGACAAGCTCAACCGCCTGCCCCTGGCCTACGTCGACCAACAGTCCCGCGGCGACCTGCTCAGCCGGGTCACCAACGACATCGACAACCTGGCCCAGAGCCTGCAGCAGACCCTCAACCAGATGCTCACGCAGGTGCTCAGCGTGGTCGGCGTGCTGATCTTCATGGTGTCGATCTCGCCGCTGCTGGCGATCGTCGCCCTCGTGTCGGTGCCGCTGTCGATCCTCACGATGCGGGGCATCGCGGCGCAGTCCAAGAAGCGGTTCATCAGCCAGTGGAGGCACACGGGCGAGCTCAACTCGCAGGTCGAAGAGGCCTTCACCGGCCACGCCATCGTCAAGGCGTTCGGCCGCCAGCGCGAGGTCGAGGACCGGTTCCGGGCCACGAACGACCACCTCTACGGGGCGAGCTTCGCCGCCCAGTTCGTCTCCGGCGTGATCCAGCCGGCGATGATGTTCCTCGGGAACCTCAACTGGGTGATCATCGCCGTGGTCGGCGGCATGCGCGTCACGTCGGGGGCGATGTCGATCGGCGACGTCCAGGCCTTCCTGCAGTACACCCGGCAGTTCACGATGCCGCTCACCGCCATCGCCTCGCAGTTCAACGTGTTGCAGTCCGGCGTGGCCTCCGCCGAGCGGGTGTTCGACCTGCTCGACGCCGACGAGCAGACACCCGATGGCGACGCCACCCCGCTCGATGGCGTGCCCCGGGGCCGGGTCGCGTTCGAGGACGTCTCCTTCTCCTACGACCCCGACGTGCCGCTCATCTCGCACCTGTCGTTCGTCGCCGAGCCCGGCCAGACCATCGCCATCGTCGGCCCGACCGGCGCCGGCAAGACCACGCTCGTCAACCTCATCATGCGGTTCTACGAGCTCGACGGCGGGCGCATCACGATCGACGGCCGCGACGTCGCCACCATGCGCCGCAGCGACCTGCGCCGCCACATCGGCATGGTCCTCCAGGACACCTGGCTCTTCGGCGGCACCATCCGCGACAACATCGCCTACGGCAACGCGGAGGCCACCGAGGGTCAGATCCGCGAGGCGGCCAAGGCCACCTACGTCGACCGGTTCGTCCACTCGCTGCCCGACGGCTACGACACGGTCCTCGACGACGACGCCACCAGCCTCAGCGCCGGCGAGAAGCAGCTCCTCACCATCGCCCGGGCCTTCCTGGCCGACCCGGCCATCCTCATCCTCGACGAGGCCACCAGCTCGGTGGACACCCGCACCGAGGTGCTCATCCAGCACGCCATGGCGGCGCTGCGGTCCTCCCGCACCAGCTTCGTCATCGCCCACCGCCTCTCCACCATCCGCGACGCCGACATCATCCTCGTGGTGGAGGCCGGCCAGATCGTCGAGCAGGGCGACCACGAGGACCTCCTGGCGAAGGGCGGCGCCTACGCCCGCCTCTACAACGCCCAGTTCGCCGCCGCCGCCACCGAGGTCGCATAGGCCGCCGGCGGGAGGGCCCGGCGGGCGGGGGGCGCCGATCCGTTTGCGTGGGCCTACCGATGTGCCGGCGGCGGGCCGGGCGGAGGATGGCGCCCATGACGGCGGTGGACTCGGCGTGGGCGTTGCGCCAGACGGTGGTGGGGGTGGACCAGCCGGTCCCGGTCGTGGACGGGCGGATGCTGCCCTACGTCAACCTCGACAACGCCGCCAGCACGCCGGCGTTCCACGAGGTGTGGCGGGCGGTCGAGGACTTCCTCCCCTACTACTCCGGCGTCCACCGGGGCACGGGCTACCTGTCCCGGATGAGCACGGCCGCCTTCGAGGAGGCCCGGGCCATGGTCGGCCGGTTCGTCGGCGCCGATCCCGAGCGGGACGTGGTGGTCTTCGGGAAGAACACGACCGAAGCCGTCAACCGCCTGGCCCGATCGCTGCGCCTGGCCCCCGACGCGGTCATCCTGACCACGCTGCTGGAGCATCACTCCAACGACCTCCCCTGGCGTGACCGGGCCGGGGCGGGGCCGGGCGTCCGGGTAGTACGGGTGCGCGCCGCGAGGGACGGCTCGCTCGACGAGGACCACCTCGACCGCCTGCTGGCGACCCATGCCGGGCACGTCGCGCTACTGGCCGTGAGCGGGGCGTCGAACGTCACGGGGCTGGTCCCGCCGATCCATCGACTGGCCGCCCGTGTCCACGCCGCCGGCGGGGCGATCCTCGTGGACGCCGCCCAGCTGGCCGGCCACCGCCGCATCGACATGCGTCCCCACGACGACCCGGGCCACCTCGACTTCGTGGCGCTGTCGGCCCACAAGGCGTACGCCCCGTTCGGGACGGGCGCGCTGGTCGGACGCCGCGACGCCTTCGCCGGTCACCCGGACCACGTCGGCGGCGGCACCGTCCGGGCCGTGAGCGCCACGGACGTGGCCTGGGCCGACCTGCCCGATCGCGAGGAGGCCGGGAGCCCCAACGTCGTCGGCGCCGTCGCCCTCGCCGCCGCGACGCAGGCCCTGTCCCGCATCGGCCTCGACGCCATCGCCGCCCACGAGGCGGCCCTCACCGGGTACGCCGTGGACCGCCTCCGGCGGGTGCCGGGGGTGACCGTCCACGGCCCGGCCGCCACGGCGGCCCCGCCCGACCGGGTCGGCGTCGTCCCGTTCACGGTCGCGGGGTTCGACCACGCCCTGGTGGCGGCGGTGCTCGGCTACGAGCACGCCGTGGGCGTTCGCAGCGGCTGCTTCTGCGCCCAGCCGTACGTCCGCCGCCTCCTCGGCGTCTCGGAGAGCGACGCCGACCTCCACGTGGCCCTCGCCCGCGGCGGTCCCGTCGAGGCGCCCGGCCTCGTCCGGCTCAGCTTCGGGTGCTACAGCGACCCCGCCGATGTCGACCGGGCGGTCGCCGGGGTCATCGACCTCGTGGCCGACGGCCCGGGGCCGGTCCGTGCCCGGTACCGGTGCGACGCCGACGGCGCCTACGCCCCGGTCGGCTACGTCGAGCCCTCCCTGTTCTGCCTGGACTGCGTCCCGCCCCTGACACCCGCCCCCGCCTGACGCCGACCGGCGACGGGACACGCCCCGCCCGCTCGGCCCGGGACCCGCCCCCGGGCCGGGCGCGCGCCACCACGCTCGCACCGCCGAACGAGCCGTCGTGAGCCCGGCGGACGAGGTGGGGGTCGACCCCGGGGTGGGCGGTGGCGCAGAATCTCCCGGCGAGAGGGGTGGGCATGAGGTTCGGCAACCTGGCGGGGCGCTTCGTCCTCCGCACCGACGAAGGCGCGGTCGACGTGGCGGCGGCCACCAACGGCCTGCTCCCGGCGGACCCGGCGGAGGCGTACGTCCGCTGGGACGACGTGACGGCCTGGGCGGCGGCTCTCGATCCCGCCACCCTCGGCCCCGTCGTCACGAAGGACATCGGGCTCGACGCGCTCGGCCCGCCCAGTCCCCGGCCGCGGCAGGTGTTCGCCCTCGCCCTCAACTACGCCGACCACGCCGGCGAGAGCGGCCTCGCCGCCCCGGCCGCTCCGTCGGTGTTCACCAAGTTCCCGACGTCGGTCGCCGGCCCGTTCGGGACCGTCGCGTTGCCGAGCGCCACCGTCGACTGGGAGGTCGAGCTCGTCGTGGTCATCGGCCGATCGGCCCGCCACGTCGCCGCCGCCGACGCCTGGGCGCACGTCGCCGGGGTGACCGTGGGCCAGGACCTGTCCGACCGGGTGGTGCAGTTCGCCGACGCCACGCCGCAGTTCTCGCTGGCGAAGTCGTTCCCCGGCTTCTCGCCGCTGGGCCCGTGGCTGGTCACGCCCGACGAGCTGGGCGACCCCGACGACCTCGAGCTGGGCTGCGCCGTGAACGGGGAGACGGTGCAGGCGGCCCGCACGACCGAGATGGTCTTCCGGGTGCCGGCGATCGTGGCGCACCTGTCCCGCGTGCTGCCCCTGCTGCCGGGCGACCTGGTCTTCACCGGCACGCCGGCCGGCGTCGGCGCACTCCGCACGCCACCGCGCTTCCTCGCTCCCGGCGACGTCCTGACCAGCTGGGTGACCGGTGTTGGCGAGATGCGGCACGTCTGCACGGCGCCGCACGAGACGACGTCCCGTGACGCTCACGGTGGCAGGTGATACGACTACGCCACTGGCGGCGTTCGTAGGCAGCCGATAGCTTCCCGCCCGGCATCTCGCAGGTAGCACCGGGGCTACCCACGGGACGGGGGGCAATGAGACGCATACCGATCCGCCAGAAGCTGGCGGCAGCGATGGCGGTCCCCCTGACGGGCCTGGTCATCGTGAGTGCCCTCGAGGTGCGTGAGACCTTCGAGGACGCCGAGGGCGTTCGCGACCAGACGGAGCTGGCCCAGGCCACGCTGGGCCCCGACGGGCTCGTCGGCGCGCTCCAGGTCGAGGGCCAGCACGCCACGGCCGTGATCGTGGGACTCGATGGCGGGCTCAACCTGCCCGTGTCGGACAACGCGGAGGCGCGTCGCATCACCGACGACGCCATCCGGGCGTTCCGGCAGCAGACGGAGGCGCGGGGCGGCACGACGCTGGAGGCGTACCGCCCCGCGCTCGACCGTCTCGACGAGCTCCCCGAGATCCGCCAGCTCGCCGACTCGTACACCGGCGAGCGGGAAATCACCAGCGGCCTGTCCGCGGGCAACGAGCTGCTGTCCCGCTACACGAGCCTGACGGCGATGTTCTTCGAGGCCGACAGCCGCATCGCCGGCGCCGTCGAGGACCGCCAGCTGCGCACGGGCACGGAGCTCATCAACCTCGCGTCCCGCCGGGTCGACACCGGCGCCAACCTCGTCCGCACCCTGGCGGTCAGCTACCTCGGCGACAACCGGATCGACCCGGCCGCCGAGCTGCCCGACATCGCCGTCCAGATGGGCGCCTACGACCAGCAGGGCGAGACCATCCAGGCCACCGCGGTGGGCGACTACGCCCCCGCCGCCGGAGAGCTGGCCGCGTCCGAGCCCGAGCAGGCCTTCCACGACATGATGGTGGAGGCGACGCAGACCCTGCAGGTCGACGTGATGGAACTGGCGCAGGTCAACAGCGCCACCGGCGAGTCCGACCTCACCACCTTCCGGAACCGGGTCGCCGGCGTGCTGGCCGACCACGCCGACGAACTGAACGACGCCGCCGGCTCCCGGGCCTGGCGGTTGGCCGTCGTGGCGGGTGTCGTCGTCGTGCTGGCCTTCGTCGCCACCTGGCTGACCTCCCGGTCGATCACGCGTCCGCTCCAGGCCCTCACCGCCCAGGCGACCGACGTCGCCCAGCGGCGGCTGCCCGGCGTCCTGCGCGAGATCCTCCACAGCCCGCTCGGCGACGACGTGGCGGTCCCCCACCTCGACCCCATCGTGGTGCGGACCCGCGACGAGGTCGGCGACGTGGCGGAGGCGCTCGGCTCGGTCCAGCGCACGGCCGTCGACCTCGCCGTCGAGCAGGCGGTCCTTCGCCGGAACATCGCCGACTCCTTCGTCAACCTGGGCCGCCGCAACCAGAACCTGCTCGGCCGCCAGCTCGACTTCATCACCGAGCTCGAGTCCGACGAGACCGACCCCGACTCGCTGGGGAGCCTGTTCAAGCTCGACCACCTGGCCACCCGCATGCGGCGCAACGCCGAGAGCCTCCTGGTGCTGGCCGGCGTCCACCCGCCCCGGACCTGGGCGGCGGCGATCAACATCACCGACGTCGTCCGGTCCGCCCTCGGCGAGGTCGAGGGCTACGAGCGGGTCGAGATGCGCTACGTCGAGCCGGCGACGGTCGTGGGGGCCTGCGCCGCCGACCTGGCGCACCTCGTCGCCGAACTGGTCGAGAACGCCCTCCACTTCTCGCCGGCGGACCGGCTCGTCCACATCCGCGGCCAGGTGCGCCCCGATTACTACGCGCTCGCCATCATCGACGAAGGCCGCGGCATGCCGGCGGCGGACGTCGAGCGGGCCAACCGCCGGCTGGCCGGCACCGAATCCTTCACGGTCGCCCCGTCGAAGTACCTGGGCCACTATGTCGCCGGCCACCTCGCCGCACGCCACGGCGTCGCGATCCAGCTCATGAGCCCGCCGGCCGAGGGCGTGACCGCCACGATCACGCTCCCCCGGGGCCTGCTGGTGTCGGTGCCCTCCGAGGAGGAGGCCAAGGCCCGGGCGGCCGCCGCCAGCCAGCGGGCGCTCCGGTCACCGTTCGTGCCCGCCGCCGTCCTCGGACCGTCGCCGCGCTGACGCCGAGCCGGGCGGGGGGCCGGCCGCGGCCCGGCCGCAGGCGTCAGCGGGCGTACTCGTAGAAGCCGCGGCCGACCTTGCGGCCCAGCAGGCCGGCGTCGACCATGCGGGAGAGCAGTGGCGGGGCGGCGTACAGCGGCTCCTTGAACTCCTCGTACAGGGACTGCGCCACGGCCATCGTCGTGTCGAGCCCGATGAGGTCGGCCAGCGCCAGCGGCCCCATGGGGTGGGCGCAGCCCTGGACCATGCCGGTGTCGATGTCCTCCGCCGTGGCGAAACCCGACTCCAGCATGCGGATGGCCGACAGCAGGTACGGGATGAGCAGGGCGTTGACGATGAAGCCGGCCCGGTCCTGCGAGCGGATCACCTTCTTGTCGAGCACCTCGGCGGCGAACGCCTCGGCCCGGCGGGCGGTCTCGTCACCGGTCAGCAGCGACGTCACCAGCTCGACCAGCGGCAGGACCGGCACCGGGTTGAAGAAGTGCAGGCCGATGACCTGTTCCGGCCGGCGGGTGGCCATGGCCAGCTTCATGATCGGGATCGAGGACGTGTTGGACGCCAGCACGGCGTCGGGCGCCTCCACCACGTCGTCGAGCCGGCGGAACGTCGCCACCTTCACGTGCTCGACCTCGGGCACCGCCTCGATCACGATGCGGCGGTCGGCCAGGGCGTCGATGTCGGCGAGGACCTGCAGGCGCTGAAGTACGCCCGTGGCGTCGGCGTCTGTCAGCTTCTTGCGGGCGACGGCGGTGGCCAGCGACTTCTCGACGCGGGCCCGACCGGCCTTGGCTGCGGCCTCGTCCGCCTCGACCACGACCACGTCGTTGCCCGCGCGGGCCGCCACCTCGGCGATGCCCGCTCCCATCAGCCCGCACCCCACGACACCGACCCGGTCCAGCGTTTGCATGAGCGCAGGTTAGATGTCCACTCATCTAGTCCACCAGGGCCCTGGGCGTGACCTACGGTGCGGGGCGATGGCGCACCCCGCCTTCGACGCCATCGCCGAGGCCCGGCGGCTCTGGGCCCGGCACGAGCTGGACGAGCCGCTGGCGATGGCCGCGGCCACGTCGATCATGCGCGCCAACCAGCTCGTCACGATCGCCGTCGACCGGGCGCTGCGCCCGATCGGACTGACGTTCGCCCGCTACGAGGTGCTCATGCTGCTGCGCTTCGCCCGGTCCGGTGCGCTGCCGGTGACGAAGATGGGCGAGCGGCTGATGGTCCACCCCACGGGCATGACCAAGCTGGTGGACAAGCTCGAGCACGACGACCTGGTCCGGCGCGAGCCCAACCCGGAGGACCGGCGGGGCACCCTCGTCCGGCTCACCCCGGCAGGCCAGCGACTCACCGACACCGCGACCAAGGCCGTCGGGGCCGTCCGCTTCGGTGCCGACCTGCCCGACGACGACCTCGAGGGCCTGGTCGAGCTGCTCCGCCGGCTCCGCATCGAGGCCGGCGACCTGGCGGCGGACGAGGCCGGTTCGCCCGCCGGCCCGCCCAGGGGCCCGCCCGCCGGCCCGCCGGTCGGTTCGGTCCCCCCGGAGAGGGCGGCCAGGCCGCCGGCCGTGCCGGGCGCCGGTACGCCGTGACGCCGATCGCCGCACGGCGAGGAGGCGGGCAACCCGACGGCGTCCCGGCGCGCGCCGCGGGCCACCCCTCGTCCAGAGGGGTGGCCCGGCGCAGGCGTCGACGGTGGGGTCAGGCGGGGTCGGGGTTGATGGCGAACTGGACCGTGGCGATGTCCGACGCCACGCCGAGCGCCCGCAGGTCCCGGCGGTCGACGTCGCCGTCGAGGTCGGCGTCCTCGACGACGTTGGGCGCGATCGAATGCTTGCGCATCGGAGTGGCTCCTGGTGTGTGTGAACTCTGTCCGTGCGGCCGTCTACGGGAGCCGGGCCCCTCCGGTTCTCGACTACTTTTCGCCGCGTGTTGACGGCGGGTGACATCGCTGGCTTCCGCGCCGGTGACGCCGACGCCGTGCGGGCCGTGTACCGGGAGTACGGCCGGCTCGTCTACGTCGTCGTCCTGCGGACGCTCGGGGACAAGCAATTGGCCGAGGAGGCCACCCAGCAGACGTTCGTGAAGGCGTGGCAGGCCGCGTCCAGCTTCGACCCCGCGCGCGAGATGGGCCCGTGGCTGGGCACGATCGCCAAGCGGACCGCCATCGACCTGTACCGCCGCGAGTCCCGCCGGTCGGCGGCCGCCCTCGAGGACGTCCCGCCCGGGCACCCGGCCACGGTGGAGCACCCGCCGGGCATCGAGCAGGCGTTCGACGCGTGGGAGGTGCGCCGCGCCGTCGAGGACCTGCCGCCCGACGAGCGCGAGATCGTCCGCCTCCAGCACCTGGAGGGGCTCACCCACCAGGAGGTGGCCGGGCGCCTCGGCATCCCGGTCGGGACCGTGAAGTCGCGGTCGTTCCGCGCCCACAAACGCCTGGCCGGCCGCCTCGGGCACCTACGCGAGCCCACCGCCGACGGACCTGGAACCGGCAAGGGCCCTCCGCCGTATCCTGACCAGGAGGTGAGACCATGAGCAGCGACGACGACCGCGTCGCCTACCTGGCGGGTGACGGGACGGAGGCCCCGTTCTTCCCCGAGGGCGCCGACGACCTCGACGAGCTGCGTGGCCTCCTGGCCGACGCGACGCTGTGGGACGACCCACCGGCGAGCCTCGAGGACGACGTCGTCGCCGCCGTCACCGCGGCCGCCGCCGAGGCGCCCCCCGAACCGGGGACCGACGTCCCCTTCCCGCGCACCGACGAGTTGCCGGTCGTCCCCGACGCCCCGGCCCCCGGCACCGCGCCCCTTGCCGGGGCGGCCCCGGCGGGCCCGGCGGCCGCCCCCGGCGGGGACCGGCCGGCCACCGGAGCGGCCCCGGGGAGCGCGACCGCTGCCCCGGACACCGCCGGCGCCGGCCCGGCCTCCCTGGACGAGCGCCGGCGGCGGCGCCGGGCCTGGCCGGCCGCCCTTGCGTCCGCCGTCGCCGCGGCGGCGGCCGTGCTGATCGGCGTCGTGGTCGTGTCCGACACCGGGGGCGACGAGGGCCCCTCCGCCACGTTCGAGGCGGCGCTGGCAGCCACCGACCTGGCCCCCGGGGCCGGCGGCACGGTGAGCGCCGCCCGGTTCGACTCGGGCTGGCGGCTCGAGCTCGACGCCACCGGCCTCCCCCGCCTGGCCGACGGCGAGTTCTACGAGGCCTGGCTGCTCGGGCCGGGCGACGTGCTGGTCCCCGTGGGCACGTTCAACGAGGGCGCCGACGTGGTCCTGTGGGCGGGTGTCTCCCCCGCCGACTTCACGGCCTTCACGGTCACCCGCGAGACCGCCGACGGCAACCAGGCCTCGTCCGGCCGGCGCGTCCTCTCCGGTCCCCTGGAACCGACCGACGGGTAGATCACCGCACGACGAGCGGCGACAGCGTGCGGTGAGCCACCTCGAGGCCCGCCTCGACCAGCGCCTCGGTGCCGCCCCACACGGGGTCCTCGTGCTCGACCGACAGCACGCCGTCGAAGCCGCCCTCGTACAGGGCGTCGACCAGCCGCACCCAGTCGACCTGGCCGAGCCCGGGGACCCGGTAGCGCCACCAGCCAACGTCCCACGGGTCCTCGCGCACCACCGCCTTGCCGAACGTGCCGTAGCGGTTGCGCTTCTCGGGGAACAGCTCGACGTCCTTGGCCTGGGCGTGCGGGATCCGGTCGACATAGGGCCGCACGGCCGCGACCGGGTCGATGCCGATCCACACCAGGTGGGAGGGGTCGAAGTTGAGGTACAGCCCCAGCTCGAACATCCACTCCCACAACTCGGGCGAGTAGGCGAGGTTGCCGGGGTAGCCGTCGGGGTGCCAGCCCTCCATCACGCAGTTCTCGACGATGACCTTCACGCCCCGCTCGCCGGCCCGGTCGACGATGGGCCGGAACACCTCCTCGGCCTGCGTCAGGTTCTCCCGGACGGACAGGCCCGGGTGCCGGCCCACGAACGTGCCGACCGTGGGCACGCCGAGCTCGGCGGCGGCGTCGATGCAGGCGAGGACGTGGGCGTTGATCGCCTCGCGCTCCTCCGGGTCGGGGTGGAGGTTGTTGTCGTAGAACGCCAGCGACGACGCGATCAGCCCGTGCTTGTCGAACGTGGCGCGGAAGGCGTCGGCGCCCCCACCGGACGACAGCGCCGTGACGTCGACGTGCGTGGCGGTGAACGGGCGGTCGCCGAGGGCGGGCCAGGCGGCCACCTCGAGGGCGGCGTAGTCGTGGGCCGCCGCCCAGGCGGCGATGTCGTCGAGCGAGCGCTTCGGCAGGCAGGCGGTCAGGAACCCGAGCTTCACGGCGGCACCTCGATCCAGGAGAGGGAACGGGCCGACGCCAGCACGGCGTCGGTGATGGTGGCGGCCCGTACGCCGTCACCGACCAGGGGCAGGCCCTCGGGCGCCACCCCGGACACGGCGGCGTAGGCGTCCGCCACGAACAGGTCGAAACAGTCGTGGTAACCCTGGCCGTGGCCCGCCGGCAGCGTGGCCAGGCGGGCGGCGTCCGGGGCCAGGTGGGCGGCGTCGCGGGGCACGAGCGTGGCGCCCTCGCGCCGGCCGACCCAGAGCAGCTCGGGCCGCTCCTGGTCGAAGGCGAGCGCGGCCTCGGTCCCGTCGAGCTCGAAGGCCAGGTGGTTCTTCCGCCCCGCCGACACCTGCGAGACGACGACCGACCCGCTCCCCCCGGCATCCGTCTCGAACAGGACCAGGGCGACGTCCTCGGTGGCGACGTCCTCGGTGGCCACGGCGCCGGCGGCCCCGGCGGCCGCGAACGTGGGCCGGTCGCCGGTCGCCCGGGAGCTGACCGTCGTGGCCGTGTGGGCCAGCAGGCGGGTGATGCGGGCGCCGGAGGTGAACTCGACGAGGTCGCACCAGTGCGAACCGATGTCGGCGAAGGCCCGGGAGGCGCCGCCCAGGCCGGGCTCGACGCGCCAGTTGGTGTCGTCGGCGCCGAGCAGCCAGTCCTGCAGGTACGTACCGTGGAGGACCCGGACGGGCCCGAGCTCGCCGGCCGCCACCCGGGCGCGGGCCTCCCGCACCAGCGGGTGGAACCGGTACACGAACGGGACGGCGACGACCCGGCCCGCGTCGGCGGCGGCCGCAGCGATGCGCCGGGCGCCGTCGCCGTCGAGCGCCACTGGCTTCTCGCACACCACGTGCTTCCCGGCGGCGAGGGCGGCGAGGGCGAGCGGTTCGTGCAAGTGGTTGGGGGTGCAGAGATGCACGACGTCGATGCCGTCGGCCGTCACCAGTTCGTCGGCCGAGGCGAAGGCGCGCGCCGCCCCGAGCTCGGCGGCGGCCCGCTCGGCGGACTCGGGCGACGACGCCGCCACGCCCGCCAGCTCCGCCCCGGCCAGGCGGGCCGACCGGGCGTGGACCCTCCCGATGAAGCCCGTGCCGGCGACGGCGATGCGCAACCCCATGTCGGGCACCGTATGCACGGCTTAGGTCGGATGACAAGCAAAGATCTTCATCTTTCGTCGTTGACCGAACAAAGCCTGCCGTGTTACGACCGTCGCATGCCGGCCGGGCCGACACCACATCGCCATGCCGCCGCCAGCCGGGCGTCCACGCCCCATGCGGTGACGCCCGGTGCGCTGTTCCAGCTCGTCCGGGACGGGCACGCCGACTCGCGGGCCGGCCTGGCGCGGGCCACCGGCCTGGCCCGGTCGACGGTGTCCCAGCGGGTCGACGAGCTTCTCCTCGCCGGCCTCCTCGTCGAACGCGGCGACGGCCCCTCGACCGGCGGTCGCCCGCCCACCCGCCTGGCGTTCGACAGCCACGGCGGGGTCGTCCTCTGCGCCGACCTGGGCGCCACCCACTGCCGGCTGGCGGTGAGCGACCTCGACGCGTCGATCCTGGCCGAGCGCCCCGACGAGATGGACATCGCCAACGGGCCGGACGTGGTCCTGCCCTGGGCCCAGGAACGCTTCGCCGACCTGCTCCACGAGGTCGGCCGCAGCCCGGCCGAGGTGCGGGGCATCGGCGTCGGCCTCCCCGGGCCGGTGGAGTTCGCCGCCGGCCGGGCCGTGAACCCGCCGATCATGCCGGGGTGGGACGGGGTCTCGGTCCCCGAGGCGTTCGCCGCCCGCTACCCGGGCGTGCCGGTCCTGGTCGACAACGACGTGAACGTCATGGCCATCGGCGAGTACTGGACGAGCTGGCGCCACGACGTCGACGACCTGCTGTTCGTGAAGGTCGCCACCGGCATCGGCTGCGGCATCGTCAGCCGGGGCGCCCTCCACCGGGGCGCCGACGGCACGGCCGGCGACCTCGGCCACGTCCAGGTCCCCGACGCCGGCGACGCCCTGTGCCGCTGCGGCAACCGGGGCTGCGTCGAAGCCGTGGCCAGCGGCGGTGCCCTCGCCCGCCGGCTCACCGCGGCCGGCATCGACGCCCACGACAGCCGCGACGTCGTCGCCCTGGTCCGGGCGGGCAACGTCGAGGCGTCCACGCTGGTCCGCCAGGCCGGGCGGCTGGTCGGTGAGGTGCTGGCCGGGGCCGTCAACTTCTTCAACCCGGCGGTGATCGTCCTCGGGGGCGACCTCGCCCACGCCCACGAGCAGTTCTTCGCCGGCGTGCGCGAGATCGTCTACCGGCGCTCGACGGCGCTGGCCACCCAGCACCTCCAGGTCGCCCGCAGCCGGCTCGACGACCGCGCCGGGGTCATCGGCTGCGCCGTGACCGTCATCGAGGATGTCCTCTCCCCCGCCGCCATCGACGCGGGCCTCGCCGCCCACGCCGCCCAGGAGGCCACGGCATGACGCTGATCGACGCCCCCCGCCTGTCGGTACGGGGCCTGGTCAAGGAGTACCCGGGCGTCCGGGCGCTCGGCGGGGTCGACCTCGACGTCGCCGCCGGGCAGGTCCACTGCATCGTCGGGCAGAACGGCGCCGGGAAGTCAACGCTGATCCGCTGCGTGGCCGGCCTCGTCACCCCGAGTGCCGGGACCGTGGCCGTGGACGGCACGCCGCTGCCGCACGGTGACCCGTCCGCCGCCCTGGCCGCCGGCGTCGCCACCATCTACCAGGAGCTCGACCTCGTCGCCGACCTGGCGGTGGCCGACAACCTGTTCCTGGGCCACGAGCTGCGGCGGGGCCCGCTGATCGATCGCCGCCGGTCGTTCGCCTCGGCGACGGCCCTGCTCGAGCGGCTGGGCCACGCCGACATCGACGTCCGGGCCCTGGCGGGGACGCTCTCGCCCGCCGCCCAGCAGATCGTGTCGATCGGGCGGGCGCTGTCGCGGGAGGCCCGGGTCCTCGTCATGGACGAGCCCTCCGCCGTGCTGGACGGGCCGGAGGTCGAGGCGATGTTCGCCGTGGTCCGCCGCCTCGCCGCCGAGGGCGTCGGCATCGTCTACATCTCCCACCGGCTGGAGGAGGTCGCCGCCATCGGCGACACGATCACGGTCCTGCGCGACGGCGAGACGGTCGCCAGCGGCCTGCCGCCCGACACCCCGCGGGACGACCTGGTCGCCGCCATGGTGGGCCGCCGCCTCGGCGAGCTGTTCCCCGACCGGCCCGACGGCGACGGCGACGGCGCCGGTGCCGAGCCGGGGCCGGTCGTGCTCCGGGCCGAGGGCCTGAGCCGCCAGCCCGCCGGCGGGGGCGCCGAGGGCGTCCCGGTCCACGACGTGTCGTTCGACGTCCGGCGTGGCGAGGTCGTCGGCCTCGGGGGGCTCGTCGGCGCCGGCCGGACCGAGGTCCTCCGCCTCATCGCCGGGGTCGACCGGCCCGACGCCGGGACCGTCACGGTCGAGGAGCGCCGGCTGCCGCCCGGGCGCCCCGACGTCGCCATCCGCGCCGGCGTCGGCCTCGCCCCCGAGGAACGCAAGAGCCAGGGCCTGTGGCCGGGGTGGGACCTCGTCCGCAACGTGACGGTCGCCGACCTGCGCCGGTTCCGCCGGCGGGCGCTGCTCGACCGCCGGTCCGAGCGCCAGGCAGCGGCCACCCAGCTGCGCGAGCTGGGCACCGTGCCCGACGACCCGACCCGGCTGGCCGGCGAGCTGTCGGGCGGCAACCAGCAAAAGGTCGTGCTGGCCCGCTGGCTGCTCCACGACTGCACGGTCCTCCTCCTCGACGAGCCCACCCGGGGCGTCGACGTGGGGGCCAAGGCCGACGCCTACCGGGCGATCCGCACGCTGGCGGCGTCCGGCCTGGCCGTCGTGATGGTGAGCAGCGAGCTGGCCGAGCTGGTGGCGCTGTGCGACCGCATCGTCGTCATGGCCGACGGCCGGGTCACCGCCATCCTCGACGGCCCCACGTCCACCGAGGCCGACATCCTCGCCCATGCCCTGCCGTCCGCCGGCGCCGCGCCCGCAGGCGCGGCCACCGACGGCGGCGCACCCGACCGCCCGGAGCCCGACCCCGACCGCACGGAGGCCGCCGCCCCATGACCGTCACCCCCGCCACGCTGGGACCGGACGCCCCGGTGGCGCCCGTCACCCGTGCCCGGCGCCGGGTCCGCCTCCAGGAGGCGGCCCTCCCGGTCGTCGTCCTCGCGCTGATCATCGCCGGGGCCATCGCCGACCGCGAGGCCTTCCTCACCCGCGACAACCTCCTCACAGTCCTCACCCAGGCCAGCGTGGTCGGGGTCGTTGCCGTGGGCATGACGTTCGTCATCGCCACCGGCGGCATCGACCTGTCGGTGGGCTCCATGCTCGCCGCCGCCTCGATCGCCGGCGGGCTGGTCGGCGAGGAGCAATCGCTGCCCTTCATGCTGGGCGCCCTCGGGTTCGGCCTGCTGCTGGGCCTGATCAACGGCCTGGCGATCAGCTACCTGCGGATCGTCCCGTTCATCGCCACGCTGGCCATGTTCGCCGGCGCCCGCGGCCTCGCCATCTGGATGAGCGACCGCACGCCGATCAGCCTCCGCCAGCTCGACATCGTTCGGGACATCGGCCGGGGCGAGCTCGTCGGCCCCATCCCGAACGCCGCTCTGGTGTTCCTCGCCGTGACCGCCGGCGGGTGGGTCCTGCTGAACCGGACCCGCTACGGGCGCCACGTCGTTGCCATCGGGGGCAACCGCGAGGCGGCCCGCATGGCCGGGATCCGACCCGGGCCGATCGTGACCAGCGTCTACGTGCTCTCGGGCCTGTGCGTCGGCATCTCGGCGATCCTGCTCAGCGGCCGGCTGGGCAGCGCCTCGCCGGTGTCCGGCAACCTCCTCGAGCTCGATGCCATCGCCGCCGTCGTCATCGGCGGCACGAGCCTCGCCGGGGGACGGGCCACCGTGACCGGCACCTTCCTCGGCGTCATCACGTTCGGGCTCGTGTTCAACCTGCTGAACATCCTCGACATGCCCGCCGAGCTCCAGCAGCTCAGCAAGGGCGTGATCATCCTCGCCGCTGCTGCCCTGCAGCGGCGCGACACCTGACCGGCGACCGGACCGCCGGGCGCGTCAACCCACCGGAGGGGGACGGAATGACCAAGACACGATGGATGCGCTTCGCCGGCATGGCCACGGCCACGATGCTGGTACTCGGAGCCTGTGAGAGCGGAGGTGACGACGAGTCGTCCGACGACGAATCCACGGCCGACACCGCGGCCGTGGAGGGAGAAGGGGTGGTCGAGTCGGGCGAGACGATCCGCATCGCCTTCAGCGCCCCGGGCGCCGACCACGGCTGGCTGGCGGCGATCACCGCCAACGCCGAGGAGGAGGCGGAGCGCTACGACGACGTGGAGTTCGTCCTGCTGGAGGGCACCAACGACTCGGCGGCGCAGGTGTCGCAGGTCGAGCAGCTCATCGCCGAGGACCCCGACGTCCTCATCATCCTCCCGCACGAGGGCGAGCCGCTGACCCCGGTGGCCCTCGAGGCGATGGAGGCCGGGATCCCCGTGGTGAACGTCGACCGCGAGTTCTCGACCGAGGGCGCCTACCGGACCTGGATCGGCGGCGACAACTACGGCATCGGCGTCTCGGCGGCCAACTACCTCGCCGAGCAGCTCGACTGCCAGGGCAACGTGGCCGAGATCCAGGGCGTGGCCGGCATCTCGGTGACCGAGCAGCGCAGCGCCGGCTTCGCCGACACGGTCGAGCAGCTGTGCGGCGACGGCATCCGCATCGTCGCCCAGCAGCCCGCCGACTTCCTGCCCGACCGCGGGCTCGAGGTCATGGAGACGATCCTGCAGGCGGAGCCCGACCTCGACGCCGTGTACACCCACGACGACGACATGGCCATGGGCGTCGTCTCGGCCATCGAGAACGCCGGCCGCGAGGACGAGATGATCCTCACCGGGGCCGGCGGCTCGCGGGAGGCCATGGAGATGATCCAGGACGGCGGCCTCTACTCGGCCACCTTCCTGTACAACCCGTCGATGTCGGCCTCGGCCGTCCGCGTCGCCCGCCTCATCGCCCTGGGTCAGGGCTTCGAGGAGCTGGTCGAGCCGGGCGTCCCCAGCCGCATCGAGCTGCCCGCCAGCACGGTCACGGCCGACAACGTCGACGACTACCTCGACCTGGCCTTCTAGGCCCACCTGACCGGGGCGCCCGCGCCCCACCCCGTCCGCCGCCCCCGGTCCCGCCCGGGGGCGGCGGCGCGTCGGTCGAACTCTGCCGCCTCGACGACCAACCGGTCAGCTGAGGTCGTCGACCACGTCGGCGACGGTGTCGAGCCAGTTGTGGAGTTCGGTGGCGGTGGGGGCCAGGTCGTAGGCGTGGTGGTGGCAGGCGGTGGAGAGGGCCGCCCAGGCCTCGAAGGCCGCGGTCGCCACCTCGGTCGGGACGTAGCTGCGCAGGCACAGGAGCTGCGTGGTGAACGAGCCGGTGACGGCCTCGGGGACCTCGCGTTCCCAGAACCCGGCGATCGCCGCCTCCAGCGCCTGGCGGGCGAGGAGCGCCGTGCTGCGCGCCCACGCCGACCCGGGCAGGGCGTCCGGGCGGTCGAGGACCGTCCGGGCCGCGGCCACCAGGTCGGCCGGGGTCTCCAGCCCGGCCGCTGCGGCCGTCACCGGGACCCCAGGGCGGTGACGAGGGCGCTGGTGTCCGCCACGAGGTCGAGGGGGTCGCCGGGGCAGACGCCGTGGGCGCCCTGCTGCAGCTTCTTGAACGTGTCGCCGTGGACGCGATCGACCTCGTTGAGCGCCCGCATGACCTTGTCGGCCTCGTCGGCGGTGCCGAACAGCGCCAGCGCCGCCTTCGTGGTGAGGCGCTGCGCCGACGCCAGCGTCTCCTCGACCTCGTCGTGCCGGGCGCCGGCGTCGAGCAGGGCGCGCTGGGCCATCGAGGTCAACGTGGCCTCCAATGCCAGGCGGCACAGGCCGGGGACGACCCGCCGGCGCACCTCGAGCGGCGTCCGCAGGCTCTTGGCCACGACCCGGGCGTCCCGGAGCGCCTGGGCGGCGGGGTCCGCGGCCGGGACGACCTCGACGACCGAGTCGCGCCGGCGCTGGACCTGGACGACCCGCGCCGCGATCCCGAGGCGACGGACGGCGGCGGGCAGCCGGTCGTCGTGGGTGAACACCACGACCTGGCGCGCCCGGGCCGCGCGGTCGAGCGCACGGGCGAGCCCGTCGACCTTGGCCGGGTCCATGGCCTGGACCGGGTCGTCGATGACCACGAACCGGAACGGGCTCTCGGGCAGCATCGCCCGGGGCAGGAAGATGCTGAGGGCCAGGGCGTTCACCTCGCCCTGGCTCATGACGCCGAGGGCGTTGCCGTCGCTGCCGTCGACCTGGGCCGCCAGCTCGACCCGGCGCTGCGTGGCGCTGCCGGTGAGCCGCATGACGCCGAGCGAGACGTTGCTCTCGTGGCGGAGCAGGTGCCAGACCTCCTGCGCCTGCTCGGCGATCGGGCGGAGCCGGTCGTTGCGGATGTCGTCGTGGGCGGCCCGGAGCCAGGTGGCCGCCGCCTTGAGGTCCTTGACCAGCGGCTTGTCGGCCTCGACCGCCCGTGCCCGCACCACCCACGCCGCCACCTGCGCGGCCACCGGGGCCCAGCGGTCGTCGCGGGCGGCGAGCGCCTCGGCCGCCGCCTTGTGGACCGGGCCGACGAGCGCCGCCAGCCCGGCACCCGAGACCACGTGGTCCGCGAGCCGGCGCAGGTCGGCGGCCACCGCCCGGTCGGTGGCGGGCGGGCTGGCCCACGCCGCCCACGCCTCGACCAGCTCGCCCGTGGCGAGATCGTCGCCGGGCACGGCCGCCGAGCCGGCGAGCGCCTCGCGGGCCGGCGAGGCGGGGCGGGAGGCGGCGATGAGGGCCGCCGGGACCGGGCGGAGGGCGCCGATCGCGTCGGCCCGGGCGGCCCCGGCCTCCTTGTGGGCGCGGTCGGCCTCGTCGGACTCGGCCCGCAGCCGGCCGACCTCGCCGGCCGCCTGACCCTCCCACGCCGCGTCGAGGGCGCCGGACCGGCCGCACACCGGGCAGTCGGCCTCGTCGGGGTGGGCGGCGTGGTGGTCGAGCGCCCGGTCGAGCAGGTCGGCGAGCGCCCGGGCGCGGGCGGCGGACGTCCCGGCCACGGCGTCGAGCCCGGCGGCCGCGGCCCGCAACCGCTCGGCCGCGGCGACGAGGACGGGGACCGGCGGGGCGTCCAGCGCCGCCAGCTGGCGGAGGGTATCGAGCGACCCGCCCGGCGCCGGACCGGTCGCGCCCGTGACTACCTGCTCGACGGCGTCGAGGTCGGGCTGCCGGGTGGACAGGGCCCGGGCCACGGCGGCCGCCCGCTCCTCACCGGCGTCGCGGTCGAGGGCGCCGAGTGCGGCGGCCAGGCGCTTGCGCTCGGCGTCGACGTCCTTCGCCTCGGCCTCGCGGGACCGGCGCTCGCGGCCCAGCCGGTCCTGCGCCCCGACCAGCTCGTCCAGCCCGAGCACGGAGGCCAGCCGGTCGTACAGCCTGGTCGGGCTCGTACTGAGCACCGCGGCCAGCTCGGAGTGGGCCAGGAACGGCCGGTGGCTCACCAGGGCGTCGGCCCACCCGAGCCGGTCGAGGCCGGGGGCCCGCCGCTCCCCCGCGACCTGGACCGACACCTCGCCGTCCGCCAGGCCGGCGTCGTCGTCCCACCGGCGCTCGACGGTGGTGGTGCCGGCCGCGCCGGCCACGTGGAAGTCGGCGGCGACCCGGGCGCCGGTCGGGCGGTGGAGGTTGCGCCAGCCGTCCCGGAACACGGTCTGCTTCTCGAACCGGTCGGTCGTGCCCGTGAGCAGGACCTCGAGCGCGTCGGCGAAGCTCGACTTACCGGACCCGTTGCGCCCGACGACCACGGTGAGCCCGGCACCCGGCTCGAGCTCGAGCGTCGCCTCCGGGCCCACGCCCCGGAACCCGGCCACCGTGATCGACCGCAGGTAGGCACCCACCGGCGCCCCCGCGCCGGGCGCCCCGGGCGAGCCGGGCACTCCCGACGACCCGTCGGCGCGGTCGCCGGCCGCCGCGGCCGGGGCGGCGCGCCCGCCGGCCAGAGCCGCCGCCAGGGCGTCGTCGCCCCGGCAGGCCGCGAGGACCAGGTCGCGTGCCGCCTCGGCGAGTGTGCCGTCGCCGTCCACCCGACCGAGGACGACGTCCACCAAGGCATCATCCATGCCGGACGATCGTAGGCCCGCCCTGTGACACCCTCGGCACGAGGGGTCGGGCCACGCCTATCCGGCCGCCGAACGCAGGCGGTCCAGCTGCGCCGACGACCCGAGGGCGATGAGCACGTCCCCCGGCGCGAGGATCGTCGCCGCCGGCGGGTTGACGTCGTAGGTGCCGTCGGCCCGCTTCATGGCGATGACGGCGGCCGTCGCCCCGCCGCCGTCGGCACCGGTGACGGTCCGGAGCGACGCGCCGTCCGCCCCCGAGCCCGCCGCCACCAGGACCTCCTGGATGTCCACGTCGTGCTCCTCGGCGTGGATCACCTCGTCGAGGAACTCGGCCACGTGCGGGCGGAAGGCGATCGCCGCCATGCGGGCGCCGCCGATCTCGTAGGGGTTGACCACGTGGTCGGCTCCGGCGAGGCGGAACTTGCGCTCGTTGCGCTGGTCGGCGACCCGGCAGACGATGACCAAGTCGGGGCGGAGGGACCGGGCCGTCAGCGCCAGCGCCAGGTTGTCGCTGTCGGTGGCGAGGGCGGCCACGAGGCTGCTCGCCCGGTGGATCCCGGCCGCCTCGAGCACCTGGCGCCTGCGCCGCCGCACCTCCACGAGGAACGGGGTTTTAGCAGCCTCGGGTGGGCCCACGGCCGTGGCGGCCGCACCGCCGCAGGGACGTCGCTACATTCCCGGCCGATGACCGTCCTCAACGACGCCGCCCGCGCCCTGCTCGAGTCGCCGACCATCGTCCACCTCACCACGCTCGACCCCGACGGCGCCCCGCAGGTCAGCGCCGTGTGGGTCGGCCTCGACGGCGACGACATCGTGAGCGGTCACATGCGGCGGACGAAGAAGGTCCGCAACGTCGCCCGCGACTCCCGGGTGGCGCTGTCGCTGCAAACCGACGTGGTCAACGCCTACGGCCTGCAGGAGTACATGGTCGTCCGCGGCACCGCCCGGGTCGAGGAGGGCGGGGCCGCCGCCCTGCTGCAGCGGCTGGCCCACGTCTACATCGGCCCGGACGTGACGTTCCCGCCGCCGGGCGTCGAGGGGCCCGGTTACGTCATCCGGACGACGCCGGAGAGGGTGACGGGCGTCGGGCCCTGGGTCGGCCCGGACCGGTAGGTTCCCGGCATGGCCGGCGACTACGCGGACGTCCCCGAGGACGTGGTCGCCCGCGTGCGGGCGCTGTGCCTGCGCCTGCCCGACGCCTACGAGGAGAAGGCGTGGGCCGGCGTGCGGTGGATGGTCCGCAAGCGCACGTTCGCCCACGTGCTCGGCGTGGAGGACGGGAACCCGAGGGCGTACGCCCGGGCGGCGGGGTCGGCCGGGCCGGTCCTCGTCGTCACGTTCCGCGTCCAAGGCCCCGAGCTGGAGGCCCTCCGCCACGTCGGCCACCCCTTCTTCGTCGCCCGCTGGGGCCGCGACGTCGTCGGCATGGTCATCGACGACGGAACCGACTGGGACGACCTCGGCGACCTGGTCACCGAGAGCTACTGCGTCATGGCCCCGCAGAAGCTCGTGGCCCTCGTCGACCGCCCGGAGCCCTGACCGTCAGGGCCCGGCGGGGCGGAGGAGGACCTCGGCCCCGAGGGGGACGAAGCCCGCCCGCAGGAAGCAGCGCAGCGAGCGGGCGTTGCCGGGCGACACACAGGCGAACACCGGCGCCCCCGCCGGCACGAGGTCCAGGGCGTCGCGCAGGAGCGAGAGGCCGGCGCCGCGGCCCGGAGCGACGCCGGCGTGCAGCTGGATGGACACCTCCCGCCGGCCGCCGAGGCCGGTGCCGAGGGCCACGACCCCGCGCTCGTCGCCGTGGGCGCGGACGTCCAGCCGGAGGTCCCGGGCCACGTCGAGGCGGGGGTGGCGAACGTCGTCGCCGAGCTCCGGCAACCGGGGCGCGCTGCCGTCCCCGTCGCCGCCCGTGCCCGCACCCGTGCCGTGGCCCAGCAGGAGGACGTCGTGGGCGTCGATCCACCCGCCGGGCCCGGCCAGCCACCGCAGGACGTCCGGGGCGACGGCGCCGCCGTAGGCGTCGATCGCCCGCCCGGCCACCGTGGCGGCGGACCGCGCCGTGACGACGACGGCGTGGGCCGTGAACTCCAGCACCGCCTCCAGGCCGGGGTAGGCCGGGTCCGGCGGCACGACCTCGACGCACCCGTCGGCCTCGGGCACGACCCCGTCCGCCAGGCCGACGAACAGCTCCCCCAGCCGCTCGCCGCCCCGCTCCTCGACCTTCACCACGGGCCGCTCATTCCTCGGCGAGCAGCCAGGCGGTGAAGCGCTGCTTGTAGGCGCGGTCGTGGGCCGCGTAGCAGCGGCGGAGGAGGTCGCCCGGCCAGTGGGGTGGGAGCAGTTCGTCGGGCAGCAGCGGGTCGGCCTGCAGGTGGCGGACCACGGCGACCGACAGCGTGAAGCCCGCCGCCAGCGTGGCCGGGTCGACCTGCTCGGCCGGCGGCCCGTCGTCCATCGCCGCGACCAGGTCCCTCGCCCGCCTGGACCAGCCGACCAGGTCGAAGACGCGGGCGGCCAGGCCCTCGGGGGCCGTGGCGCCGGTGAAGTGCAGGCACTGGGCGTCGAGGACGTCCCGGTGGGCGGGAAGGCGGTCGGGGGCCAGGTTCGCCGGCCGCGCCCACGTGCCCTCGCGCACCTCACCCAGGTGGAGGGCGACGGCGGCGGCGCGCAGGGCGAGGCGCTCGGCGGCGGGACGGCGCTCGGCGGCCACGACGGCCAGCTCCCAGGTGCCGTCCCAGGCCTGGCGGACCGCGGCCTGGCTGTCGTCGACCCGGTCCCTCCGCTCGAGGAGGCGCCCGGCGAGCCGGTACCAGCCGTCCTGCGCTGCGACCTCGCCGTCGGCGGCCATGCGCCAGAGGGCGGTCCGCATGGCGCCCTCGGCGATGCCGAACAGCGCCCCGGCCCGGACCAGGTGCGACGCCCGCACCTCGGCCACCTCGGCGCCCAGCAGCGACGTGGCGATCACCGACCGGGCGGACAGCGGCCGCGGCCCCTCGGGGGCGTCGGGCATCTCGGACATCGCGCTCATCGTCGCGCGGACTTCGCCGTCGACCGCTCGATCCAGCGGGGGCTTTCCGGTGGCGCGAACGAGTACCTGGAGTGCGCCCTGTTCGAGGGCGCCATCGCTTACTTCCACCGGACGCTGGACGCAGCGCTCGACGCCGGGCCGCAGCCGTCGCCGTGACGGCCCCGACCGGGACGCGGGCGGGTCCCCTTGTGTTTAGTTAGTGCAACTAATACGTTGACCCGCGTGCCGAGCCCGCTGATGCACGAGAGCGCCACCGACACCGACGTCGCCGTCCGGCTGCGCGCGGCCACGGCCCGGCTGGCCCGGCGGCTGCGGCGCGAGACTCGCGCCCAGGCCACGCAGTCGCAGCTCTCCGCCCTCGGCGCGATCGACCGGCTCGGGCCGGTGACCCTCGGGGAACTGGCGGCCTTCGAGCAGGTCACGCCGCCGACGATGACCCGGCTGGTGCAGGGCATGGAGGCGGCCGGGTGGGTCGCCCGGGCCGCCGACCCGGCCGACCGGCGGGTGGCCCGCATCTCGCTCGCCCCGGCCGGCGTGGCGATGATCGGGGAGGTCCGCAGCGGCCGCGACGCCTGGATCGCCCGCCGCCTCGCCCAGCTCTCGCCCGATGACCAGGCGGCCGTCCCCCGGCTGGTCGCCCTGCTCGAGCGCCTGGCGGACTGCGACCAGGGCGCGATCCCGACCGCGACCCCGGGTGGGTCGCACGGCGGGGCGCACGAGGAGAAACGCCCGTGAGCCGGGCCGACCGCTTCGCCGCCTCCCCCACACTCCGCTCGCTGGCCACCCGCAACTTCCGCCTGTTCTTCGTCGGCCAGCTCGTCTCCCAGGCGGGCACCTGGATGCAGGCCGTCGCCCTCACGTGGGCCGCGCTCGACCTGGGCGGCGGGGGCCTGACGCTGGGGGCGGTCACGGCCCTCCAGTTCGGGCCGGGCCTCCTGCTCAGCCCCTACGGCGGCCTGCTCATCGACCGGTTCGACACCCGCCGCCTGATGATCGGCAGCCAGCTCGCCTTCGTGGCCGTGGCCGTGGCGCTGACCGCGGCCAGCTTCTCCGGCGTCCTCGGGATGCCGGCGCTCTACGCCCTCGCGTTGGCGTTCGGCATCGTCAACGCGCTCGACAGCCCGCTGCGCCGGGTGATCGTCAGCGAACTGGTCCCGCCCGGCGACGTGGTCAACGCGATCGGGCTCAACACCACGCTGATGACGGCGTCCCGGGTGTTCGGCCCGGCGCTGGCCGGCGGCCTCATCGCCGTGGGCGGCGTCGGCTGGTGCTTCCTGGTCAACGCCCTCAGCTACCCGGCGGTCCTGGCCGGCCTGCTGCTCATGCGGACGGGCGAGCTGTGGCCGGCGCCCCGGGCCGCGCGCGAGCCCCGGCAGCTGCGGACGGGACTGCGCTACCTGGCGGCGTCGCCCGGGCTGCGGGCGCCCCTGGCGGTCATGACGATCGTGGCCGTCTTCGGCTACCAGATGGAGGTCACGCTGCCACTGCTGGCGGAGGACACGTTCGGCGCCGGCGCCTCCGGCTTCACGCTCCTGTACGCCGCCATGAGCGCCGGGGCGGCGGCCGGCGGGCTGGTCCTGGCCCGGCGCAACGCCAGCAGCCTCCGGATGGTGGTGGCCGGCGCCTGGCTGTTCGCCGCCGCGCTCCTCGCCCTGGCGGCGGCGCCCCACCTGCTCGTCGCCGTCCTGGTGGCGGTCCCGGCCGGGCTCGGGTCGATCACGGTGCTGTCGGGGGCGGCGACGGTCGTCCAGGTCCACGCCGACCCGCAGCGCCGGGGCCTGACCGTCGCCATCGTCTCGATGATCTTCCTCGGGAGCCGGCCCGTGGGCGGCCCGGTGGCCGGTGCCATCGCCGACCACTGGGGGCCGCGCGCCGCGCTCGCCGTCGCGGGTGTCCTCTGCGGGGTCGCGGCGGTGCTCGGGCTCGTCATGGAGCGCCATCGGGCGGCGCGGCCGGCGTCCACCCCGGCGTCTCCTGAGGAACCCGCCGCCGCGGCGGCGTGAGCCCGGCCGCGACCGGGACGCCGGGCCGGGCCCCGAGGGCGGCGAGCTAGCCCCGGAGGGCGGCGAGCGCCGTGTGGACCAGCAGCCGGACGCCGACGGCCAGGGCGTCCTCGTCGATGTCGAACGTCGGCTGGTGGAGGTCGAGGTCGGGCCCGTCCTCGTCGGGGCGGCGCACGCCGAGACGGGCCAGCGCACCGGGCACCCGGTCGAGGTACCAGGCGAAGTCCTCGCCGCCGAGGCTCTGCTCGGCCTCGGTCACCGCGGCGGCGCCCAGCGACCCCCTGGCCGCCGACCGGAACACCTCGACCGACCCGAGGTCGTTGACGACGGGCGGCACGCCCTGCGTGTAGGTCACCTGGACCTCGGCCCCCGTCGGGGCGACGACGTCGGTGATCAGGCGCTGGACCAGGTCCTCCGCCCCGTGCCAGGCCTCGCGGCTCAGCATGCGGACCGTGCCGCGCAGCGTCCCGTCCTGCGGGATCGCGTTGGCGGCCACGCCGGCGTCGACCGCTCCCCAGACGAGCGACATGCCGTGGCGGGGGTCGGCCCGGCGCGACAGCAGCCCGGGCACGTCGGTGATCACCTTGCCCAGGGCGTAGACCAGGTCGACCGTGTTCTGCGGACGCGAGGTGTGGCCGCCGGGCCCGCTGAGGCGGACCTCGACCTTGTCGCACGCCGCCGTGATCGATCCCGGCCGCAGGCCGACCTTCCCGGTGGCCAGCTTGGGGTCGCAATGGAGGGCGAAGATGCGTTCGACGTCCTTGAGGGCCCCGCCGTCGATGGCGTCGAGGGCCCCGCCGGGCACCGATTCCTCCGCCGGCTGGAACACGAACCGGACCCGTCCCACCGCCGGCAGCGACGGCAGGGACGCCAGCGCTCTCGCCGCCCCCACCAGCATCGTGGTGTGGGCGTCGTGGCCGCAGGCGTGGCAGGCGCCGGGCTGCGTGGACCGGTACGGCACGTCCTTGGCGTCGGTGAGCGGGAGGGCGTCGATGTCCGCCCGCAGGGCGATCGTCCGGATGCCCGAGCCGAGGTCGGCCAGGGTGCCCGTGCCGACCGGGAGCGTCCGGGGACGCAGGCCCGCGAGCTGGAGCTCGCGCTCGATCAGGGCCGTGGTCTCGTGCTCGGCGTAGCCGAGCTCGGGATGGCTGTGGATCTGCCGCCGAAGCGCGACGAGGTCGTCGATGTTCTCGGCGAGCCAGTCGTCGAGCCAGGCGTGCTCGGGATCGTGCGGGTGTCCACTGGGAACTTCGTCGGTCACAGAGGGAGTCCGTCTCGCATCTCGGATAGCAGGGCGTCGACCACGGGGCGCAGGTCGCCGTCGTGCTCGGCCGCCACCCGGCGCTGGCGTTCGTAGCTGGCGCCGTGCTCCAGGATGCGGTGCACGATCACCAGTTCCTCTTCGCAGCCGAGACGCCGTGCGGTCGGCATGAGCTCGTCGACGAGTTCGCGGAGGGCGACACGGACCGGACGAACGGTGCCGCGGGCGTCGACCACGATCTCGGCGTCGAGACCATACCTGGCGGCACGCCACTTGTTCTCACGCACCACCCAGGCCCGCGGTTCGGGCAGCTGGTACCCGCGGTCGATCTGGCTGTCCATCTGCTCGACCAGGCACTGGGACATGGCCGCCACGGCCGCGACCTCCTCCAGCGTGGGCAGGCCGTCGCAGATGCGCAGCTCCACCGTGCCGAAGTTGGGGTGGGGACGGACGTCCCACCACACCTCGCGCACGATCTGGATCGCCTTCGTGGAGATGAGGAGCTCCATGTACCGCTCGAACTGGTGCCACCCGGAAAGCTGGTAGGGCAGGCCCGCGGTGGGCAGCGCCTCGAACAGCTTGCTGCGGTACGAGGCCAGGCCGGTGTCGCTGCCGATCCAGTAGGGGCTCGAGGCCGACAGCGCCAGGAAGTGCGGCACGTAGCTGAGCAGGGCGTTCAGGATCGGCATGACCTTCTCCGGCGAGCGGACGCCCACGTGGACGTGCACGCCGAAGATCTGCAGCTGGCGCGCCACCCACTGGTTCCGCTCGACCAGCTCGTGGTACCGCGGGTTCTCGGAGATCTCCTGCGTCACCCAGTCGGTCGTCGGGTGCGTGCCCGAGCACATGACGCCGAGGCCGAGCTTGGCCGCCTGCTCGTGGACCTCGGCGACCGTGGCCGCCAGGTCGTTGCGGGCCTCCTCGACGGTGAGGCACACGTCGGTGATGACCTCGACGCACGACTGCAGCAGCTCGTGCTTCGCCTTCGGGTGCTCGCCGCCGTCCGGCGGCGCCATCTCGGCGAGGATCTCGTTGGAACCGGAGCGGAGCTGGCCGGTGTCCAGGTCGACGAGCTCGAGCTCCCACTCGACCCCCAGGCTGGATCGCTCGGACGAGCTGAAGTCGATCCTCATGATGCGGAGCGTAGGTGGCCGCCCATGGCCCGGGATGCGTCGCAACGCGCCCGTCACGGACGAGCGGTACGGGCCGGTCCAGGCCTATGCGGGGCCACGACCTCCGGGCCGCCGCTCCGTGACCACGACCGGGACGCCGCCGCTCGGGCGGGACGTCACCATGCCGACCGCCGGCGGGACGGCGGTGAACGACGGGGTGGCGTCGAGCCGCTGGGCCACCCGGGCGGCGATCAGCTGCATCTCCAGGTGGGCGAGGGCGAAGCCGATGCACTTGCGAGGACCGGCGCCGAAGGGCAGGTAGGCGTCCGACGCCCCGGGCCCGCCGTCGCCGTCGGTGCCGAGGAAGCGGTCGGGGCGGAACGACATGGGGCCGTCCCAGTGGTCGGGGTCGCGCCCGAGCAGGTACGGGCTCCACACGAGCGCGGTGCGGGGCGGGACGGCGTACGGGCCGAGCTGCAGCGGCTGGACGACCCAGCGCGGGGCGATCGGTCCCGCCGGGTGGAGCCGCAGCGACTCCTGCACGACCGCATCGGCATACGGCAACCGCTCCGGGTCGAGCTGCCCGGGACCGTCGTCGTCCGGCGACCCGTCGCCCGCCGACCCGGCGGCATCCGCCTCGGCCCGCAGCCGGGCCAGGACGTCCGGGCGGAGGAGCACCTCGGTCAGCAGCCACGAGATGGCGGCCGACGTCGTGTCGTGGCCGGCGGCGATCAGCGTGACGACCTGGTCCCGGACCTCGGCGTCGTCCGCCCCACCGTCCGCCGCCGCCGCCAGGAGTGCGTCCAGCACGTCGCCGCGCCTGCCCCGCTCCGCCCCGTCCCCGTCGGGCCCGTCCCGCCCCGGCCCGCCGTCGGCCCGGGCGCCGGGTGTGGGCGACGCGGCCCGGCGGCGGGCGATCTCGTCGTCGAGGAGGCGGTCGACCCGGCGCCGGGCGCGGCGGGCGGCGGCGCGGGCGCCGACCGGGAGCGGGTGCGGGAGCTGGCGCAGGGCGGGGCTCCCCGCGTAGGCGATCGCCGGCGCCAGGGCGGCGCCGATCGCGTCGGCCCGCCCGGCCAGCGACTCACCGAACAGCACGCGGACCACCACGCGCCGCACGACCGCCCGCATGGCCTCGTGGAGGTCGGCCGGCTCGCCGACCGACAGGTCGTCGATGGCCCGGTCGACCTCCCGCACGACGAGCGGCGCCCACGCCGCCAGCCGGCGCCGGGCGAACGCCGGCTGGGCCAGCCGGCGGCGGCGCCGGTGGTCGTCGCCATCGCTGACCATCATCGCCGTCGGCCCGGTGACGATGGTGAGGGTACGGAAGGCGGTCCGCCAGCGGAACCGTTCGGCCGGCGCCGCCAGCACCTCGCCCACCAGGTCGGCGTCGCCGACGACGACGAGCCGGGCGGGCCCGACCGCCAGGCCGACCACCCGCCCGTGGGTGGCGACGAGTGCGTCCAGCGCCCCGCACGGCTCGGACAGCAGGGCCCGCATCGCCCGGGCCGAGGCGCGTACGCCCCGCGGTCCCGGCACCCGTACGGGCTCGGTCGTCAGCTCCACTGGGTCGCCGGCCGGTCCTGTCGGACGCCGTCGACCGTGACGTCCACCCGCTCGTCGAAGAAGCAGACGAGCGCCTCGACCTTGGGCAGCTCCGGGATCGGTGCCCGGTAGGACCACGCGACGTCGGCGACGCCCGGCCCGGAGCCGTCGCCCGTGTACGACCAGTAGCTGGCGACGCCCTTGTAGGGGCAGCGGCTGGTGGTGGCGGACGGTTCGAGCAGGTCGAGGCGCACGTCGGCCCGGGGCAGGTAGTACCGCTTCGGAAGGTACGTCTCGACGAGGATCGACGGCCGGCGGCTGTCCGCCAGCACCTGGCCCCCGACCGACACGACGACGTGGCGGGACGACCGGAGCACGTCGACCCGGTGGTACGGGTCGCGGGGATGGACGAAGACCTCGTCGTCCTCCTCGAACCAGGCGTCGAGCCGGTTCCAGTAGAAGGCGACGTAGTCCTTCAGCTCGGGGTTGTCGGGGTAGGACCAGGCGGCGTCGGCGACGGTCCGGTCGCCGACCACGACGTCCCAGTAGCGGGCGTCGCCCTTGACGTCACTGTGCGTCGTCGTGTCGCTCGGGCGGAGCAGGTCCTCCCGGACGTCGCTCCGGGGGACGTAGTAGACGGGCAGGTACCCGGTCTCGAACATGTAGACGGCGTCGTCGGTGTCGACGACCGTGGCCCAGCCGACCGTCGCCCGGACCCGCCGCGGCACCGGCTCGGTCCGGAACGTGTGTGCCGCACCGTCCGGCACGGGGACGACCGCATGGTTCTCCAGGTCCATCAGTCCGTCCCGCCTTCCCCGTCGCCGAGGAACTCCTCGATCAGCCCGGCGAGGACCAGCGGCGCCTCGCCGGGGATGTCGTGGCCGAGCCCGTCCAGCACGTGGACCGCCGCGTCGGGCCGCCGCGTCCGCAGCTCGGCCTCGTCGTCGTCGGACACGACCGTCGACGCCCCGCCCCGGACGAGCATCACCGGCCCCGGGACGCGTTCGAGCGCGGCCCACAGCCGGGGCCGATCGATGTCGAACGAGCCGGGGCCGCCGGTCATGTTGCCGAAGTGGTGCCGCCAGACGACCCGCCCGTCGTCCCGCACGGTGGTGTTGTGGACGATCCCCCGCCGCAGGCTTCCGGTCGACCGCGCCGGCCAGGCGGCGGTCGCGAGCTCCCAGAGCTCCTCCCGGCTCGCCCAGCCGTCCGGCGTGCGCGCCAGGGACGGCACCGGGCTCGGCGCGCCGGGTGCTCCCGGGCCGGGCGACACGTCGACGAGCACGAGCGCGGGGACGAGCGACGGTGCCTCCGCCGCCAGGGCGAGCGCCGTGAGGCCGCCGAGCGAGAACCCGACGATCGCCCGGGGCGCCGGCGCCCACGTCTCGACGCCGCGCCGGACGTCGTCGGCGATCACCTCGGGCGCGTACCGCCCGTCCTCCCGCCACGACGACAGCCCGTGCCCGGGCAGGTCGATGGCGACCGCCGGCCTGGCCAGGGCCAGCAACGTGGTGTCCCAGGTGTGCGAGTTCTGCGCCCCACCGTGGAGGAACACCAGGTCGTGCCCGGCGCGCCCTCGGTCGCCTCGGCCCTCGCGCCCGCCCCCGCCCGCGCCGGCCTCGCCCCAAGCGATCGCCGCCAGCGACCCGCCCCCGGCGAGCTCCAGCACCCGCCGCTCCATGGTGGGCGGGCCACGCCAGGGCAACCCGGCGTCCTCGGCCACCTCCTCGAGGAAGGCGAACTCGTTCCCCGGCTCCGACAGATCGACCCCGATCACCCCACCCGGCCTACTCGCGCCCGCCCCGGAAGGAAAGGCCGCAGCCCTCAGGCTTCGGTCCGCGCATCGGCGAGCTTCCGCAACCCCTCACCGATCTCGGCGACCTCCTGGTGTCCGGCCGTCACGTCCATGACGAACGCGTAGACGTCGTCGTTGGGGATACCGGTGACGGTCACGCCGTTGATTTCGAGGAAGGTCGCGGTGGCGAGCCAGCCGAGCCGCTTGTTGCCGTCGACGAGGGCGTGGTTCTTCACGATCGACTGCAGGAGTGCGGCCGCCTTCCGCCAGAGGTCCGGGTAGGCGTCCTCGCCGAACAGCGTGGTCTGCGGGCGGGCGGCCGCCGACCCCAACAAGCCGACGTCCCGGACGGGCGGGGGGTCGCCCAGCAACGCCGCGGCCAGAGCCAGCAGGTCGTCGAGGTCGAGGTAATCGACCTGGCGGCTCACCGCCCGAGCCGCTCGAGTGCGTCTGCGTGAGCGGCCATCACACGCCGGGCCGCCGCGGACACGCGCTCCCGATGCTGTCCACGAGCGACGTAGTCCCGGACGGCCCTGCGGGCCGCCTCCTGCATCGAAATGCCCTCGACCTGTGCGCGCTCACGAAGCGCCGCCTGCTCGTCGTCGGTCAACCGCAAGGTCATGGCCATGCCGCCATGGTATCGGTCCGATACCACACCTCCGGCACGCACGGCCGACGCGGGGGCCGGCGTGGGGGGTCATGATGGGGTCAGGAGACGGACTCGGAGGAGAACGATGAGTCAGCATCACGACGTCGCCCAGCCCACGAGGATCACCGCGCCCGAGGCGTGGCACATGACGATGGTCGAGCGGCAGCTCGTGGGCGAGTTCGGGTCGTCGGTCCCCGTGGCCGAGATCCAGGTGGCCATCGAGGACGCCCTCGCCGCCCTCGAGCCGCTCGCCCGGCGCGAGTTGATCCCCCAGCTGGTCCTCCGCGCCGTGCGGACCGACCTCCAGGGCCGGACCGGCACCGATCCGACCCGGCGGCCCCTCGTCCGCCCGCTCACCTCGTAGGGCTCGGCCGCCGCCGCTCAGCCCAGGACCACAAGGGTTTCTCCATGGCCGGTTCCATCCGTCGCCACGTCGACACGACGCTCGCACGCCTCGCACCCGTGGCCGGCACCACGCCGGACGGGCCCGCGTGAGCGCCGCCGTGGACACCGTGGCGGCCGACGACCGGGGCGCGCTCTTCCGCACGGCGAGCGCCTGGGCCGACATGGACGCCTGGCACCGGCGGGTCGCGGAGATCCGCCGGACCGCGCCCATCCTCCGGGTCGACGACCCCGGCTACGCGCCGTTCTGGGCCCTGACCCGCCACGCCGACGTGCTGGCCGTGAGCCGGGACAACACGACCTGGCACAACACGCCCCGCGCCGTCCTCGGACCGGACGAGGACTGGGACCGGATGCTGGCCAGCGGCATGCCCCTGCCGGCGACGCTGGTCCACCTCGACGGGACGAAGCACCGCACCCACCGGGCGGTCACGAACGACTGGTTCAAGCCGGCGGCCGTCCGCCACCGCCAGCCCCGCATCGAGGAACTGGCCGACCTCTACGTCGAGCGCATGCGCGCGCTCGGCGGCCGGTGCGACTTCGCCGAGGACATCGCCAAGCCGTACACGCTGCGGGTGATCATGGACATCTACGGGGTCCCCGAGGAGGACGAGCCTCTGATGATGGACCTCACCCAGGGCATCTTCGGCGCGGCCGACCCCGAGTACCTCGGCACGGCCGAGGACCCCGGCCAGCGGATGACGGCCGCGGTCATGCGGTTCGTGCAGTACTTCAAGGAGCTGACCGCCGACCGGCGGGCCTGCCCGGCCGACGACCTGGCCACGGTCATCGCCACCGGCCAGGTGGACGGCGCCCCGATGGGCGACATCGAGCAGCTCTGGTACTACATCATCGTCGCCACGGCCGGGCACGACACCACGTCGTACGCCCTGTCCGGCGGCATGGAACAGCTGGCCCGCGACCCCGCCGCGCTGCTGTTCCCGCTGGCCGACGACGAGGCCGCGATCGTGAACGCGGCCGAGGAGTGCATCCGGTGGACGTCGCCCGTCCGGCACTTCATGCGCTACGCCACCGTGCCCGCCTCGGTGGGCGGCGTCGAGATCCCGGAGGGCGGCCGGGTCCTGCTCTCGTATCCCTCGGCCAACCGGGACGAGCAGGTCTTCCGCGACCCGCACGTCTTCTCCCCCACCCGGGCCGACGCCACCCAGCAATTGGCGTTCGGCGGCGGCGCCCACTTCTGCCTGGGCGCCCAGTTCGCCCGGCGCGAGCTGCGCACCATGCTCACCCGCCTGTCCCGCGAGCTGACGCACGTCGAGCTGGCCGGCACGCCGGAGTGGTCCCGCAGCCACTTCGTCAGCGGGGTCAAACACCTCCCGCTCTCCTACCGCATGCGCTGAGGCGCGAGTAGACCAGCGGCGTGAGCGATGCCGTGTTCGGGCGGTTGCGGGATCGGCTGGCCATCAACCCGCCGTACGTCGGGCTCGTGGCCGACGGGTACGACTCCTGGATCCCGGTCGACGACGTGTGGTCGGAGGACCCCTGGTACGAGCGGCTCGTCGAACGGGCGGACGGGCCGGTCCTCGAGCTCGGCTGCGGCACCGGGCGACCCCTGTTGCGCTGGCTGGCGGCCGGTCACGACGTCGAGGGGGTCGACGCCTCGGCCGACATGCTGGCGATCCTGCACCGCCACGCCGACGAGCGTGGGCTGGCGCCGGTCGTCCACCACGGGGACTTCGCCCCCCTGGCGCTCGGGCGCACGTACGCCGCCATCGTCTGCCCCGCCGGCACGTTCACGCTGATCGACGATGCCGACCGGGCCGCCGAGGCCGTCGCCAGCTACATCCGCCACCTCCGGCCGGGCGGGACGCTGGCCGTGAGCCTCTACGGCCCGGAGATGGGCGGCCGGCCGCTCACCTGGCGCCTCCGCCGCACGGGTACCACGGCCGACGGGCGCACGATCGTGGCCCACGAGGCGGTCCACCACGACGCCGGGACGCACCTCCAGGTGGTGTACAACCGGGTGGAGGCCTACGACGCCGACGGGCACCTGCAGGACACGTGGCTCCGCCGCCACCACCTCCGCCTGTGGCCGCGGCCCGACGCCGAGGCCCTCTTCACCGAGGCGGGCCTCACCGACGTCCACTCCACCGGCCTGGACGCCGCCTGGATCACCACCGGCCGCCGCCCGTAGGCCGGTCCGGCGGGGGCCGGCGGCGGCGCGTCCGACGTCGGGCCGGACGGCCGGGGGGTCGGGGACCTTGGGCCCTACGAGGTGAGTGGGTGCGTTCGTACGGTCGTCTTGTACGGATCCGACGATCCGGGCCCCGAGGAGAGGAATGACCATGAGCTCCGCCACTTACGAGCGCCCCACGGCGCCGATGCCGGAACCCACGCCCACCGCAGCCGAGCCGGACGCCGTGAGGCTGCCCCGCCGCCGCATCGACCAGTTGCTGATCGGCGTCGGCGTGATCGCCGCCATCGTGTTCGCCGCGGCCGGCGGCCTCCTCACCTGGGGCGCCTCGTTCGCCAATGACTACGTGCACGACGAGCTCGCCTCGCAGAACGTCTTCTTCCCCGACGAGGCCAGCCTCCAGGAGGAGGGCCGCGACGACCTCGTCAAGTACGCCGACGAGCAGGTCACCACCGGTGCAGAGGCCGAGGCCTATGCCAGCTACATCGACGGCCACCTGGCCGAGATCGCCGGCGGCCTGACCTACGCCGAGATCGACGACCGGGGCGCCGCCCAGGCCGTCGTCGACGCGGAGGAGTCGGGCGCCAGTGAGGCGGAGATCGCCGAGCTGCAGGCCACCGCCGACGAGCTGCGGGGACAGCGTGACTCGCTCTTCCGGGGCGAGACACTGCGAGGCCTGCTCCTGTCGAGCTACGCCTGGGCCACCATCGGCACGATCGCCGCCATCGCCGCCGTCGTGGCCTTCGCCGGTGCCGCCGTCATGGCGATCCTGGTCATCGCCGGCATGGTCCACCTGCGCCGCCACCCTGCATGACACCGGAGCCGCCGAGCCGGCGGCCCTCCCACCCGTCCCACCCACCCCACCGATCGCCGGGCCGCCGCCCGGCGATCGTTCGCGTCGGGCCGCAGGCGCCGTGGCCGGTCAGACGCAGACGCCGTCGGTGACACCCCGGGCGCAGAGGTAGGTGGCCTCGACGGTGCGGGTGGTGAAGGACTCCCCGTCGGGGTCCGGCGTGGCGAAGACGTGGAGGCGCTCACCGGCGAGGGCGTCGTCGCCGTAGCCGAGAGCGTCGACCGTGATCTCGCCGAGGTCCCCGACCGTGGGGCCGGCCACCACCGTGACCTCCGGCACCGGCTCGAACGGTGCCCGCAGCGCGACGACCTGATCGGCGATTTCCACCAGCGTCTCGGCCGCCGGCAGCTCGTCGAGTTCGCTCGTGACGTCGTTGACGGCGCCGGGCGTGGCGAGGAAGGCGGTGTTGGCCCAGCCCGTCTCCCCGCCCACCGTCAGCTCCGCCCAGACGCTCCGGTCCTCGAGTTGCCGGTTCGTCCCGGTGGCCACCAGGTCGTCGGCGAGGGGGTCGAGCTCGACCACGACGTCGAAGTCGGTTCCCGGGCCCGAGCGGACGTTGAGCGTGTCGTCCGCCGCCACGCCGACCACGCCGAGCGGGATGCCGGCGCCCGGGTAGCCCTCGATGGGCTCGCCGGGAAGGTCACCCCCCGCCGGCGCCGCCGTCCCCGGTTCGGGCGTGGCCCCGGTGCCGTCGCCGCCCGTCGTCGCGTCGGCCGGGGACGTCGAGGTCGTGGTCGTGCCGGTGGTGGTGTCCTCGTCGTCGTCTCCGCCGCAGGCGGCCGCGCCCGTCAAGCCGAGGGCGAGCGCCACGCCCACGGCCAGGCGGCCTCGCCGGCCGGGCCGCACGCGGGCGCGGGCGCGGCTCCGGCGAGGCGGGCGGGCGTGACCAGGAGCGACCATGGCCACGGGTTACCGCATCGCCCGTGCCCGGTCACGTCAAACGACCGGGGCCTCCACGAGGCAGCCGTCCTCCAGGTACCGGATGGAGCTGGTCCGGCGGGCGGCGATGGCGTGGAAGATGCGGTTGGCCAGGCGCGGGACGGTCACCGCCGCGAGGTCGTTCGGGGCGCACAGCGTGTAGCCGGTGACCTCGGCGCCGTCGACGGTGATGCGCGAGCTGAGCTCCGGCGTCAGTGGCCCGCCGTCGAACACGAACAGCAACTTCGGCCCCCCGACCCCGTCGGGGCTGTCCAACCACCAGTCGGCGACCAGCAGCCGGCCGATCGACGGCTCGAAGCCCAGCTCCTGCCGGACCTCGCGCCCGGCCGCCGCCCGGGGGGACTCCCCCGGCTCGACCATGCCGCCGGGCAGGTCGACGTAGCCCCTGGTCCACGGCACGACCATGAGGACCCGCTCGTCGACGTCCTGGAAGAGCGCCCCGGCGGCCACGCGGGGCCGCACACCGCTCGTCGGGTCGACCGGCTTCACGACCGCGTCACCACCCGGGACGGGCCGGGGCGAGGGCCGGCGCGCGTCGCCGCGCCGTCAACCCCTGCGCCGCAGAGCGGCCGAGCAGTCCGTCATGCCTCATCCGACTTCCCCAACCTCACCGGCGACCCCGAGCGTAGCGAGGCCGTCGCCCAGCGTTGTACGGGCCCGGAGCCGGCGGCGGCCGCCGCCCGACCCTGGGGTCAGGCGGCGGGCGGGGGCGTGGGGGCATGGGGATGGTGGGTGCCCCGGTGGCCGCAGTGGCAGGTGTAGTGGAGGGCGAGGGTGGGGCCGCGGCCCTCGATGCCGCGGACCTGGCGGGCGGAGAGGAGGACCTCGGCGCCGTGGCGGGGGCAGTGGACGGCGAGCATCGGTCAGGCCTCCTGGCGAGCGGGCCGGCGCCGGATGCGGCGCAGCGGGGCGGTGTGGCGGTGGAGATCCTGGCGGCGGATCGAGGCCAGGGCGGTGTTGGTGGTGATGTCCTGCATGGGGACAACGTACGACCGGCCTGGACCGGGTGTAGGGTCCAGTTGGTGAGGGGCTATGGGGTCCACTTCGCCTGAGCTGTTCGTCGCCCTCGACCGGTCGCGGCCTCGCGGGCTGCGGGCGCAGGTCGAGGAGGGCCTACGGTCCGCCATCCGCGACGGGCGGCTCGTGCCGGGCGTGCGGCTGCCGTCCAGCCGGGCGCTCGCCGCCGACCTCGGCGTGACCCGCGGCGTGGTCGTCGACGCCTACGACCAGCTGGCCGCCGAGGGGTACGTGACCACCGTCCAGGGGTCCGGGACCGTGGTCAACGACATCGCCGCCCTCGAGGGACGGGCGGCGCCGGGCCGGCCCGGCCCCGACGGCGCCGCCGCAGCGGCGCCGGCGCCGGCGCTCACCCACGACTTCCGGTCCGGCCTGCCGGACCTGGGGCTGTTCCCCCGCAACGCCTGGGTCCGGGCGACGAAGGCCGCCATGGCCACGATGCCGGACGCCGAGCTGGGCTACGTCGCCACGGGCGGGCTCCCGCGGCTGCGCCACGCCGTCGCCGCCTACCTGGGCCGCGTGCGGGGCGTCGCGTGCTCCCCCGACCACGTGGTGGTGACCAACGGGTTCGCCCACGGGTTCAGCCTGGTCCTGCGGGCGCTGGTCGACGGCGGCCACCGCGACGTCGCCCTGGAGGTCCCCGGCTACGCCGACCCCCGCGAGCAGGTGACGTTCGCCGGCGCCAGCGTCCACCGGGTGCCCGTGGACGGCGAGGGCATCCGGGTCGACGAGCTGGCGCGCACCCCGGCGGACGTCGCCGTCGTGACGCCCGCCCACCAGTCCCCGACGGGCGTCGTGATGTCCCCGCCGCGGCGCCGGCAGCTGGTCGAGTGGGCCCGCGCCACGAGCGGGTTCGTCGTCGAGGACGACTACGACGCCGAGTACCGCTACGACCGCCAGCCCGTCGGCGCCCTCCAGGGAGTGGCGCCGGACCGGGTCGTGTACCACGGGACGCTGTCCAAGTCGCTGGCGCCCGGCATGCGGCTCGGCTGGCTGGTCGCGCCCGACGAGCTCGTGGACGAGGTGATCCGGGCCCGGCGGGTGACCGACCACATGACGGCGTCGCTGATCCAGGCGACGTTCGCCGAGTTCCTCGAGCGGGGCGACCTCGACCGCCACCTGCGCCGGTGCCGGCTCCTCTACAAGGAGCGGCGGGACGTCCTCGTCGCCACGCTCGACGAGGTCCTGCCGGGGTGCGTGGTGAGCGGGGTGTCCGCCGGCCTGCAGGCGTTCGTGACGCTGCCGCCGGGGTGGGACAGCGGCGAGGTGGTTCGCCGGGCCCGCCAGCGCGGCATCGGCGTGTACCAGGTCGACGACCCGGCGATGGACCCGGCCTGGAAGTCCCGCACGCTCCTCCTCGGCTACGGGACGCAGCGCCCCGAGCAGCTCCGGGAGGGCATCCGCCGCCTCGTGGCGGCCCAGGACGGCCGGTAGCTCCGGGAAGACGGGATCGGTGACGCTGACCCACGGCTCGGTCCCGGTCACGCGGGGCATCGACGAGCCGAGCCCCGGGTGGGCCGGCTACGTCGCGGCGAGCGAGGACTCCAGGGTGGCCCGGATCGCCCTGTAGTCGAGCTTGCCGTTGGCGGCGCGGCTGGTGGACGGGACGGCCACGATGCGCCTCGGCACCTTGTAGTGCGCCCGCATGCCCTTGACGTGGGCGATCAGCTCGGCCTCGTCGAAGGCGGCCCCGTCCTCCAGCTCGACGACGGCGTGGACCGCCTCGCCGAAGCGGGGGTGCGGCAGGCCGACGACGGCGGCGTCCCGGACCGCGGGGTGCGTCTTCAGCGCCTCCTCGACCTCCTCCGGGTACACCTTCTCGCCGCCCGTGTTGATGCACTGGCTGCCCCGCCCCAGCAGGCGGATCGTGCCGTCGGCGTCGACCGTGGCGTAGTCGCCGGGGACCGAGTAGCGCACGCCGCCGATGACCGGGAACGTCTCGGCGGACTTCACCGGGTCGCCGTAGTAGCCCACCGGGACCCGGCCGGCCATGGCGACGACGCCGACCTCGCCGGTCCCCGGCGCGACCGGGCGGCTGCGGTCCTCGGCCAGGACCACCGTGGACGCCCCGACGCGGAACGTCCCGGTCGTGGCCGAGCCCGAGTCGCCGGTGGACACCGAGTTGGCCATGCTGATCGCCTCGGACGAGCCCAGGCTGTCCACCAGGATCAGCCGCGGCCCGTGCCGCAGCATCCCCTCCTTGACCTCCTGCGACCACATCACGCCGGACGAGGTGATCAGGCGGAGCGAGGACAGGTCCCACCGCTCGGGCTCGGCGTCGAGGGCGGCCAGCAGCGGGCGGCAGAAGGCGTCGCCGACGATGGCGATCGACTTGGCGCGGGCGGACTGCACGAGGTCGAGCAGTTCGGTCGGGTCGAACGAGCGCCCGACCAGCGTGGCGATGCACCCACCGGACGAGAGGGCGCCGAACGACGAGACCATGCCGGTCCCGTGCATGAGCGGCGCCGCCGGGATGTGCACCGGGCCGGGCTTCACCAGCATCCGGCGGACGTCGTCGAGCCCGCCGTCCTCCGGGTACCGGACGGCGGCGATGGCGTTGGTGACGGCGAACATGTCGTCCTGCCGCCACATCACGCCCTTGGGCATGCCGGTGGTGCCGCCGGTGTAGATCAGCCACAGGTCGTCCGGGCTGCGGCCCCAGGGCGCCACCGTCCGCGCGCCCGGGGCGGCCGAGGCGGCCACCTCGTCGTACGGGTCCGCCCAGCCCGGGCAGGGGCCCGAGCCGTCGTCCACCCACAGCCAGCCCCGGACCTGGTCGACCCGGCCGGACGACCGCAGCTCCTCGACGACCGGGGCGAACGTGCCGTGGAACATCACCGCGACGCAGCCGGCCGTGCCCCACAGGTAGGCCAGCTCGTCGGCGGCGTAGCGGTAGTTGGTGTTGACGGGCGCCACGCCGAGCTTGAAGCAGGCGAACGTGGCTTCGACGTACTCGTTGGACGAGTACAGGTACTGGGCGGCGGTGTCGCCGCGGGCGGCGCCCAGCGACAGCAGCCAGGCGGCCACGCCGTCGGCGCGCCGGTCGAGCTCGGCCCAACTGCGCACCACGTCGCCGTGGCGGGCGGCGGGCGCGTCGGGGAGCGTCTCGGCGACCGTCTCCCACACCTCGGCGAAGTTCCAGGCCATTCGTCGGTCCCCCGTCAGCTCGTCCCGCGCCGGTGCGCCGATCCCCAGGATGCCCCAGCCGGCGGGATGTACGCCTTGCGGACGGCGTCCGTCGGTCAGGCCGGCGGGTGGGCGGCCCAGTGCCGGCGGAGGTGCGGGATCAGGTCACCGGGGCGCTCGTCGGGGAAGAAGAGCTTGGCCCCCGGCACCTCGACGACCTCCGTCACGCCGGGGATCGTGTCCCGCAGCCAGTAGGCCCACGACACGTCGAAGAACTCGTCGCCGGTGCCCCACACGACGAGCGTGGGCACGGTGAGCTCCTTCAGGGCCGGCTCGACGTCCAGCAGGTCGCGGGGGTCGAGCGCCAGGAGCACGTGCTCGAACCGGAGGGCCGCCTGGGGCGTGCCGAGCACGGGCGTCAGGTACGCCCGTAGCATCTCGTCGGACAGCTGGTCGGGGTGTTCGTAGCCGGCGCCCAGCCCGCCGGCCCGCATCAGTGCGGGGTCGGCGAGGACCGCCTCGGCCGTGGCCGCCAGGGCGCCCTGCCGGGCCATCTCGATGACCGGGGCGAATGCCTCCGGGGGGATGTTGTCGTGGGTGTCGCAGTTCGTCAGCGTGAACGTGCGCAGGCGCTCGGGGTGCCGGGCGGCGACGACCTGGGCGACCGCGCCGCCCGTGTCGTTGGCCACGAGGTCGACCGGGCCGAGGCCGCCGCCTCCCGCCCCGTCGAGCGCCTCGTACAGGGCCTCGACGACCTCGGCGAGTCCGCGGAGGGAGAAGTCCTGGTCGGGGCCCGCCGGCGTCCGCCCGTGGAGCGGGAGGTCGGGGGCGATGCACCGGCGCACGTCCCGCACGCCGTCGATCACACCACGCCACAGGTAGGCGTTGGTGCCCACCCCGTGGACGAAGAGGGCCGGCGGCCCCTCCCCCACGTCGACGTAGCTGACGCGGCCGAGGCGCGTCTCGATCGTGTGCCGGTGCGCGTCGAAGTCGGCGAGTTCCATGGGTCCTCCCCTGGGCCGGGCCTCCCGGGATACCGTCACGGCGTCCCCGGAGCAGACCGACTGTCGGTCTGATGTCATTGGTAGCAGACCGACAGTCGGTCGGTAAAGGAGGAAACGGTGAACAAGCGCGTCGAGCGCGGACGGTCCACCCGCGGGCAGCTGGTCGCCATCGCCACACGCCTGTTCGGCGAACGGGGCTACGAGGGGGCGTCGATCGAGGCGGTCCTGCGGGAGTCCGGGCTGAGCCGCGGGGCGCTCTATCACCACTTCGCCGACAAGAAGGCTCTGTTCGAGGCGGTGCTGGAGGCGGTGGAGGCCGACGCCGCCCGGCGCACGATGGAGGCCGCCGCCGGGCTGGCCGACCCGGCCGAGGCGCTGCGGGCCGGCTGCCAGGCGTGGGTCCGCATCGCCGGCGAGCCGGAGGTCCGCCGCATCGTGCTCATCGACGCCCCCGGGGTCGTCGGCTGGGCGCGCTGGCGCGAGCTCGACGAGGAGTACGGCTTCGGTGCACTGAAGGCGGGGCTCGTGGCGATCGCGGCGGCCGGCCGCCTCGACGCCGACCTCGTCGACCTGTTCGCCCACATGATCCTGGCGGCACTCAACGAGATCGCCCTGGTCGTGGCCCAGTCCCCCGACCCCGCCGAGGCGACCCGCCGCGGCCAGTCCGCCGTCGACCAACTCCTGGCCAAGTTCCTCGGCTGACGGTGAGGACGTGACCCGTCGCTGCCCGGCGTCGCGACGCGTGGGACGATGGGCCGGCGGCCCGACGATGGGGGGCAGGGGGGTGCTGGTGGCGACCGTGGACGTGTCGAACGAGATCGGCATCGATCGACCGGTCGACGCAGTCGCGGCCTACGCCGTCGACCCGGACAACGCACCCCGGTGGTACGCCAACATCCGGTCCGTCCGGTGGGTGACGCCACCGCCCCTGGCCGTCGGGACCCGCCTGGAGTTCGTCGCCCGATTCGTCGGGCGGACGTTGACCTACACCTACGAGGTCACCGAGCTCGTCGCCGGCGAGCGGATGCTGATGCGCACCGCCGAGGGGCCGTTCCCGATGGAGACCACGTACTCGTGGAGGGCGGCGAGCCCGCGAACAACCATGATGACGCTGCGCAACCGGGGCCGGCCGACCGGCTTCCCGGCCCTCGTCGCGCCGTTCATGGCGGCGGCGGTCGGACGGGCCAACCGGAAGGACCTGCGCAAGCTGAAGGCCCTCCTCGAGGCGCCCGACCACGAGTGACCGGAACGCTCGAGGGCGGCGCCCTGCCGTCGTCGCGGTGCGAGGGGCGGACATCTGTCGCCCGCCGGGCGGAGGCGGGCACGGGCACCCTTGGGAACCGAACGTCAGCGACCCGTCGTCCTCGATCGTGGCCGTCGACGTTCGCGTGCCGGAGCCGGCGGACTCATCGGCCTACGGTGCCGCCGTGGACATCCTCCGGCGTGCCGAGGTGCTGTGGGACACCGTCGGCGACCCGGACGCCTTCCCGTTCGCGCTGCCGGCCGTCCGGGGGCTGGACGGGCTCGGGTTCCCGACGCCGGTGACCTTCCTCGTGGGCGAGAACGGCAGCGGCAAGTCGACCGTCGTCGAGGCCCTCGCCGCCGTGGCCGGGCTGAGCCCCGAGGGGGGCAACCGGGACATCCGGGTCGCCACCCGCGGCACCGAGTCGCCGCTGGCCGACCACCTGCGGCTGATCTTCGGGACGCGTCCCCGATCGGCGTTCTTCCTGCGCAGCGAGACGTTCTTCCACGTCGCCGGTGTCTACGCGGGGCTGCTCGGCCGGGGCGACCTCGGCGCCCGCTCCCATGGCGAGGCGGTGATCGACAGCGTCACGAGCGATCTCTTCACCGCGGGCGGGCTCTACCTCATGGACGAGCCCGAGGCCGGGTTGTCGTTCCTCGGCCAGCTGAAGCTGCTGCGCCAGGCCCACCAGCTCGTGGCCGGTGGCAGCCAGCTGGTGGCGGCCACCCACTCACCGATCCTGCTGGCGTTCCCCGGCGCCACGATCTACCAGCTGGACGACGACGGCATCCACCCCACCGCCTACGAGGACACGGACGCCTACCAGCTCACCCGCTCGTTCCTGGACGCGCCCGACCGCTTCCTGGCCCCGCTCCTCGAGGACTGACCCGGCGGCGCCACCAGCGCCGCCGGGCGGGCAGCGCTCAGCCGTCCTCGCGGTCGGGGGACTCGAGGCGGAAGAAGTTGCTGGGGACGCCGTCGCTCCGCTCCTCCTGGTAGATGAAGTTGAGGCGGCGCTTGTCGAAGGTGTCGAACCACTCGTCCCAGCTGACCTCGCGCAGCTTCTCGTCCTTGTCGCCGAAGTCGAAGCGGAGCACGCCGAGGTGGTCGCCGTGCTCGGTGCCCTCGACGGTCGCCGGGACGCCGCCGCGGCTCTCCGCCCACTGGCGGATCACGTCGTGGTGCGTGGTCACGAGGCTGCGGCCCTGGCGCTCGGGCTCGTCGTCGGTCGAGGTCACCTCCTGCGAGTACTTCAGGGACCGGGACGTGTCCGGGCCGGTACGCACGTGGCCGTCGTCGGGACCCGCTCCCTCGGAGCCGCTCGACCCGGAGGACGACGATCCGCCCGAGGACGAGCCGACGAGGGCGTCGACCAGCTCATCCTTGCGCATGTCGGACTGGCCCGCGACGCCCGCGTCCCGGGCCATGGCGTGCAGTTCGTCGACCTTCTTCGAGCGGAGCTCGGTCTCGCTGACGCCCGGCGTGTTCGGTGTCTGGTTACCTGGTTTCTCGGCCATGGCCGCGTGCTACCCCGCCATCGCCAGGCGTCACATGTCCGTGCGGCGAGACCCCTTCCGGCGGCCGCGGACGTCAGCCGGCGACCGTGATGTCGTGGGTGGCGGCCCACTGGGTGACGTCGCGTCGCTGGATGGCCGCCGCCATCAGCTCGGGGAACAGGTCGGGGGTGCAGGCGAAGGCGGGCGCGCCCAGTTCGGTGAGGGCGGCGGCGTTCCCGGCGTCGAAGGACGGCGCCCCGTCGTCGGACAGCGCCAGCAGCACCACCACCTGCACGCCGGCCGCCACCAGGTCGCCGACGCGCCGCAGCAGCTCGTCACGGACCCCGCCCTCGTGCAGGTCGCTGATCAGCACGAGGATCGTGTCCTCCGGCCGGGTCACCTGGCCGGCGCAGTAGCCGAGCGCGCCGGCGATGTCGGTCCCCCCACCGAGCTGGACGCCGAACAGCAACTCGACCGGGTCGTCGAGCGCGCCGGTGAGGTCGACGACCGACGTGTCGAACACGACGAGCCGGGTCCGCAGCGAGCGCATCGACGCCATCACGGCCCCGAACACCGAGCTGTAGACGACCGACGACGCCATCGACCCGGACTGGTCGACGCAGAGGATCACCTCGCGCAGGACCTGCGGCGCCTTGCGGCCGAGGCCGACGAGCCGCTCGGGGATCACGGTCCGCCGGTCCGGCTGGTAGTGACGCAGGTTGGCCTGGATCGTGCGGTGCCAGTCGATGTCGCCGTGGCGCGGCCGGCGCGTGCGGGCGGCGCGGTTGAGCGCACCGGCGATCGCCTGGCGGGTGGGCGGCTCCAGCCGGCGCTCCAGGTCGTCAGTGACCTGGCGGACCACGGCCCGGGCCGTCTCGCGCGAACGCTCGGGTATGGCCCGGTTGAGCGCCAGAAGCGTCCCGACCAGGTGGACGTCGGGCTGGACGGCGTCGAGCATCTCGGGTTCGAGCAGCAGCTCGCGCAGCCCGAGACGCACCATGGCGTCGCGCTGCATGACCTGCACCACGCTGGACGGGAAGTAGGTGCGGATGTCGCCGAGCCAGCGGGCCACCCTCGGCGACGAGCCGGCCAGGCCACCACGCCGGGCCCCGTCCCCGCCCCGGCCGGCGTCGCCGCCGTAGAGCTGCTCAAGTGTGCCGTCCCGGCCGATGTCGCCGCCGTCGAGGTCGACGCCGGTGCCGTCCGCCTCGTCACCGCCGAGGACCAGCCGCCACCGCCGCATCCGCTCGGCGGCGATCGCCGGGGTCGTCGCCCGCCGCCGCCCGGGGACGGCGTCGGCGTCGCCGGCCGCGCCGCCGCCCCGGCCCGGCGGGGCGGTCGGAGCGTTCGTCCGGTCGGGGTGGTCGTCAGGCACCGGTGGCCTTCGCGGTTGAGGCTCCCTCGTCGAGGCCGAGGAGGAGGCGCAGGACGGGCTGGACTCGGGCGGCGCGCTCGGCGTCGACGGTGGCCTCGGTGGCGGCCGGGACGGCGCCGGGGACGCCGGCGTCGAGGCGGCGGACGTGGGCGCCGATCATGCGCCGCTCCGGCGCCTCGTAGCCCGCGAAGGCCCGACGTAGCAGCGGCAGCAGGTCGTCGAACGCGTCGCCGGCAACCGACGTGAGCCAGCTGTCGATGGCCGCCAGCAGGGCGTGGTCGTGGAGGAGGAGCAGGGCCTCCCCCGCCAGGAAGCCCTCGAGGAACGCTGCGGACCGGGCCGGCTCGCCGGCGAGAGAGAGCGCCAGCGACAGGCGGCGGTTCGCCTCGCCGGCGTCGATCCGCCCCGCGTCGAGCAGCAGGCGGACGATCCGCCCGGCGACCAGGCCGTGGACGTCCCGGCGGTCGGCGACCGTCGCCAGGCTGTCGAGCCAGGCGGACCGCAGCCCGCCGTTCTCCAGCAGCGACAGCCCCCGCTGGACGTCGTCGATGCGGGCCCGCAGCAGCTCGGCCGCCTCGTCGTCGAGGGCGCCCGACGCCGCCGGCAGGCCGACGCACACCCGCCGGACCAGGCCGTCCAGCACCTCGGCCACCAGGGCGCCGTCGGCCCCGCGGACGTTCCCGTACCGGGCCACCCGGGCCAGGGGCTCGACCGCCGCCATCAGGCGCAGGGTGTCGTGCTGGAGCGCCACCCGCTCCTCCAGGGCGGCGACGACCGGGCGGAGCCCGTCAGGCAGGTCGGCCAGCAGGCAGCGTTCGACGAGGGAACACAGTTGGGCGATGTCGGCGTCGGCCGCCCGGCGGGCCACGGTGTCGACGGCGGCGTCCACCACCGTCGTCCCGGCCACGGACGCCTCGATCACGGCGATCGCCAGCTCGGGCGTCCACTCCAGCGCCCATGCCTCCTTGAACGTGCCGGCCGTGCGGCCCTCGTCGGCCGGCTCGGCCCAGTGGATACCGAGCAGCCGGAGGCGGTGGAACAGCCGGGACCGCTCGCGCCCGTTCGGGGTCCGCAGGTCGAGCGTGAGCGTCGTCACCGCCGACGAGGCCTTGAGGCGGAGCCGCTTCTGCTGAGCCGCCAGGTCGCGGGCGAGCGGGACCATCGGCGTCTCGTCCGGCACGTGGCCGAGGGCGTCGCCGACCAGGAGGCGGTCCTCGACCAGGGCCATCGGCACGGGCGAGCCGTGGCACAGCACGGCCTCGGTGGCGTCGCGCAGCTCGGACAGGCCCGGGATCGGCCGCCCCCGCAGCGCCGCCAGCCCGTCGGCCAGGCGGTGGGCCTCCACCACGGACGCCGGCGACACGTCGTGGTGCTCGTCGCGCAGGAGGCGGGCGGTGCGGACCAGCCAGCGGCCCACCGGCTCGTCCGGCGCCGTGAAGAGGTGGTGGTACCAGCCGGGCGAGGTGACCCCGGCTCCGTAGCCGGAGGCGTGGCCCAGCCGCCGGGACGTCCACGGGACCCAGGTGGCGGTCACCTTCGCCTTGGGCAGCCCCCGCAGGCGGGCGGCGTCGGACGTGGCGGTGGGCCAGCGGTCGGGCACCAGGGCCGGGGCGTGCCAGGCGCCGCACACCACCGCCACCCGCTGGCCGGCAAGGCTGCGCAGGACCTTGCGCATCGCCGCCTCGCGGGTGAGGTCGTCCTCCATGGCGCCGGTGAGGGCCCGGACCTCGGTCATGGCGTCGAGGACGGCGTCGAAGGCGTCGAGGCCGTGGTGGCGGTGCTCGACGGCATCCTCCCACCAGCGCTCGGGGTCGTCGAAGCCGGCGGCCTCGGCCAGCATCGCCAGCGGGTCGGCCCGCACCCGGGCGGCCCGCTCGGCCTCGGCGGCGGCCTCACCGTCCTCGTCGCGTTCGCCGTCCGGCGCCGGGCCGTCGTCGCCGGGGGCGGCGCCCTCTGCGCCGCCGTCGAGCGGGCCGTCCGCCGCCGGGCCAGCGGGCGGCGGGTCGTCCGGTGGTGGGCCGTCGACCGGAGGGTCGTCCGCCGGGCCGCCGCGGGCGGCGAGGACGTGGGTCGCCGGGAGGTCGGCGAAGCGGACCGGGCGGTCGTGGGCCAGCGCCCACCGCAGGGCCACCCACTCCGGCGAGAAGGCGGCCATCGGGTAGAAACCGGCCCGGCGCGGGTCGTCGGGGACGTAGGTGAGCAGGGCGACCGGCGGCTCCATGGCGGGCGAGGCGGCGAGCGGCGCCACCGCGTCGAGCTCGGGCGGCCCCTCGATGACCAGGATGTCGGGACCCAGCTCGTCGAGCGCGACGGCGACGGCCCGGGCCGAGCCCGGGCCGTGGTGGCGGACCCCGAGCACCCGGACGTCGGCCGGGCCGTTCCTGCTCAGCGCCGCCCCCTCAGCCCATCTCCCGGCAGGCCCGGTACAGGTCGCCCCAGCCCGAGCGCTCGCGCACGATCGCCTCCAGGTACTCGTCGAGCACCACGCGGTCGGCCACCGGGTCCTTGACCACCGCCCCGATCAGGCCCGCCGCCACGTCGGAGGCCCGCAGCGCCCCGTCGCCGAAGTGGGCGGCGAGCGCCAGGCCGCTGGTGACGACCGAGATGGCCTCCGCGGTGGACAGCGTGGAGGAGGGCGACTTCAGCTTGGTCCGCCCGTCGGCGGTCACCCCGGACCGGAGCTCGCGGAACACGGTCACCACCCGGCGGACCTCGTCGAGCGACTCCAGCTCGGCGGGCAGCCCGAGGGACGAGCCCAGGGCGGCGACCCGGCGGCGGACGATCTCGACCTCCTGCTCGGCGTCGTCCGGCAGCGGCAGGACGACCGTGTTGAAGCGCCGCTTGAGGGCCGCCGACAGCTCGTTGACGCCCTTGTCCCGGTCGTTGGCGGTGGCGACGACGTTGAACCCCGGGCGGGCCTGGACCTCGTCGTCCAGCTCGGGGATGGGCAGCACCTTCTCGGACAGGATCGTGATCAGGGCGTCCTGCACCTCCGAGGGGATGCGGGTCAGCTCTTCCACCCGGGCGATGGCCCCGCGCTCCATGGCCCGCAGGACCGGCCCCGCCACGAGCGCGTTGCGCGACGGGCCCTCGGCGAGCAGGCGGGCGTAGTCCCATCCGTAGCGGATCGCCGCCTCGTCGGTGCCCGCCGTGCCCTGGACGAGCAGCGTCGAGTCGCCCGAGATGGCGGCGGCCAGGTGCTCGCTCACCCACGTCTTGGCCGTGCCGGGGACGCCGAGCAGCAGCAGCGCCCGGTCGGTGGCCAGCGTGGCCACGGCGACCTCGACGATGCGGCGGCGGCCCAGGTACTTGGCGGACACCTCGCTGCCGTCGGGCAGCGTCCCGCCGAGGAGGTAGGTGGCGACGGCCCACGGCGAGAGACGCCACCGGGGTGGGCGGGGGCGGTCGTCGGCCTTCTCGAGGGCGGCCAGTTCGGCGGCGAACTCGTCCTCGGCGTGGGCGCGCAGGACGTCGACGGGGAAGGGCGTCGTCTCGGTCATGGGAGTTCCTCGGCGATCGTCGCGCGCAGGGTGAGCGCGTGGTGGAGACGACGGCCGTCGCGGCGGCCGGTGGCGTTGTCGCCCAGCCCGTTGAGCCAGGCCTCGACCTCGGGGGCCACCGCCGGGTCGAGGGCGGCGGCGAGGGTGGGCGCGGCCTGCAGGAGCGGGCCGGGGCGGTCGCCGGCGGCCCGTAGGCGGGCGACGACGAGGGAGGACAGGGCGGGCGACCAGGGACGGGGGCAGGCGTCGAGCAGGCCGACGAGGCGGCGAGCGTCGACGCGGGTGTCGGTGAGGAGCGGCGTCAGCGCCCGTTCGGCGGCCGGCGGGTCGAGGACGGCGAGCAGGCGGGGCTGGTCGAGCCGCCGGGGCAGGAGCGCCTCGACCCAGGCGGGGTCCCGCTGGCGTATGGCGGCCTGCGCCCACCCGACCAGCAGCTCGTCCGGGACGCCGGGCAGCTCGACGAGCGCCCGGGGCGGCAGGCCGAGGTGGTCGGCCCAGGCGCCGAGCGGCGTGGCGGTGACCAGTTGGACCAGCCACCAGGCCCGCCGGCCCCACCCGTACCGGCCGACCGCGCGGCTGCCGTGGTCGCTCACGCCGTCGCGCCGGGTGGCGGCGTCGGGCTCCTCGGGCAGGTCGACGACGAGGCGGGGCCGCAGCCTCCCCTCGACCCGGACGAGCGGCAGGGCGCGGGCGGCCATCCGCGCCGCCCGCCGGGAGGCCGGGAGGGCGTCGAGCGCGGCGGCGGCCGCCGCCCGGACGCCGGCCGCCCGGTCGTCGAGCGCCGCCTCCAGGAACGGCTCGTCGCCGTCCGACAGGCCGGCGTCGTGCAGGACCTGGACGAACGTGGCCCGGTCCGCGGCGGCCTCCGACACCCACGTCGACTCGACCAGCCCCCGCCCGGCCGCCGGGTCGGCCGCCCGCACCCGCCGCAGGACCTCCAGGCGCACGCTGCGCACCCCGGTGTCCCAGGCGTGCTGCTCCTCCCGCCACCGGTCGACGCCACCGCCTGCGCCGGTGTCGGCGCTCGGCCCCGCCGGCGAGCCGCCGGACGCCGGACCGGGCTCGGCACCGACGGGGCGCTCGGTCCCGGGGATGGCGGGCTCGGCGGACGCGGCGGGGGCGTGCTCGGGCTCGACGGCGACGGCGGCGTCGGCGGGCGGGGCGGCGGCGTACGCAGGCCCGGACTCGGTGGGTCCGGCGGTCGCGGGCGCCGGAGTCGGCTCGGGCTCCGTGGCGGTGGTGGTGGCGGTGAACTCGTGGACGGTCGCCCACGACCAAGCCGGGTTGAGGCCGGCCAGCCAGCGGCCGCGTTCGCCGGCGGCGCGGGCGGCGGCGTCGCGCAGCGCCGGGTTGCCGGACGCCCGGTCGAGCACGGGCGCCAGCAGCGGCGGCGGTACCCGCAGGCCCCGGCGGGCGCAGCGGGCCAGCCACTCCCCGACCAGCCCGTCCGGTCCGCCGGGGACCGACACGGCCCCGGACAGCAGCAGCTCGAGGACCTGCACGGCCGCGGCCGGCGCCACGGGTCGGTCGTCCTCCGGCGGCGGGGCCGCGCGCCCGGCGGCCCCGCCGAGCACGCCGGCCGGCGGCGCCGGCGGGACCCAGCCGGCCCGGCGGCCCCCGCCCAACAGGGTCGCGGCCGCCAGGACCTGGGCCTCGACCGGCTCGACCGCCTCGCCGTCCTCGACCGCCTCGGGATCCGGGAGGCCGGTCGCCGCCCGCACCGGGGGCGGCAGGTCACGCCGCCGCTCGGTCCCGACCAGCGCCACGGCGATCAGTTCGTCCCAGGCGGATTCGGGGGCGCGGCTCACAGCGGCACCAGCTCGTCGTCGACCGTGACCGTGGCCGGGTGGAGCGTGCCGTGCTCCAGCTCGCCCAACAGCGTCGTGCGGCCGCCGCCGGTGAGGGCGAGGAGCGGCCACGGGTCGAGATCGTCGGCGATCGGGAGGGCGGCGCCGGCGGCGTCGACGAACCAGGCCCGCCCGTCCACGAGCGTCGGTGCGCCCACGAGGGCGGCCGGCACGCGGTCGAGCCACGGGTTCCCGGCCAGCCAGGTCGCCCGGCGGTCGAGCAGGCCGGCGATGTCGGTGGCGTCGGGGACGAAGGCGGCCCCGGGCACGACCCGCTGGTCGCCGGTGAACAGGCCCCGGGGCGGCGCCCCGCCCGGGTAGCGGGCCACGGTGGCGTCGACGATCGTGCCGGTCACGCCCGCCACCTGCAGCGTCGCCCCGGCGGCGGCGAAGTCGAGCAGGAGGACGAGCTCGCCGGTCGACTCGGCGGCGAGCCAGGTGCGCTGGGACCGGATCCGGTCGTCGCCGCCCAACCGGACCCCGAGGACGTGCCAGCGGTCGCGGACCCCGCCGGCCGCCATGACGTCGTCGCGCCGGCGGGCCACGCCGAGGAACGTGAGCAGGTCGGCCGCCACCGGCGTCGGCAGCGCCGCCCGGCGCCCCCACGCCCGCACGGCGGCGAACCAGCGGCCCAGCTCGGTGAGCAGCGGGGCGGCCCAGTCGCCCGGCCGGGCGACGAGCCCGGCCGCCCCGCGCACCCGGTCGGCCAGCCCTGGGACCTGGGCGTCGACGAGGCGGGCGGCGGCCTCGTCCCAGAACCGGTACGGCTGGCGGCGGGCCGCCCCCAGGCCCGACCGGACCAGGTCGGTCAGCCACACGTCGAACGAGGCCAGACCGGCGGTCATCGTCTCCTCCCGCCGGGCCGCCCGGGCCGCCGCCGCCTCGGCCGCCTCGGGGTCGGTCGAGGTTGCGCTGCCCGCCGCGCGGCGGGCCGCCTGCCCCGCCGCCCGGCCGGCCCGCTCGCCAGCCCACTCGCCGGCGAATGGCGCCGCCTCGGCGGCCTGCGCCACGTCGCCCTTGCCGGCGGCCCACAGCAGAAGGAGCGCCAGCCCGTGCTTGCACGGCACCTTGCGAGACGGGCAGGTGCACCGGAAGGCCGGCTCGGTCAGGTCGACGGTGACTTGGTAGGGCGCCTTGCCCGAGCCCTGGCACTTGCCCCACACCAGCGACTCGGTCGAGCCCGTCTCGGACCACGGGCCCGGCCGGGCGAGCCGGCGCGCCGCCGCCCGGGACGCCGGGTCGGGCGCCAGCCCCAGCACCCGGTCGACGGTCCAGCGCGGCATGCCGGGCAGGATGGCACAGGCCTGTGACGGTCCCACCCGAACCGGGCACGATCACCGCCGACCGCCGACCGCCGACCGCCGATCTGCCGATCGCCGCCGGGAAATTGCCGGCCCGGGTCAGTCCCGCACGTAGCGGCTGCGGACCACGGTCTCCGGCTGCTTCACCGTCTCGTACCGCACCCCGACGACGCCGGACCGGTACACCTTGCTCCACACGAGGGCCAGGTCCGCCGGGGCGTCGAGCCGACCGAACACCGCCAGGCCCCGGCCCACCGCCACGGGCTCCAGCTTGAACCAGTACTCGTCGACCAGCCCGAGCCGGACCACCTCGGCCACCGTGCTCGCCCCGCCGAAGATCGCGATGTCGCCACCCGGCTGCGCCTTCAGGTCGGCGACCTCCTCGGCGATCCCCCTCCGGGCCAGGCGGGCGGTCGGCATCCCCAGCTGCGGCGTCGAGCGGGAGAAGACGACGATGGGCGTCTCCACCATCCAGCGGGCGAAGGCGGCCATCTCCGGCGTGAGGCTCCCGTCGGCCGCCATCGCCGGCCACGCCCCCTCGAAGCTCTGGTAGGTGGCCCGCCCGGCCAGCATCGTGTCCGCCCGCTGCCGGATGTCGGTCGTGAAGTCGTGGTCCATCTCCTCGTCGTCGACCATCCAGCTCATGTCGCCCCCCGGGCCGCCCATGAACCCGTCCAGCGAGGTGTTGCAGGACAAGATCAGCTTGCGCACGTCGGCTCCTCGTCGCTCGCACCGCGGGCCGCCCCGTGCGGCCCGTCACCCTTCCGACACCCGGCCCTCCCGGGAATCGACAGCCCGCGGGTTCAGTGCAGCCCGGTGCGCCAGCGGCCCGGGGGGGAGCCGTGGTGGCCCCGGCAAGACCGGCGACCGCGGTCGGCCGGGTTCCGCCCACGGTCCGTGGGAAGCGGCGGGCATGGTGCGCAACGGACAGACCGCCCACGACGGCGCGGACGATCGCCGGGTCGTCGTCGTGCTCGGGGCCTCGAGCGGTATCGGGCGGGCGTGTGCCGTGCGCTTCGCCCGGAAGGGGGATCGGCTCCTCCTCGCCGCCCGGGCCGCCGACGGGCTGGCCACCGCCGCCGCCGAGTGCCGGGAGGCGGGGGCGGCGGCGGTCGAGGCCGTGCCCACCGACGTCATGGACGAGGAATCCGTGCACGCCCTGGTCATGCACGCCACGGACGTGTTCGGGCGCCTCGACGTCGTGGTCCACAGCGCCAACGTCATGGCGTACGGCGCCTTCGAAGACCTGCCCACCCGGGTGTTCGAGCGGGTGGTCGACACGTCGGTCCACGGGACGGCGAACGTGGCCCGGGCGGCGCTGCCGGTCCTGCGCCGCCAGGAGCACGGGACGCTGATCCTGGTGACGTCCCTGCTCTCGTCCGTCCCCGTGCCCGGGATGGGCGCCTACATCGCCGGCAAGTGGGGCCAGGACGGCCTGGCCCGGGTCCTCCAGCTCGAGCTGCGGGCCGCCAGGGGCGTGAAGGTGTGCACGGTGGCGCCGGGGGCGGTCGACACCCCGATCTTCCGGCGGGCGGCGAACTTCGCCGGCTTCGTCGGGCGGCCGCCCCCGCCGGTCGTGTCGGCCGACCGGGTGGCGCGGGCGGTGGCCCGCTCGGCGGACCGCCCCCGCAAGCGCCGCTCGGTGGGCCCGGCGAACCCACTCGTGATCCTCGGCTACCGCCTGTTGCCGCCGCTCTACGACCGCCTCGTGGTGCCGCTGGCCCGGATCGGGACGCTGACGCGTGAGCCGATCCCACCGACGGACGGCAACGTCTTCACCCCCTCGCGGCACACCGGTGCCACACCCGCCGATCAGCTGCGGGACGCGTCCTGAGGCGAGACACACGTCGGGCGACCTGCCGATACGCGCTCCGATGCGCCCCGCACCGACTCGGTACAGTGCCGAGTCCATGGCGGCGACGACGAGCACGGGCGGGGCGGCCGCTGACCGCCTCCGCGACATCGAGGCCCTCACCGACGCCGGCCTCGCCCAGCTCGGCGTCGAGGACCTCCTCAGCGAGCTGCTCGACCGCACCCTCGCCGTGCTGGGCGCCGACACCGCCGCCGTGCTGCTCCTCGACGACTCGGGCAGCCAGCTGGTCGCCACCGCGGCCCGGGGCCTCGAGGAGGAGGTCTACCAGGGCGTCCGCATCCCGCTCGGGCGGGGGTTCGCCGGCCGCATCGCCGCCGAGCGGCGACCGGTCACCATCGACGACCTCGACAAGGCCGACGTCCTCAACCCGGTCCTGCGGGAGAAGGGCCTGCGCTCGCTGCTCGGCGTCCCGCTCCTGGTGGCCGGCGATCTGCTCGGCGTCCTCCACGTGGGCACGCTGACCCAGCGTCACTTCAGCGCGAGCGACGTCGACCTGCTGCGGGTCGTGGCCGAGCGGGTCGCCCTGGCGACGCGCGCCCAGCGCGCCGACGAGGACCGGAAGGCCGCCGCCGCCCTCCAGCGCAGGCTGCTGCCCGACCGCCTCCCCACCGTCGCCGGGCTCGAGAGCGCCCTGCGGTACAGCGCCGGTGGCCAGGGCGACGTGGGCGGCGACTGGTACGACATGTTCGTGCTGCCGTCGCGCTGGGTGTGCATCACGGTCGGCGACGTCGTCGGCCGGGGGCTGCACGCCGCGGTGATCATGAGCCGCATCCGGAGCTCGCTGCGCGCCTACGCCCTGACCTCGTCGCCCGACCCGGCCCACGTGCTCGAACGGGTCGACCGCAAGATCCAGCACTTCGAGCCCGGCGAGATGGCGACGGCGCTCGTGGCGATGATCGAGCCCTCGCTGGAGCGGATGCACGTGTCGCTGGCCGGCCACCCGGCGCCGATCGTCGCCCACCCGGCCACGGAGCGCCCGGGCGGCGGCACCTACCTGCAGCTGCCCGTCGACCCGCCGCTCGGCGTGACCCAGTGGCGCCAGCGTCGCGCCACGCCGGTCGACCTCCACCCCGGCAGCGTCGTGGCGTTCTACACCGACGGCCTGGTCGAGCGGCGGCACGACTCGATGGTCGAGCGGCTCGCCCAGCTGTGCGACGCCGTGACCCCCGACGAACCCGAGCGCGTGTGCATCACCGTCATGGCCAGCCTGGTGGGCCAGGAGCGTCCGCTCGACGACGTGGCGCTCCTGGTGTTGCGGCGCACCGAGCTCGGCCCGGCCGAGCCGCTGGAGATGACCTACCCCGCCGTGGCCTCCGCCCTCGGCGACGTGCGGGCCGGGCTACGACGCTGGCTGGCCGAGGCGGGCGCCAGCCGCGCCGACACGATCGACGTGCTGCTGGCCGCGGGCGAGGCCACGAGCAACGTCGTCGAGCACGCCTACGGCCCGCAGGGCGGGGACATGACGGTCCGGGCGGAGCGGGACGAGCGCAGCGTCGTGATCACGGTGTCCGACCGGGGCGGGTGGCGCGAGCCGCGCGGCACCAACCGGGGACGAGGGAGCGGCCTCATCGCGGCCGCCAGCGACGACGTGCGGGTGGACCGGGGGCCGGACGGCACGACCGTGACGATCCGTCGCCGCCTCGGTCGGCCGCCGGAGGGCCGGGCATGACCACGGCGCACGTCGACACGACGACGGACGACGGCGGGCGGCGGCTGCGCCTCGCCGTCGTGGGTGAGGTCGACCTGTCCAACGCCGGCGCCGTCGAGGACGCCCTCGTCGCGGCCATCAGCAACGAGGCGACCGAGGTGTCGGTCGACCTCGGGGCGGTCGAGTACCTCGACAGCGCCGGGCTACGTCTCCTCTTCTCGCTGGTGAGCCGGCTCGCCGTCCTGCAGATCTCCCTCGAGCTGGTCGTGCCGTTCGACTCGCCGTCCCGCCGGGCCGTCGAGCTGTCGGGGCTGGCGGCCGTCGCCCGGCTGACGCCGGAGGCGTCGCCCCCGTTCTCATAGGCACGGCGGCGGGCAGGAAGGCGTGTCGCCCCGGCGCGCCGGGGAAGGACCCGCCCGCCATGAGCACCACCGCCTCCCTCCCCGACATCGTGCTCGGACCGACGGCCGGCGCCCCGCCCGGGGTCGACGACGGCGTCGGCGAGGTCACGTTCGTCGGCACCGCCACCGTCCTGCTCCGTGTCGGCGGGTTCACCCTGCTCACCGACCCGAACTTCCTCCACGCCGGCGACCACGCCTACCTCGGGCTGGGCCTGCGGTCGCGGCGGCTGACCGAGCCCGCATTGCAGCCGGCGGACCTGCCGCCGCTCGACCTGGTGGTCCTCTCCCACCACCACGGCGACCACTTCGACGACGTCGCCGCCCGCGAGCTCGACAAGGCCGTCCCGATCGTCACCGAGCCGCACAGCGCCCGGAAGCTCCGCTCGCAGGGCTTCACGCACCCGGTGGCGCTGCGGACGTGGGAGTCCCAGTCGTTCGTGCGGGACGACCACCGGCTGACCGTCACGGCGACGCCCGGCAAGCACGCCCCCCAGCCGCTGCAGTCGCTCCTCCCTCCGGTGATGGGCTCGGTGCTGGACCTGAGCACCGATGGGCGGCACCGCCTGCGCATCTACGTCACCGGCGACACGCTGATGCACGACCGGCTGGCCGACGTGCCCCACCGCTTCCCCGGCATCGACCTGTGCCTGCTCCACCTGGGCGGCACGCGGGTGGCCGGCGTCCTGCTCACCATGGACGCCGACCAGGGCGTCCGCCTGCTGCGCCTCGTGCGCCCGCGCACCACCGTGCCGATCCACTACGACGACTACACGGTCTTCCGCTCGCCGCTGGCGGACTTCCGCCGCGCCGTGTCGGAGGCGGCGGCCGGCGGGGACGGGGTGCCCACGGACGTCCACTACCTGGACCGGGGCGAGACCTACCGCTTCCCACTCCGGGAGGGGGCCGACACCGGACCGGACGGCGGGATCGGACCGGACGCCGGCTCGCGCCTCGGGGACGACGGGCCGCGCTCGGGGGACGCCACCGGCGGACCGACGTGATCGAGGCCGGCGGCGGGGCCTCCGCCGGGCTCACGTTCGGCGCCGACCACAGCGCCGGCTAGAGCGTCGGGTCGGTGGCGAGGGCGTCGGCGTCCGGGTCGGGTTCGGGGAGGATGCGCAGCTCGCCCGTGCGGTCGCGCAGCTCGGTCTCGACGTAGTCGTCGACGGCCTCCTCCGTCGTCACCTCCCGCTGCAGCGCCTCGGCCATGTACCAGCGATGCTCGAGGATCTCGTGGAACAGCTCCGCGGGGTCGAGCCGCTCCTGGAGGTCCGGCGGGACGCGGGCCAGCGCCGGCTCGAACGCCTCGGTGAGCCAGCGGTAGGCGGCGACGGCCTCGGGCATGTCGTGGCCGGTGGTCCGCTGGGCCCACGCCCGGAACTCCGCCATGTCGTTCAGCAGCCGCCGGGCCTGGTTCTCCTGGACCCGCAGGCCGGTCAGGGCGGCCAGCCGGCGGGCGTGGTGGCCCTCCTCCAGCACCCGGGCCACGACGCGCAGCTCCGGCCCGTCGGCCGTGCGGACCAGCTCGAACTCCTCGACGTCGAAGCCCATCTCGTTGAGCCGCCGCAGCCGGGCCTCGACCCGGTGCCGCTCGCCGGGGGCGACGACCTCCTCCCGCGTCAGCTCGGTCCACAGCTCGGTGTAGCGGCGGTCGAGGGCCTCGGCCGTCTCCAGCGGGTCGACGTCGGAGGGCAGGCGCCTGGCCGCTCCGAGGTCGAGCAGCTCGCCGGCCACGTTCTCGGTGGCGACGGTCAGGTCGTGGCCCCGCTGGCCGTCGGACAGCTGCGGCCGCCGCTCGCCCGTCTCGGCGTCGACCAGGTACGCGGCCAAGGCGCCGGCATCGCGGCGGAACAGGACGTTCGACAGCGAGCAGTCGCCCCAGAAGAACCCGTTGAGGTGCAGCCGCACCAGCAGGACGGCGAGGGCGTCGATGAGCCGGCTGCGCAGGTCCGGCACGCCGCGCCCGGTGAAGAGGGTGCGGTACGGGAGCGAGAAGTCGAGGTGGCGGGTGATGAGGACGGACGGCAGGGGACGCCCGTCCGCGTCGCTGCGGCCCCGGACGACGCCGACCGGCTCGACCGCGGGCAGGTTCTCCTCGGCCAGCCAGCCGAGGAGGCCGTACTCGCGCTCGGCCAGCGCGAGCGAGGTCTCCTTCAGGGCGTACGCCCGGCCCGCCTCCGAGACGAACCGGACCACGTGGCGCGAGATGCCGCGGGCGTAGTCCACCAGGCGGGAGTCGTCCCACTCGGCCAGCGGCCGGTCCCACGGGAAGTCGAGGAAGTCGGGGTGGCCGGTCCGGGCGACCAGGTGGAACAGCGGCGCGGCGGCGGGCCTCTCCACGCCCTGAACGGTACGGGAGCCGGCGCTAGCCGACACCCACCTCGTCGCCGACGGCCACCGTCCCGCCCCGCACGACGTCGCAGTACACGCCGAGGTGGTTCTCGTGCTCGGCCGCCATCGTCCGGTAGATGCCCAGGTCGCGCGCCAGGGCCGGCGCCGGCCCGGCGGCGGGTTGGGCGCGCAGCGGCACGGCGCAGCGGACGGTCCGCATGAGGACGTCGAGCGTGACGCCACGGCGATCGCTCCCGCCGTCGCCGCGGCCGTTTCCCATCGCCAGCGGGCCGCCGACCCAGGCGTCCTCGGGATAGTCGCCGGCGGCCGGGCCCGTGTCGACGAGCACGTTCGGGCGGAAGCGCCGGACCGCCCAGTCGCCCGCCGGGTGGGTGGCGGCCATCGTGGCCAGCGCCCCGGTCGTGAGGACGTGCACCCCGGTCAGGTCGCAGAACGACCCGAGCGGCGTCTCGATCGGCACCAGCTCGGCGTCGTCGTCGGGCGGGTCGAACGTCATCTCGTACGCCGTCGCGGCGTCGCCGGCGGCCGACCGCAGCTCGACCCGCCGCCCGAGCCAGTCGGACAGGGCGCCGTCGGCGAGGCCCCGGTCCTCGCTGTCGAGCACGGTCCCGTCGGGCAGCGTGATCGTCACGGCGTCCTGGTCCCGGGAGGCGGCCGACGCCTGCAGCAGCGCCGGCACGGTCTTGGCGGACAGCACCCGCCCCGACGCCCGGTCCACCACGCCCCAGGCCCGGTCGCCCGCCACCCCGCCGGCGGTCCCCGGCCCGGGCCCGACGAACACCAGCGTGTCGACGGCCTCCCCCTGCATCGACTTCACGGGGAACCGCCACAACCCCACGACGGTCCCCACGCCCGACCCCCCGACCCCCGACGCCTCCGTCATCCCGCCATCCTGCCCCGCCCGGGGTGGGGCCGACCGGGATCTTTCCCATCGGTGTCAACCCGGACGGTGGGGGCGGCGTCCGTACGTGTGGCGCCGCTCGGCGGACGGGCGGCGAGGACGGAAGGAAACGGGCCATGCGCTCGACACGCACGTTCGTCGCCTTGGCGGCGATCACACTGACGCTCGGCCTCGGGGCCGCGCCCTTGGCGGCCACCCCGGCGGCGAGCTCGGCCCCGGCCGGCAGCGCCCTCCGGGCGGCCCCCTACTGCGGGATCACGTGGGGCTCCCTGCCCGACGTGGACCCGGACTACACCGGGGCCCGCATCGTGAACCTCCGAGCCGGTCGCCACACCTGCTACGACCGGCTGGTCGTCGACCTCGGGCCCGGCCTGTCGCCCGGGTACGACGTCCGGTACGTGTCGCAGGTGACCCTGGACGGCTCGGGCGCGGCCCTGCCGCTGAGCGGCGGCGCGTTCCTGCAGGTGCTGGTCCGCGCCCCCGCCCATGACGACTACGGCCGGCCGACCTACTCGCCGGCCGACCGCTACCACGCCGTGAACGTCAGCGGGTTCACGACCTTCCGGCAGGTGGCCTGGGGTGCCACGTACGAGGGCCAGTCCACGATCGGGCTGGGCGTGCGGGCCCGGCTGCCGTTCCGGACGTTCGTGCTCCGCTCGGCCGACGGCGGCTCCCGCCTGGTCATCGACGTCGCCCACCGCTGGTAAGGCCAACGCCGGCGGCAACCGGGCGAGCCCGGACGGCGATCTGGAGCGCCGTCCGGGCCATCCGGTCGTGCGGGGCGCTCATGCGCCGTTGCCGCCTTTCACCACCGCGACCTGCCCGCCGAGGTCGATCACGCGTCCCTTCTCCACGGGCGTGCACCGTAGAGGGGGCGGCGACCTCGCTAGCGTCCCGGCATGGCCGGCACCGACGCCACGACGAAGGACGGCGACGGCGAGCGGGACGGGGTGAAGCTCACCAACCTCGACCAGCCGCTGTTCGACGGGGCCGGCGCCACCAAGCGCGACCTGGTCGAGTACCTCGACGCCGTGGCTGACCGGATCCTCCCCGTACTGGCCGACCGGCCGCTCTCGGTCGTCCGCGTGCACCGGGGCCAGGAGGCGTTCATGCAGAAGAACGTCCCCAAGTACACGCCCGACTGGGTGCGGACGACGTCGTACTGGGCGGAGACGTCGAAGCGCAACGTCCGCTACGCCCTGTGCAACGACCGTCGGACCCTGCTGTGGTTCGCCAACCAGCGAGCCGTCGAGTACCACCCGACGCTGGTCCCGGCGGAGCGCCTGGACCGGCCGACGCACATGGTCCTCGACCTGGACCCGCCGGAGGGCAGCGACTTCGGGGCCGTGGTGGCGGTCGCCCACCTCGTCCGGCAGGCGCTCGCCGACCTTGGGCTGGCCGGCGCCGTGAAGTCCAGCGGGGCGAAGGGGCTCCACGTGTTCGTGCCCATCGGCCCCGACGTCCCCACCGAGGACTCGGCCGCCGCCACCCGCGCCGTGGCCGCTCGCGCCGCGGCGCTGGGCCCGTCGATCGCCACCACGGCGTTCATCCGGGAGGACCGCGCCGGCAAGGTGTTCGTCGACCCCACCCGGGCCGGCGGGGCCACGGTGATCGCCGCCTACAGCCCGCGCGTCCGACCGGGGACGCCGGTCTCGTTCCCCCTGGCGTGGGACGACCTCGACGGGGTCGCCCCGTCCGACTTCACCGTGCACACCGCCGTCGAGCGCCTCGGCGACGCCGACCCGTGGGCCGAGCACATGCCGCCGACCCAGACGCTGCCGCCGGACCTGGTAGCGGAGGGCCACGCCATCCCCGTGGCCCGGGTCCAGGCCATGCACGAGGGCAAGCGCCGCCGACGCGCCCAGGCCCAGGCGGCCGCGGAGCCCGACGACGGCTGAGCGCCACCACCCAGCGCCGGCGCTGAGCGTGGGAGGGCGATGCCTCCGCCTTGTTTCACGTCGCGACGATGCGCCCCGCAAGCGATCATCCAGCGACGACAACGGAGGGACGGGCGTGGCCAACCAGGCGATGAGGGACCTGTGGGACGGCGAGAGCGGAGCAGCGTGGGTCCGCCTCGAGGAACGCTACGACGGGACGCTGGCACCGTGGGCCGAGCTGCTCGCCGACGTGGCGGCGATCGGGCCGGGCGAGGACGTCCTCGACGTCGGCTGCGGGTTCGGCACGACCTCGCTGGACGCCGCCGCCCGCACCGGCCCGTCCGGCGCCGTCCTCGGCGTCGACCTGTCGAGCGTCATGGTCGCCCGCGCCCGGGAGCGGGCGGCCGCCGCCGGGCTCGACCACCTGCGCTTCGCCGTGGCCGACGCGCAGACCGACGACGTGGGCGCCGACCACGACGTCGTGATCAGCCGGTTCGGGATCATGTTCTTCGACGACCCGGTCGCCGCGTTCGCTCACCTGGCCGCGTCGGTGCGGCCCGGCGGGCGGCTGGCCGTGCTGGCGTGGGCCGCGGCGGACCGGCAGGAGTGGGTGACCGTCCCGGCGGCGGCTGCCCTGGCGCACGTGCCGTTCCCCGATTTCGGCGCCCCGGGCGCCCCCGGCGCGTTCGCCCTTGCCGACGCCGATCGCACTGCCGGGATCCTGGCCGCGACGGGCTGGTCGGACGTGGCGATCGAGCCGCACACCCGCACCCAACGGCTGGGCGGCACGGACGCCCTCGAGCTGGCCATGGACTACGTCGTGTCGAGCGGCCCCGGCCGGGCGCTGCTCGCCGGCGCTCCCGACGACGCCGCCCGCGAGCGGGCGATCGCCGCCGTGCGGGAGGCCCTCGCGGCCCGGGCCACCACCGACGGCATCCCGGTCGACGGCACGGCCTGGGCCGTCACGGCCCGGCGTCAGTAGATCGTCTGGCGGGCCCGCTCCGGGTAGCCGGCGTCGTAGCCCGCCCCGTCGAACTCGCCGGCGGTGATGTACTCCATGATCTGGCCGACCGAGGGCAGTTCGGCGGGGTCGCGGTGGCGCGAGGCGTCCCAGAGGTGCGAGCGGATCAGGGCCTTGGGGCACTGCGTGTAGACGGCCGTCGTGCTGACCACGATGACCGTGGCCGGCAGCTTCCCGGCGATGGCGAAGCTCTCGCGCAGCGCCCGGTCGGTGGTGACCACGGCGGTGCCGTTGACCCGCAGCGTCACCCCGACCCCGGGGACGAGGAAAAGGAGGCCGATGCGGGGGTCGACGACTAGGTTGCGCAGGGTGTCGAGCCGGTTGTTGCCCCGCCGGTCGGGCATCATCAGCGTTCGCTCGTCGACCACGCGGACGAACCCGGCAGGGTCGCCCCGCGGCGAGCAGTCGAGCCCGTCCGGGCCGCACGAGGCCACGAGCACGAACGGCGACGCCTCCACGTAGCCGGCGTGGAGCGGCGTCAGGTGGTCCAGCTCCTTGGTGACGGCCGTGGGGACCGGTTCGCCGTACAGGGCGTCCAGTTCCTCGTGGCTCCGCACGATGTCCACGCCCGGAACCTACGCCCGGCCCGGCGCCCGCCCGCAGCGGGTTTCCGGGGCCGGGCGCCGGGCCGGACGCACCGGCCGCAGGCTCAGGCGGCCGACTTCTCCAGGACGTGGACGCCGCAGGCGGAGCCGAGGCCGATGACGTGGGCCAAGCCCACGGTGGCACCCTCGATCTGGCGGTCGCCCGCCTCGCCCCGGAGGTGGTGGCACACCTCCCAGATGTTTGCGATGCCGGTCGCCGCGATCGGGTGGCCCTTCGACTCCAGGCCACCGGACACGTTCACCGGCGTGCTGCCGTCCCGCCACGTGGCGCCCGACTCGAAGAACGGCACCGCCTCGCCCGGGGCGCACAGCATCAGGTTGTCGTAGTGGACGAGCTCGGCCGTGGCGAAGCAGTCGTGCAGCTCGACCAGGTCGAGGTCCTCCGGGCTCACCCCGGCCTGCTCGTAAGCCTGGGTGGCGGCGTTGCGCGTGAGCGTGTTGACGTCCGGGAGGACCTGGCAGGCCTCTTCCCACGGGTCGGTCGTCAGCACCGACGCCGACACCTTGATCGCCCGCCGGCGCTGCTCGGCCGACAGCGTGGCCAGCTTCTCGCCGCTCACGACCACCGCCGCGGCGGCCCCGTCGCAGTTGGCCGAGCACATCGGCCGGGTGTTCGGGTAGGCGATCATCACGTCGCCCATGATGTGCTCGAGCGACATCTTCTTCGTGTAGGCGGCCAGCGGGTTGAGCGTCGAGTGGGCGTGGTTCTTCTCGCTGATGCGGGCGAACAGCTCGAAGCTCGTGCCCCCGTAGCGGTGGCCGTACTCCATGCCGATCTGGGCGAACACGCCCGGCATGGTCTCGGTGCCGATGCGCCCGTCGATCGGGGCGACGGCGCCGTAGCGGCCGTCGGGCGCCCAGGTGTCGCCCTCCTTCTTGCGGGCCGCTCCGGCCAGCAGGCCGGCGCCCGCCAGCTTCTCGACGCCGACGGCCAGGCCGACCTCGGTCTCGCCCGCCTTGACGGCCATGATCGCCGTGCGCAGGGCGGTCGCCCCCGTGGCGCAGGCGTTGGCCACGTTGTAGACCGGGATGCCCGTCTGGCCGACCTGCTTCTGCAGCTGCTGGCCGATGCCCGCGCCCGCGTTCATGAGGTTGCCGGCGGCGAGGACGCCCACGTCCTTCATCGTCACCCCGGCGTCGGCCAGGGCGGCCATGGTGGCCTCGGACGCCAGGTCGACGGCGTCCTTGTCGAGGTGCTTGCCGAACTTGGTCATGTGGATCCCGAGGATCCAGACGTCGTCGGTCGCCATGGTCAGCTGCCCTCCTGCGGCTCGAACCCGAACCCGATCGCCTCGGTGCCGGTCGAGTCGGTGCCCACCGGTACCGTCGTGAGCCGGACCTTCATCCCCAACGACACGTGCTCCGGGTCCGGCGGCACGTTCACGAGGTTGCCGCGCACGCTTGTCCCGTCGCAGTCCACGACCGCCGCCACGAACGGCACCGGGATGCCCGGCGCCGCCATCGAGACGATCGTGAACGCCCGCACCTCGCCCTCTGTCGCCACCGTCACCGGCGCGAACGACGTGCCGGAACACGCCGCGCAGGCGTTGCGTCGGTCGAAGAACCGCGCCCCGCACGCCGTGCACTCCTGCGCCACCAGGTGCGGGTCGTCCCCCAGCACCAGGTAGTCCACCAACGGGACCCGTTCGCTCACGCCGTTCCCTTCCCTCCGGTCACGCCCTCCCGCATGGGTACTCTCGATTGACCGACCGGTCAAGGTGGGAGGCTGGGCGGGTGCTCAGCCATCGCGGCAGAGGCGACGACCGGCCCGCGCTTGACCTCAACGTGGCTCGAGGTGTGAGCCTGCGTGGCATGCGCACGACCGACACCGACACGACGGCGGCCGACCTCGCCGCCATCCACGCCGTCGTAGCGACGATCCAGCATGCCCAACAGACGGAGGACGTGGACGAGTTCGTGTCCCTGTTCCGCCCCGACGCCATCTGGACGACCGCGGCCGGCAGGCGCCTGTTCGGGCGGGAGGCGATCGCCGCCTTCACCGCCCGGGCCCTGCCGGGGGCGATGGCGGCGTCGACCGCCACGTACACCGTGGAGCACGTCCTCTTCATCCGGCCGGACGTGGCCGCGGTCAAGGTCCGCCAGCAGCCGGTGACCCTCGCCGGCGACCCGATCCCCGGCGAGCACGACGGCTCGCCGCTCTACGTGATGGCCAAGGAGGACGGCCGCTGGCTCCTCACGGCCTGCCAGAACACCGCCGTCACCGACGGGTGACGGCCCACTGGCCGGCCCGGCCCCGGTGGAGGGCGGCGTAGGCGCGGTCGCGCAGGACGTTGGCCTCGGCGTCGGTGAGCGTGCGGTCGAGGGGGCGGACCACGATGCGGGCCAGCACGTTCTTGTGCGACGCGTCCATCCCGAGGCGGGCCCGGGCCGCCGGCGGGACGTCGTCGTACCCGACCTCGGACAGGACCGTGACCGCCTCCAGGAGGTCGGCGTCGGGGCCGAGCGCCTCCCGCACCCGATCGCCCAGGTCTTCGGCGGCGTCGTCGGCCGGGATGGCGAGGGACAGGTCCCGCGTCACGGCCGGCAGGTGAGACACCGGCCGGTAGGGCGCCAGGTCGAGCATCTGCGCCGCCACGCGGGGGTCGGACGAGCGCAGCAGGCGGATGTCCCGCACGCCCGTGCGCAGCATCAGGAGGCGGTCGAGCCCGATCCCGAGCGCCAGGCCGGCCCAGCCGCCCGCCTCGCCGGGCCGTGCGCCGCCGGGTGCGTCCACGGGGAGCCCGGCCCCAGCCAGGACCTCTCGGTGGGCGAGGCCGCACTCCCCCACCTCGACCCACTCGTCGCCGTCGAGGACGTCAACCTGACGGCCGAGCAACGTGTACGGGTGGGTGCGGGCCGCCCACCGCCAGGTCCGGCGGGGCAGGAGGGCGTCGAGCAGCGCCCGCACCATGCCGGCGAGGTCGGCGATGCCGAGCGGGCGGCGGGCGATGCGCCAGAGGTCCAGCTGGTGGGGCGTGCCGGTGTGGAGGCGATCGATGGCGTCGCGGCGGTACGTGATGCCGGGACAGACGAGCAGCACGTCGTCCGGCCCGGCCTCCCCCTCGGCCGCCAGGCCCCGCAGCGCCGGCGGCACCAGGGCGCTCGTGTGGCTGCGCAGGACGTGGTCGTCGTCGACGTAGCGGGTGTAGCGGGCGTCGCGGGTGACGGCAGCGGGCGGGTAGCGGAGGCGGTCGTAGTTGTCGGCGAGGTCGACGACCCGGGGACCTCGACCGAGGCGCACCTCGACGGTCGGGCCCCAGGCGGCGGACAGGGCGGTCACAGCAGCGTCGACCACGAGTTGGATGGCGTGGGGGCCGGCGGCAGGGTCGGTGAGGTCGCGGACGGCGAGGTCATGCACGCGTTGGGCGGGCGTGAGATGGGTGGGCACGAAGCACTCCGGAGGTGAGCGGGACGGTCAGGTCGGTCGACCCTCGGCCCGCTCGCAAACCCGCCGGAGCCGGCGGGCGCCGCGGTTCAGCGCGCCACGCCCGTCCCCCGGCCCGTCGCGGGCCGAGGGCACCGAAATCGCATGCCCGGTCGCCTCGTCACGCCGCCACCCTCGCCCTCCCCCGCCTTGGGCGCAACCGCGTTTCGTCCCACCCGGCGATGAGTCGCCCGGCCCGCGGTCGTGCACGTGCAGACGGCACCGGCCCCCACCGACCCGGGAGCACCACCGTGGCGACCATCCTGGCCTCCGCCAGCAGCTCGCTCGATGGCGGAGCGGTGCCGGCGGCCGGCGTGACTAGGCCACGGGCGGCCGGGTAGCCCCGGACGATGGCGACGGACGAGACCTCGGACGACGAGGTCCTCCGGGCGCCCGACGGGCGGACGGAGGTCACGTTCACCGAGCTGTTCTTCGACCTCGTCTACGTCGTCGGCGTGACCCAGGTGACCGCCCGCCTGGCCGGCGACCTGAGCTGGCGCGGTGCGCTCGAGAGCCTGCTGTTCCTGCTCCCGCTGTGGTGGGCGTGGGTGTCGACCGCCTGGTTCACGAACTGGTTCGACCCCGACCGGCGGCCGGTCCGGATGGTCCTCGTGCTCATCATGCTGGCCAGCCTGGTCATGACCGCCGCCGTGCCCGAGGCGCTCGGGGACCGGGGCCTCTGGTTCGCCGGCGCCTACGTGTCCATCCAGGTCGGGCGGACGGCCTACGCCGTCGTCGCCCTGCGCCGGCGGGGCGACGAGGCCGACCGCGCCCGCCTGCTCGACCAGCAACGGGCGCTCACCTGGGCGTTGGGCTCGGCGGTGCTGTGGCTGGCAGGCGGCGTCGTCATGGGACCGGCCCGGGTGGTGCTGTGGGTCGCCGCCCTGATCGTCGACTACTCCGCCCCGGCCGTGGGTTTCCGGGTGCCCGGCCACGGCCGGTCGACCACCACCGACTGGGACATCGAGGGCCAGCACCTCGCCGAGCGCTGCCAGTTGTTCCTCATCGTGGCGTTCGGCGAGTCGATCCTGGCGACCGGCGCCACGTTCGCCGACGACGAGCCGACCGCCACGACCGTGGCGTCCCTCGCCGTGGCGTTCGGCGGGAACGTGGCGCTGTGGTGGGTGTATTTCGACTACCACGCCGAGCGGGCCGCCGACACGATCGCCCGCCACCACGACCCGGGCCGGCTGGGGCGCTCGGCCTACACCTACCTGCACGTGCCGATGGTGGCCGGCATCATCGTCACCGCGGTCGGCGACGAACTGGCGCTCAGCGACCCGACCGGGACCACGGCCCTCGTCACCGCCGCCACCGTCCTGGGCGGCCCGGCCCTCTTCGTGGCCGGTCACGCCCTGTTCAAGGCGGTGCTGTTCCACACCGTGTCCGTGCCGCGGTTGGTGGCCGTGGCGGCCCTCGGCCTGCTGGCACCGACGGCGACGGTCGTGGCGCCGCTCACCCTGTCCCTGCTCGCCACGCTGGTGGTCGGTGCGCTCGCCGCCTGGGACGTGTGGCGGCCGCCGGCGCTCGACCCGCCGTCCGTTTCCCCCGATCCGGGCGGGGAAGCGGCCGGCACCACGAGCAGCGACGGCGCCAGGAGCAAGCCATGAGGAACCCGTACCGGACCAGTGGACGTCTGCGGTTCGACGTGGCGTGCCAGGTGGTCCACGTCGAACGCGGGGCCTACTCGTCGATCGTCGACCTGGTGGCGCTCGAGCCGGCCCGGCTCGGCCACCTGCACATCCCCGCCGGCAGCCCGCTCTCCATCAGCTTCGGCTCCCGCAACGCCCTGGCCTGCGTCGACGTCCTGTCCGCCTGGGAGCGGAACGGCGTGGTGATCGAGCTGTCCTGCCGCGAGACCCGCCGCGGCGTCCGCTGCACGTTCGCCCTCGGGCCGTACCGCCTCACCCTCCGGGCCACGAACGGCGCCCGGCTCGCCGAGGCCGCCCGCTCGCCGGCCTGATCAGCGCGGCGGCACCTCGGGACCGGCGGGCCCGAGCAGGCGTTCCAGCGTGCGCGGGTCGCCGTCCCAGGCGGCCAGCAGCGTCGCCCGCGGGACCGCACGGGCGGCGTAGCGCAGCGCGAGCGCCACGACCACGACATCGTCGAGCGGCCCGATGACCGGGAGGAACTCCGGCACGAGGTCGATGGGCGAGAGCACCCACAGGCCGGCCAGCACCACCGCCACCTTGGCCCGGCGCGGCACCGAGGGGTCCTTGCGCAGCCGCCGCACCAGCCGCAGGCAGTGGGGCAGGAACCCGGCCAGCTCGCGCAGCGTCCCCGGGGGCAGCCGGGCCGCCAGCACGACGAGCACGACCCAGCTCGCCAGCAGGCATCCCGCCCCCACCAGGCACCACGCCCACCAGGCCATCCCCCGATCCAACTCCATCGGCCACCGCCACGCACATCCCGCTCCGCGGGGGCTGGGCCGGCGGCGGGGCGGCGGCTACGACGGGTGGAAGCCCGTGAGCCTCGCCGGCCCGGCGCGTCCCGGCGTGGGGGGTCGGGGGGCGTCGTCCACCAGGAGGTGGGGCTCCTGGATCATGAGGGCGAGGCGCTCTCCCCAGCGGCACGAGGTCGGCGGGCCGGGGGCCTGGAGGGAGCGGACGGCATCGGCCAGCGGCCCGGTGCCGGGCTCGACCGTCACCATGGCCGGGTCGACCTCCGCCGGTGGCACCTCCATCCGGAACCGGACCCGGCGGGGTCGGTCGCCGACACAGGTGTACGCCTCGGCGTCGCCGGTGCCGGGCGGTGGCACGGCTGCAACGGGCGCCAGGGCCGGGCGGGGCAGCGTGACCGTGAGGGCGTGCTCGCGGCCGACGGCCACCCGGACGGCGACCGTGTCCGGCAGCACCGCCATCACGATCGAGCCCAGCGCGCCGGACACGCCCAGCGCCCAATACATGGCCTGGTCGTAGAAGGCGGTGTTGGTGACGCTCTGGCACAGGAGGGGCCGGGCGGGCGCCCGATCCGGGGCGCCGGGGCCATCGAGCCCGCCGAGGAGGGGCCGGGCCGGGACCGAGAGCGATACGTGGGCCGACGCCCCCCAGGCGGCGCGCCGGTAGTCGGCCAGCATCAGCGTCACCGGGACGGTACCGTCGCACCCCGGTTCGACCGCGAACCGGTCGCCCACGCCCAGGGCCTCGGCGACGTCGGGAGGCGCGTCGTACGCGACGAGCG